>CAZZAX010000006.1:20214-100842 GCA_964653075.1 uncultured Pirellulales bacterium
ACCTTCCTGACGGGCGACGAAGTGGTTTATACCAGCGGCGGCGGCACGGACATCGAAGGTTTGGCCGACGGCAACACGTATTATGTCATCGTGGTTGACGGCACGACCATCAAGCTCGCCGATACGCTGAACAATGCCAACGCCAACTCGCCCATTGATCTGACGGCGGCCGGCGCGGGCACAGGCCACCACCTGACGGACGCGCCCAACGTGACCGTCGCTTCGTTTGACGGCGCTACGGCCCCGGATACCGGCGACGACACAATCACGCTTGGTGCGCATACCTTCCTGACGGGCGACGAAGTGGTTTATACCAGCGGCGGCGGCACGGACATCGTCGGCTTGACCAATGGCACCACCTATTATGTCATTGTGGTTGACGGCACGACCATCAAACTCGCCGATACCTTCGCCAATGCCAACGCAGACCTCGCCGTCGTTTTGACGGCGGTCGGAGCCGGCGCGGATCACCGCCTGACGGACACGGTCAACTCAACCTTCAAACACCTCATCGACGACATCAACCGGGCGATTGGCACAACGGTCCTGGCCGGCCTGATCACAGCCGAGCGCTATGAGAACCAAGGAACAAACCGCATCCGACTGACCGCGGACGACGAATCAGTGGTGAAGTTTGAGTTGACTGTGGCGGGTGGAGATCCGGCGGACACTGTTTTGGGCCTGCCGACGACTACGCCCCTTATGGCGAATCTCACCAACCTGGTCGAGATCCTCTCTCAGGGCGACCGCCTGGTCCTTAACGCGTACTCGGACGAGCATACCTTTGACGTCGCCACAGACGTGGACATCACTGATGACACGATCACTATCACCAACCACGGCCTGGTAACGGGGCGCGCGGTGGACTACAGCCCTGGCGGCGGCACCGTAATCAACGGGTTGGCGAGCACTACGTATTATGCCATCGCCGTGGATGCAAATACGGTAAAGTTAGCGACCTCGGAAGCGGATGCGCTGGCGGGGAACAACATCAACTTCACAGGAGCCGGCACGGGATCGGCCCACACATTGACCGTGAATCCGATCGCGGGATTCACCGTCAACGGGTCCGGGGTTGGTTTCGACGACCTCGGCTTTACAAATGGCCAGACGGCCAACTCGAACGACTTCATCATTAAGCTCACCAACGGGTCGCAACACATCATCAACCTGAACGGGGCCACCACCATCGGCGACGTCATCTCCAAGATCGTCGACCAGACCGGCGGCAACATCGGCGCCCTCAACTTCGCCGGCGACTCCGACATCAACGACTACTACGGCATGACCTTCGGTGATGTCGGTGTCGAAATCAACGACGACGACTCCGGATTGAAACTCGAAGACAAGACCTGGACCGGCGTGGACGGCACGCCGGTGTTCTATGTACAGCCGACCAACGCCTCCCCCGTCGCAATCCGCCTCGGCATCCTGAAGATTGATCCCAGCGGCGACTTCGACCTCGATGGCGATGTCGACGGCGCCGACGGCGACGGTATCATCGACGGTGGCGCCCTCGTGGGCGCAGGCCTGGCCGGCCGCTTCTTCATCGAAAACCTGGACATCACCTTCGGAAGCGGTGACGTCAGCACCGCCAGCGACACTATCAACAACTTTGTTAACCACGGCCTGGCCACCGGCCGCGCCGTCGAGTACAGCAACGGCGGCGGGACCGACATCGGCGGCCTGACCAATGGCACCACCTACTACGCCATCGTCGTCAACTCGAGCACCATCAAGCTGGCGACCACATCCGCCAATGCCCAGGCCAACACCGCTATCAATCTAACCACTGCCGGCTCCGGACTCGAGCATTCCCTGACCGTGATGGATCCCCTCTACGCCTCCTTCGATGTCAGCACACCCGCCACCAACTTCACCAACATCACCATCGACGGCAGCGAGGACGACTTAGTCACCGCCTTCGTCGCCTTCGACGGCGCCACCGCACCCACCCCTGGAAATGACACCCTCACCATCGGCACCCACACCTACCAGACCGGCGACGAGGTCGTCTACACCAGCGGCGGCGGCACCGACATTGGCGGGCTGGCCGACGGCACAACCTACTACGTCATTTACGTCGACGGCACCAAAGTCAAGCTCGCCGAGACCCTCAACGCCGCCAACGCCAACACCCCCATCGATCTCACCGCCGTTGGCTCCGGGACCAACCACCGCCTCAATCAACACTTCACTGACGAGCATGTAGGCACTTACCTCGATATCACTGCAGGCGCCGGATTCACGATCGACCGCTACCGGATTACCTCGATTGACCCGACTACGCACGGCGCCTACCTCGATACCTCTCCTGGAACGACCAGCACCACCGGCGGCACAGGCAACATCAAAGGCGTGCAGGCTTCCGCCAGCCTGGGCTTCGTCGGCATCGACCTGGTCGGCAACGGCAGCCTCAACGGCAACATAAGCACAGGATTCATAGAGCCCGGCTATACGCCACAGGACGGCAAGATCCTCCTCTCCGAGCTCTTCGAAGCTCTGGGCAATATCACCGATTTCCTTGAGGTACCCGAGTTCGACGGATCGGGCAGCATGACCCTCGACGTCATCCTCCGGCCCGACCTCAGTCTCATCTCGCTGGGGACCAACCCGCAAGTCCTCTTGACAGTCAACAGTATCGGCAACCCCTTTGCTGAGACGACTTTCTCGAACCTGAACCGCGTCGATTCCAACACCTTCACCATCAGCGGCGACCGAACATCGACCTTCACCACCGGAACAGTCGTCAAGATTAACCTCGGCTCCTCGACCGTGCCCGCCGAAGTGCAGGCCAGCTCGACCGACGGCACCGTCACCTTTGACGGCGCCGCGGGCCCGAACACCGGCGCCGACACCCTTACTATCGGCGCCCATACCTTCATAACCGGCGATGGCGTCGTCTACACCAACGGCGGCGACAGCGATATCGGCGGGCTCAGCGACGGCACCACCTACTTTGTCATTGTCATCGACGGCACCACCGTCAAGCTCGCCGACACCTTCGCAAATGCCAACGATGACATCGCCATCGACCTGACGGCGGCCGGCTCCGGCGCGAACCACCGACTCACCAACACCACCGTCGACCTCGTCAGCAATGTGCTGACCGGCTCCACCATTACCTCCGTGACCGCGCCCACGCCGCCTGCGATCGTCGTGACATTCCCGAGTTTGCCCGATGTGGCTGACCTGCTCAAGTTCGAGGACATTTCCTTCAGCAACATCCTTGATGCCCTATCCGACCTCCTCAATTTCTTAAAAGGTATCGAAGGGTTGGAATTCTTAGATCAGAAGATTCCTCTAATCAACAAAAGTGCGAGCGACCTGCTGAGCCTGGCGGATAAGCTCACCACGGCCCTGGATGAGATTACGAGCGATCCAGCCGGAACCATCCAGCTCGTTGAAGCCAAACTTAGAAACGCACTCGGTCTTCCCATTTCCGGTCCGTCTATACTGTCGCTCGACGGTATTGATAATTTACTTAAATTCGAGCTTGGCCTTGATATTAGTTTCAACGAATCGCTCGGTGTAGATATACCTGAGTTCCTCGACTTGGGTTCTCTTAGTATCCCGGGCTTAAGCGGCCCGATCGGTCTGGGCGGCTCCGCCGACTTGAATGCGTCCGGCTCACTCACAGCCAACCTTGATTTCGGTATCGATCTTGGAGTTTCAAATCCTTTGAATTTAGGTGATATCTACATCTATGACACCACGGGCGTAGAGGCCGAGATTTCCGCCAGCGGCGAAAATCTGAGCTTCTGGGCGTCTCTCGGGCCCTTTGGCCTGTTCATCCAAAACCACCCGGACTATGACAGCGAGATTTCGATAGGCGGTACGTTCTCCGTTAATGTGAATGATGACAAAGATAATACTGACAATAAAGCAAAAATCGGCGATGTATTGTTTGACTTAGACAATTTTGACACCGAAATAACCGGTACAATCGAGGGGACACTGCCCACCTTCTTCCCGATGGAATCGACATATGTAGGCAATATTACCTTAACGGATGATGATATGGTAAGTCCTGGAAATCTGGCGAATATCGCCAATTTTGAACTCATCACTGATGCCGGCCAGCTTCCAGCACCGGCCGACTCCATTGTTCTGAATGCGGCCGATGTGATCAATAAAATCAAGAACTTTGACTTTGCCAACCAGTTCAACCTTTTCGACAACATTCTGCTGGCAGTGGACGGCATCGACATGTTCCTGGAGGGTATCCAGTACCTGCTGGATACCGAGATATTCAGCGGCCTGAGCCTGCCTGTGATAGGTAACCCATTTACTGAGGGAGCCGATTTCATCGAAGATTTCCGGGAAGATTTTGTTGAGCCTCTGCGCAAACTTATCGAAGAGGTCGAGAACGCGGCCAAGGATTTTGCCGACGCGGACAAGAATATCATTTCCGGATTTTTGTATGATATTCTCGGTGGCCTGCTTCAGGAGACTGACAATGTACCACAATCTGGAGATCCTGACTTCGAGGACTTCCAAGGTTACTATGGCGCAGAAAGTAACAAGCTTATCGGGCTGACCACGAATCTCGACAGATACGTCGATCCCGACCCCGGCGAAGACAGTGTTGATTTGGAAGATACCTACGTTCAATGGAACATGAGTATCGGAGATACATATGATTTTGGTACGGATTTCGGCTTTGATGTGGGTGTCCCTGGGCTGGGAATCGAGGCTGACGGGGACGTCAGCGTCAAGATCGAATGGGACCTTGACTTTGGATTCGGAATAAGCTTCCAGGATGGTTTCTATTTAGACATCTCAGACGAGAATGAGCTGACAGCTTCTTTGATTGTCGAACTGGGTGACACAACACTGACCGGAACGCTCGGATTCCTGCAGCTCACCGCCGCCGTTAATGAAGTTGACCTTGGCTTGGCCTTTGCAGTCAACATCGAAGAAGATGGGGCAACCGGCGATGATGCTGACAAGCTGACCTTTACGGAACTCGGCAAAATCGATATCGGGTTCGGAATTGCCGCTGAAGCCATTATTGACCTTAACCTTGAGCTGGGGCTCAGCTCCGACGTGGTCGGGTCGAGTGCGGCCTCCGGGTTCCCCAAAGTTAGTGCAGACTTTATCCTGGATTGGGGCATTTCGGGGCCTGGCGGATTTAATTCAAGTAACCCTGAACTAAGCGATTTTTTCACTGACTTCACTAATATCGGTACGGCTTTACAAAACAGCCTTAAATATGTCGGATTCCAGAATATCACTCTCGATCTGGGCTCGTTTGTCAGCGATGTCCTCGGACCCATCGTGGGCGAGGTCCAGGAGATCACCGAACCTATCCAGCCGCTTATCGACTTTATCACCACCCCATTCCCGGTGCTCAGTGACTTTGGCCTCAATATAACACCTCTGGATCTTGCTGCGGCTTATGGCCAGATCGATCCGGGTCTTATTTATGCAATCGCTGATATTATTACTCTAATCAACAAAATTCCGGATCCAGACGAAGTTGGTTCCCTGAAGATCACTATTTTGGACAATCTACCCATTTACGATGGAGGGACAGATATAGAAAACGGGGGAAGCGTATATTCGTCTGGGGACGTATTCGATACTCTTGGGGGCGCTGGGGGCGACTTGTGGAATTCCGATTTCGATCTAAGTGCCGCATTTGATACGGTTACGGGATATATCGGAGACATCTTCGGAGACAACTGGTTCAGTGATGCCCTCGGTGCCTTAGCGGGCGAGGCGGCGGATATTATGGGCGACCTGACAAGCGAATCCGGGGGGAAAGTAAACCCATGGGCCTTCCCGATTATCGAAGACCCGATGCAGGTGCTCGGGTTGCTTATGGGCAGACCCGCCGTATTGGTGACCTATGACATGGAACCCCTTGTATTCGAGTTCGAGTGGAGCCAGTTCTTCTCCATCTGGGGACCGCTCGGTGTTTCCATTAACGTGGAATTCGGTGCCACTATCGATTTCGCGTTTGGCTATGACACCCTCGGTATACAGGAGTTTATTGAAAGCGATTTCCGCAATCCGCTCTTGCTGTTTGACGGCTTCTATGTCAGCGACACTGACCTGGCCACGGGTGATTTCGGTACTGACGTGCCTGAGCTGGTGTTGAACGGTGGCCTGTGGGCCGCAGCGGAGATTAACCTCGGTGTAGCCAGAGCCGGCGTGGGCGGCGGTGTGTTCATAGAAATCGACTTCGATCTGTTCGATCCTGACCGGGACGGCAGAGTCCGCATCAAGGAGCTCATCGGCAATATCGTCAACGAATGGGAATATGGCGTGCCCGCCCTGGCCCCACTGGCGATCTTTGACGTCCACGGCGAGATTACCGCAAAGCTCTTTGCCTTCCTCAAGATCGATCTGTTCCTCTTCGAGATCGACAAACGCTGGAACATCACGCCGGAAATCACGATTCTCGAGTTCGACATTCCCTTTACACGTCCGCCAATCCTGGCCACCGAGCTGGATGGTGGCGACCTGCAGATTAACGCAGGTCCGTACGCTGATCAGAGGCTTAACGGCAACATCAACGATATCGCAGAGAATTTCGAAATCAAACAGGATTCGCCAGGCGGAAGCGTCTTTGTCAGAGCTCCTGGTCTGTGGGACCACTGGCAGGAATACTCTATGAGCAGTACTGGGGAGGTCATTTTCAAAGGCGGTGAAGGTGATGATACCTTTAATGCGACCGGTATGGACCAGGATGCGATCACATTTGAAATCGACGGCGGTGTGGGTAATGACACGATCAAGTTAGGTCCCGCCAGCGCATCGGGAGCTGCGGTCATTACGGGCAGCGAAGGCGACGACACGCTCATCGGTGGAAGCGGCGATGACATTATATACGGCCTCAAGGGTAACGATACCATCTATGGAGGCGGCGGCAACGACATTATTTTCGGTGATAACGGTCGCATTGCCACCGAATCTATCACCGCCTTCTTCAACCCAACTGAGGACGGCAACGACACCATTTACGGTGAAGGTGGTAACGACATTATATTTGGCAGCGGCGGAGTAGATACTATTTATGGCGATGATGATAATAGCGTTTCCGGAGGTTCCGACAAAGACATCATCATCGGCGACGGCGGGAAACTGACGTTCAAGAGCTTCGATGGCGCCACCGACGTGAATGCCAGCGCAGAGACCCTCACCCTTACCGGACACGGTCTGAGGACCGGCCAGGTTGTCGTCTACAACGACGGCGGGGGTACCGCGGTAGGAGGTCTGAGCGACGGCACACCCTATTTCGTGATCGTACAAGACGTCGATACCATCCAACTGGCCGCCTCACCCAAGGATGTCGACGACGATGAGCCTATTAATCTCACCGCCGGCTCCGGCACCGAACACACCCTGACCACCATCACAGGTACCCAACGCGACCGGATTGACCCGAAAGGCGGCAGCGACATCCTCATCGGCAGCGCCGACATCGACGTCATCTTCGGCGGCACAGGCAACGACGTCATAGACGGCGGCGACGGAAAAGACGTCCTGTACGGTGAAGAAGGCATAGACACCATTTACGGTGGAAGCGAAGCCGACATCATCCTCGGTGGTGAAGGTGGTGACACCATTTATGGCGACCGTGACGGCGCGGCGACTGCCGGTAAGTTCGATTCCCAGGATACGGGCACCGAAACCGGCGACCTCATCTACGGCGAAGCCGGACGCGACACCATCTTCGGTGACGCCGACAACGACACCGGCAGCGCCACCGGAGACGACAAGATTTACGGCGGCGCAGGTGCCGACACCATAGACGGCGACGGCGGCAACGATACGATCTTTGGCGAAGGCGACCCCGACTGGATCCACGGCGGCAGCGGCAACGACATCCTTGACGGCGGCGCCGGCAACGACGTCGTCTTTGGCGACCGCGGCTTCGAGGACATCTCGGGCACATCGCCGCTCTTCAACGGGGCCAGCGCTGTGAATACAACTACGAACACCATCACGCTCGGGACGCATGGCTTCTTGTCCGGCCAGGCATTCAAGTACAACGCCGGCGGTGGTAATCCCATAGGCGGCCTCGTCGAAGGCGACACGTACTATGTGATCGTCACGAGCCTCACGACCATCAAGCTGGCCGACAGCAAGCTGGACGCCTGGAATGGAAACGCGCGCGATATCACCGCTGTCGGCAGCGGCGCCTCCCACGTATTCGTACCGGTCTGGAACCCGACCGTTTACGGCAACAACACGCTAACCAACTACTTATATCTGTTCGGCGTAACCAAGTCGAGCCAGCCCGGCACTGATGTTGAAGGGGACGATGACATCCGCTCGGGTATGGGTTCTGACTTACTCGACGGCCAATGGGGCGACGATACGTATCGGATTCGCCTGCATGGGGCCGATAACGACGGCATCATCAGCGCCCACGATAGCGGTGACAGCTCAACTCAAAGAGATATCATGCGCGTGAAGGGTACGCTGTTCGACGATATATTCCTGCTGCGCAAGAGCTCGTCATCAACAGGCTTGTCCTTTGTTGCGTTGCTGAATGACGCGCCTTACGCAGAACGAATCAACTACTGGAGCGTGGATGGCGGACTCGGTCTTGAACGGATGCTGATCTCCGGTCTGCTGGGCAATGACCACTTCGCATCGGACGATGTGGGCACCGACACCACACTGGAAGGTAACGAAGGAGAGGACACCTTCCAGGTCGGACAGCTCTACCATTCGCCGCGTGATGTTTGCGCCTACTTGTACAACCATGTTGAGCCCGAAGACGTTTTCGCAACCATCCAGACGACTGTCGGCTGGTTGAGCGACGGCATCAACCAGCCTATGACGATTTATGGTGGCGTTGGCAATGACTACTTCACCGTCTTCCACAACAAAGCTGTGCTCTCGCTGTTCGGTGAGGACGGCGATGACACCTTCCTCATCAAGGCCTTCGCGCTTGCAGGCTCCCAGGAACCGTTCCGTGACCGTACGGACGTTTCCGGCGGCGCCGGAGTCGACCTTATCCAATACGCCATGAACGCACCGGTCAATATCGACGGTGGCGACGGCTTTGACCGGGTTATCATCATCGGCACCGAATTCGGCGACGATTTCGTTGTTACCCGGGACGGGGTCTTTGGCGCCGGCCTGAACGTCAACTTTGTCAATATCGAATCTCTGTCGGTGGACGGCGCTGAGGGTGACGACCGGTTCTACGTCCTAAGCACGGGCGAGGACTTCATGACTGAGTTATACGGTGGCTTGGGCAGCGATACCTTCAACATGTCCGGGCCGACGCCGCCGATCATCAGCAATGACCTCCGGGGACACAGCGGTATCATTACCCATGAGATCGAGAATACCGGCACAAGTTACGACGAGACTATTATTGCCGGCATATCGGCGAATATCGCCGACAACGAGGAGGCGGTGGTTGTTATCAGCGAGCCGGACGGCTCGACGGTGATCACCGAGGGCGGCCCGTATGACTCCTATTACATTGTGCTTTCCGCGGCGCCAATTGCCCCGGTAACCGTCCAGGTCAATGCGCCGGTTCAGACACTCGACCAGGAGGAGCGCAAATCCAAGCTGTTCCAGCTCTCCAGTCCAACGGAAGAAAACTTCGCTCCTGACCGCACGACCATCTCGCTGGTATTCACTCCCTTCGACTGGTTTACCCCGCAGGAAGTTCGGGTCAGTGCCAGCAATCCGATCGTTGACTACGACGACGACGCCATCGAAGGAGACCAGACCGGTTTCATCAATCATGTGGTAACAACAGGGGTCGGCATCGAGGGCGAGCCGGATTTGGTAGCTGCCATCAAGGATCCGGTTGATTCGACAAAATACACGACCGAGTTTGTCGACGCAAACCCACGAAACGCAGAAACAGACCTGTTTGAGCCATTCACTGATGCCCTTGTCGGCAAGATCCTGCGGATAACCGACGGCCCCGGCGCCGGCCAATCTATGCGCATCCTGGGATTTAAGAAGGATGAGTTCGATGTTCCCATCCCCGACACCCTCATCCTCGACGGTAAGTTCCGCGGGTGTGAGGACAGCCAGGTTGGTCCGGCCAGCATGTACAAGATTACTCGCGATATTGAAGCACACCGGGCGATCACCGTCCTTGTCCACGACAACGAAAAAGCGGACGTGACCGTAACCCCGTCGGATGACTCGACAGAGCTGTTCGAGAATGGCGCGACGGACACGATCGATATCGTGCTGACCCGTGAGCCTACAGGCCCGAGCCCGTCCGACGTCACCGTCACCCTGAGCAGCCTCGACGGCCAGGTCAGCTTCTCCGACACCTCCCTTGTCTTCGACAAGGACGATGGAGACCTCGATGACTGGAACGACGTCCAGACCGTTACGATAACCGCTGTTAACGACGGCATCCGCGAAGGCTTCCACCACGGGCTGATTACGTTTACCTCAACAGGTGGCGATTCCGACCGCCTGTCCTCGGCGAGCTATCAGGACACCATTATTATTGGGGCCATCGACGGCGAAACCGCGGCCTATGTTGGCCTGCTCAACCGGCCCGCCCTCGACTCCGGCGGGGACCCCATCGTCTCCGAAGTCAAGGTCGACGGCGATGTACGGCCCGCCGAATTCTACGAGATTATCAGCAACAAGATCGTGTTCCTCACCGCGGGCGGCGATTACGAGGAGCTTGCGGTCGGTACTCAGGTTGACGTGACATACCAGTTCGACATCATCGGCTACAACGGCCGCTTCGTCAAGCCACACCTCACTAACATCGCCGACGACGAGGTGCCGCAAGTCAAGATTACGGAGACCGGCGACGGGACCGATGTAATCGAAATCGGAGGAGAAGTGACATCCGCCACCAACAACACGCTGTATGACAGCAAAGCTTTTTGGGGCTTCTTCGACCCTTGGAACATGGCCGGTTACCACGTCAGAATCACCGAAGGAACCGGCGCAGGCCAGGTCAGAGAAATCACCAGCCAGCTCTCGTTCATAGGTGCGATCCTTACCGTAACTGAGGACTGGGACACCAACCCCGACGCCACCAGCAAATATGAAATCGTCGTCAACGGCGACAATCCGTGGGTGGATTCTTACGACGTAGTCCTGACCCAGAAGCCGGATTTCGATGTTGAAATCCTTGTGGATCCGCAGATAACAAAGACCTCCTCCGGCAAGGTCATTCGCTGGGGCGAGCAGGTCTGGGCGAGTTCTACGCATCCGGATGCGGTCAATAACGGTGACGGCACCGTAACACTTAAGTTTACCCCCGCCAACTGGGATACGGCACAGACCGTATATGTCACTGCGGTTGCCGATGACTACTCTGACGGTGACGACACCCAGGTCTTTGCACCTGAGCCCCACACGATAAGCGGTATTCAAGGGCCGCTCTATCTCTACGGTGAGGGCGGCAACGGCTCCATCGTCGACTTCGAGCCGACCATGCTCCACTATGAGACCAACTACATGCCTGAGACCGATACAGTTGAAAGCGTAGGCATAGACGGCACTACCATGACAGTGGATAAAAAACCGCTGTTCGACGGGGCCCAATTACTCAACGATGAGGTCAACGACTTAATCGAAGATTTAGCCACAGAGCAGGAGATTGCTGATGCTCTTGTCGATGAGATGATGACCATCACCCTTGCCGACGGCATCATCAAGACGGACGTCTTCATCGAGGAGATCGGACAATTCCGTCAGATCGTTGATGCAGTCTATAACAGCGGCACAGACACGGTCACGCTGACACTGAACGAGGCATGGGATTTGACGGAGTCATGGGCTAAGTTCGATGACGATGTCGATGATTATGACATGATAACCGAGTATACGATCACGGAGATGAGTCCAAACTTCTTCGCCATTGAGGAGGAGAAGATCGACTACCTGTTCGTTTATAACGAGGACAGCCAGGCCGACAACGAAGTGGAATCGCGGGCCGGCTGGCTGACAGATTCGACCACGATCGGCTACGCAGGCAACAGCATCGTCGAGAGCTTCGTAACCAATCAGGATGGTAAGTGGCTCCGCGGCTTCGGCATGGCGGCCCAGGACCTCTTCCTGGGCGGTGTGTGGCATCCGCGCGGCATTACCTACGGTGACATGGAGGTGGTCGAGATTAACCTCGGCGACGGTGTTGATAACTTCACCGTGGAAGACACGCACGTAAGATCTGATGGCTACCAGACCTGGACAATCATCAACACGGGCGACGAGCCAGCCCTTGATCTCAATCTGGATGGAGAAATAGACGGCGATATTGTCAATCTCACGCTCCAAGGCGTGCTTGGGGAGCTTTACGCCGGAACGGTCACCGATCAATCCTCCAACACACTGGAAGACAGCAGCGCGGCCTTTGCCAACACCACGTTCAACGGCAAAGACCTGGTCGGCTTCTTAGTCGAGATCACCGGCGGTAAAGGCGTCGGCCAGCAGCGAGTAATCGCCTCCAATACGGAAACGGAACTGACCCTCGAGAAGGACTGGGATGTCACGCTCGACGGCACGAGCAAATACCGGGTCCTCGGCTCGCAGACGTACGCAGGTGCGATTTCAGCTAGCGACCTCGCGGCCATGGAAGCACTGGTGTTGGCCGATCCGACGCTGGAGGAGATCGGCGACCTTAATGTACTCGTCGGCAACTTCAGTGGATTTGCCGAAAATGAGCTGGCGGGGCATGTGATCGAGATCATCGACGGCGAAGGTGAGCTTGGTGTCGGCACTAAGCGAGAAATCATCGCCAATGACGCCACCACCGTGACGGTCAGCTCCTCCTGGAATTCAAACCTCGACGACACCGTCGCCTACCGTATCCACGCGGACTGGGACGGCCCGATCGCTGTTAACGCTCAATCCGGCCGTGACGTCGTCGACGGCTCGACATCCGACATCCCGCTGGTCATCTTCGGCGGGGCCGGACAGGACGAGCTTACGGGCGGCTCCGGCGACGACATTATCTTCGGCGACCGCGGCCGCGTCGAATACGTCAACGAAGCCGGCAAGATTGTAACCCTGCTCGGTCTTGCACGGGAATTGCTTGACCCGCAGTATCTTGACGATTACACGATCAATACGTTGACGGATGATAACGGCAGCTTCCCGGTGCAGACCATCGACATGCAGGGCCTCGAAGGCTTCATGTTCTCCACTCCGGACGGCCGCGGCTTCGCCCAGCGGCTCCTGATTACGGACAACGACTCGGATACCCTCACCTTCACACCGGATTGGGACCTCGAGGACGAGAATCACTGGACCGTCATCAACGGCGCATCGGACGTGACTCCGGGCGCTGATACGATTACCATCACAGGACACACCTTTATCGACGGCGATCCCATCATCTACACTAACGGCGGCGGCACCAGCATCGGCGGCTTAACGGACATGACCACGTACTATGTGATCGTGGTCGACACCACGACGATCAAACTCGCCACCTCCAAGGCCGATGCCCTTGCCGACACGGCCATCGACATAACCTCCGTCGGCGTCGGTTCCGAGCATATCCTGTATGCACCAGTGAAGGTCGTACCTGACCCGTACAACCCGATAACGGACTTCGACGCGATTGATCCGCAGGCCAACCCGACCAAATATAGGATCTCGCTGATACCCGAAGATCAAACCGATGGTGTGAAGCGTGATCCGGTCTTAATTATGGCAATTGACCCGCTTGTAGGTGATGACGACGTCATCATCGGTAATGAGGGTAACGATCGGATTTTCGGTGGCGCTGCTGATGACACAATCAACGGAAACGACGGCGACGACACGATCTTCGGCGACCACGGCCGACTGGATTACACACCTGTGGAGGTGGGCGGAGAGGATGGTCCGGTGCGGGGTGACTTCGTACCCGCATCGTTGAACCGCGTACGGACGACGTACGACGATATCGGCGGCGGTGATACTATCCACGGCGATGCCAATGATGACATCATCCTCGGCGGCTATAACAACGACCCAGATAACCTCTTCGGCGACACCGGCAACGACTTCCTCGTTGGAGACAACGGCGTAATGCTCTTCGTCCCCAACACGGACACGCCGGAAGATCCACGCGATGTCTGGCTGGATGAGGTGGAGAGCCTCTCCCACAGCATCGGTGGTACGGATGTCATTTCGGGTAACGAAGGCAACGATATTGCCATCGGCGGCACGGACGCAGACACCATCTACGGCGATGACGCCTCCGCGACGGCCGGCGAGCTTGACGGCGAGGACATCCTGATCGGCGATAACGGACATATCGACTTCACCCCCGGCGTGACGGCTCGACTGAATGCCTTCGGCAGCGGCGTTAACCTGATCGAGACTACCGATGTCCTGAATACGACAGGCGGCGGCGACTACATTGAAGGTAACGCACAGACTGACGTGATTCTCGGCGGAGTCAATAATAACGAAACAGATACAATCTACGGCGACGCGGCGACGCCAGGAAATAATGACGATGACGACGTGATTTTGGGTGACAACGGACAGCTCGATTTCGCGTATGGCGGCGATTCAGACCTGACGACGCTCGACCTTATCAGGTCGCTGCCCTACGATAACCCGGACACTCCGAGTGTTATTCTGGGTGGTGTCGATAACATCTCCGGCGATGCGGGTAACGATACGATTATCGGTGGCGTTGACGGTGACACAATCTACGGCGACGACGTTGCTGCGAATAACGGCGCCGCGGACGGCAAGGATGTCCTGATTGGCGACAACGGGGAAATATTCCTCTCCGGACATGTTCTCGCCACGCTGTACGCCCTCGGTAGCGGAATCAACCTCATCCAGACGACCGACGACGAGGAAGCTACCGGAGGCGCCGACTTCATAGAAGGCAACGCCGATAACGACGTTATACTCGGTGGAGTCAACGATGGCGGCGTCGATGTGCTTCACGGCGATGCTGCGGCACCGAGCGTCCATGACGGTGAGGACATACTCATCGGTGACAACGGCGAAGTCGATTACGATGTGGATGGCGTCGGTTTGACCACCCTTGACCTGATTACTACAAACACCTATGCGACCGACGAGGTGACGGTGCTCGGCGGCCGGGATCGTATATTCGGCAACGCTTACAATGATGTAGCTCTCGGCGGTTCGGCAGACGACGATATAATCGGCGACAACTACGAAACCGCTCCCGGATCCGGCGTTATCGACGGTCTGTACGACTCGCCCGGTGACGACACGATAATCGGTGACCAGGGCCACGTTGTCTATGTGAACGGTCTGGTTACCCTGATAGAAACCCTCGATCTGCTCGAGACCGACGGCGGTTCAGATTACGTCCAGGGCAACGATATGGAAGATATCATCCTGGGCGGCGTCGACGGCGACATACTGATCGGCGAAAGCGAGACAGTTGACCTTGTCGGAACGCCAGGCGACGATATAATAATCGGCGACGAAGGACGGCTCAGATACGATGTCGCACCCTCTGACGGTATCTATGGCTCGGGTGACGAAGACCCGAATACGCTCGACCTCATTGAAACGTTCAATACAGGCGTTCTCGGCGGAGATGACATAGTATACGGCAACGAAGAATCCGACATAGTCATGGGTGGCTCCGCTGATGACAATATCTTCGGCGACTTCTACGCCGAACTGTTCGCAACTGGCGAGGTCATTGACGGCACGCTGGATGCCGCACCTGTTCCCGGCACCGACGTACTGATCGGCGACGGCGGCCAGATGACCTTCTTCGACAATGCAGTTACCGTAATCCGTACGATCGAGCCTTCAATGGGCGGTTCTGACCACATCGAGGGCCACGATCTTACCGACAAGATTCTCGGCGGCGTCGACGACGACGAACTCTACGGCGAATCGCCCGAGACCGATCTGCCTCTGATAGAATCCGGCGCGGGCGATGACTGGATGCTCGGCGACAACGGCCTATTCGACTATGTACTGGTGTCCGACAATATAGAGGACAGGCACGATGTAGCCACTCACCTCGACGGCGGTACACTGGTCGTTCTGGATCCCGATTCATCGACCCTCGACATCGTAACGACCACCGACGTAAATGACGGTGGCAACGACGTTATGTACGGCAACGGCGGCAATGACGTTATGTTCGGCGGAACCGCAACCGACACCATGCGAGGCGATACAACAGACAACGAGGCCAACTCGAATCCCGACGGTGACGACGGCATCGATCTTATGTTCGGCGACCACGCCAAGATCTTCCCGACGCTGCCGACGGTTGACGACTTCTTCGTCAACAACAACTTCTTCTCGATTAACACCCAGGTTGAGGACGACGGCTTCGACGACATAATGTTCGGCAACGGTAACGATGACATAATGATCGGCGGCCAGGGCGACGACATAATGTTCGGCGGCAACGGCGACGACGATATGATCGGCGGATTCAATGTCGCCAACGGCGACGATGAGCTCGACGACATGCCCCTCGAAGACCGACAGGCTATCTCACCTGACATCCTCGCACATCTCAATGCGGCCGACGTCAACGAAATTAACGATATTATGGACGGCGGTGCTGACGATGACGTCATGACCGGCGATAACGCCTACGTCATTCGCCAGCCTTACGGCGGACAGCCCGACGCACTCGCCAGCCCGAGATTCCGCTTACTCGGCGAGAGCGGCCTGCTCTATGTGATCGACTCCGAGATGGTCGGCGGCCTCGCTGATATCGATGTCGGTTTCCACGCCAATGTAACCGCCGATTACCAGCCGCATCAGGACATGACACTCGTGCGAACCGTGTTCCTCTACAATCACGACGAGGCCACGGAGGATGCCGCAGTGGCGAATCCGAACGATCCGCGACCCTTCGGCAACGATGTCATGACCGGCGGCACCCAGGATGACGAAATCTGGGGCCAGCTCGGCGATGACATTATCCAGGGCGATGGCCAGATCTTGATGTTAGTCGGTGCGGAAAAACCCGCGGAGTTCAAGGAATTCAATCCAGCCCAGGATGCAATTCCAGACTTCGACATCCGAGACGCCGAAGTCCTTGATACCCTGGCCTTCGGGATCGAAACCACCTTCCGGTTCTCAGCGTTCGAAGATGAAGGCGACGGTGACGACTACATAGAAGGTAACGGCGGTAACGACCGCATCTACGGCGGCCTCGGTCAGGACGACCTTATAGGCGGCAGCTCAATCCTATTCGGCCTCGACGGACTGGTCACCAACAGGCCCGACGGCGCCGACATGATCTACGGCGGAGCCGGCAACCCGGTACAATTAAGCCGAAACGCCTCCTTCACAGGCCCCGATAACGATATCAGCGGCGATGCTTCCGTGGCAGTGCCCACAGACGAGCGA
Organism: uncultured Pirellulales bacterium; assembly: GCA_964653075.1. GTDB lineage: Bacteria > Planctomycetota > Phycisphaerae > Sedimentisphaerales > Anaerobacaceae > NIOZ-UU13. The sequence goes on from CAZZAX010000006.1 coordinate 37,492, forward strand.
CACGCCCGAGACGCAGACGTCATCCTCGGCGACAACGGCGAAATCTACTGCATCGTTACCGAAGACCCCGAAACCCATGTTATCGGCTACGAGGCCTTCAACTACGACTACGACGCCACAACCGCCAACGGATTCGTCGATGACGGCTACAACGGTGAAGCCCTTCGAATCATACCCAGAGCCATTGACCTCAACGACTACGGCTACAGCTACGCCGACGCCGACAACGATCCGTCCACCCGCGACGTCCTGACCTTCACCGATGAAGTCCGCGGCGAAGGCGACCTAATCTACGGTGAAAGCGGAGACGACGTCATCCACGGCATGACCGGAAACGATGCCATCTTCGGCAACAGCGAGCACGATGACATCTACGGCGAGATTGGCACCGACTTCCTGCTCGGTGGAACAGGTATTGACGGCATTCTCGGCGACGACGGCCTGATCCTGACCCGCCGCAACGACCTCAACGAAGAACCGCTTTACGGCATAGATCCACGAGATCCCGAGCAGGTCAAGGTCAAGAATAATGAAGAGGTGAACACTAACGCCCTCAACGCCGAAATCTCAACGCCTGGCAACATCCAGCGGGCAATCCTCAATATCGAAGGCGAACTCGTGAAGGTCATCGAAACCTTTGCCTTCCGCACTGATGATCTCGATGGTCAAACCCTCGGTGAGTTCGATGACTCCATGCGGTTTAACGACATTATCTTCGGCGGCCTGGATAACGACTTCATCCACGGCATCGACGGCGATGACGCAATATCCGGCGCCGAGGCCTTGCCAGTCTACTACTCCGGTGCTGGCTACGGATTCGAGGACGTCAACACCTTCCTGCAGAACATGCAGAGCGCACCGCCCAACGGCACTCCGGACCTGGCAGACGACCCGTTCTGGTTCGGCTTCGCGCCGTACAATCCGGGCGAGATCCTGCGTTACGAGGGCAAGACCATCGTCGAGGGCAACGGCCAGAATCCGAAGACCCGCGATGAGTTCGCGTGGTACGACGAGTTTAACCCGCGCCGCAAGATTATGTTTGACTTTGACTACGACTTTGGCACGCTGCCCGGCGAAGACTTCGCGCCGCTGGCGACCGAGACCGGCATTGCTAACACCATCGACTTCCTGCTCAACTTTAATGAGGATGAAGGACCGCTCGGTTACCATTATCTCGGCGATGAGAATGCCATGCAGACCGACGGCAATGACCGGATCTTCGGTGATGTCGGCAACGACTGGCTTGTGGGCGGCACGGGACGCGACAACATGTACGGCGGCCGTGGTAATGACCTGCTTAACATGGACGACAACCACGATTCCGGTCCAGGCGGACGCGTCGGACCGCATGACCCACTGCCGGATCCGCTGGACAACACCCAGTCCGACGAGTTCCAGGCCTATGCGGACATTGTGTATGCCGGCGCCGGTCGCGATGTAATGATACTCAACACCGGTGCGGACCGATCCATCGACTGGGTGGGCGAGTTCAACAGCTACATCGTTCCGTTCAGTCCATTTGGCGCCTTCCACATCAGCCGCAACCTCTCGCCGCACGTGCCGGAGTATCTGCAAGATCTCTCGGAGAACGATGGAGCTGACGTGCGGGTGGATCCTGGCAAGCTGAATAACGTGCCCGACGCCCAACTCTACGTCGATCAGAAGAACATAGATGTCCGGATCGACGAGCCGGATCCGCTCCGCAACTACGAGCCTTACGGCGAACTCGGTATGGTCAGGCAGCAAGACCTCAATTGGGGCGAACAAACGGGCGCGCCCAATGACCCGCAGCCGGGCAACCTGCAGGGCAAGCGGGATATCATGCGGCGTGAGCTGTTCCAGGACACTGTTGCGCCAAAGGGTGCCTTTGCAGAAACTGAGGGGATCTGGACGGCGAGTGATGGTAAACTGGAAGCAGCACCGGTTATTTTAGGCGAGGATGCTGTCAGCATTTATCACCTTGACAAGATGCAGCCCTCTTACATGGAAATTCTTGTAACCATCAATGCAGAAAAAGATAAGGCGGGACTAAAATCGAACGCATACATCATATTCGATTACAAGAGCTCGACCGATTTTAAGTTTGCCGGTGTTGATGTGGGTATTGATAAGATACAGATAGGCCACTATACTGCAGATGGATGGATTGTGGATAGCCAGATCCCAATGCATCTCAAGGCCGATATAGATTATGACCTGACACTGGTGATGTACGGTACGGTGGCGACTATTTGGGTCAACGGGAAATCTTCTCTGAGCTTTGACTTCAATGATGCGCTTAACGACGATGGCTTGATCGGACTGGCTACTAATAACGCAGTGGCACGCTTCGATGACTGGCAGGTCCAGAAGCTACCGCCGACACTCACCTTCCAGTTCACCGAGGATTTTGCCGGAACATCAACCAACCCATTCAAGGAGCAGACAGGGAATTGGATGATTACAGATGGCCACTACAGTGGATCTGTGGTCGATGGCGATAGGGCGATTACGACCTGGGCGCTGGAAGTGGCTACATGGTCGCTGCTTGAGTTTGAGGCCCTCATCGATACTGGAACTACCGGCGGCTTGATCTTCGACTACTACGATGCAGATAACTTCAAGTTTGCCGCCATCGATGCCCTTAATGATCAGGTCGTGATCGGCCACCATACATCCAAAGGCTGGTATATAGATGCCTCGGTCGAACGGGTAATTAAGCCAGGAACATCCTACGCCCTGGGCATCTCAATGCTGGGTACTAGTGTCAATGTAACCCTGGATGGTGAGGCTGTTGTGGGCCATGTATTCAATAGCCTGTTAAATGATGGGGATTTAGGATTGTTGAGCAAGGATGGTGTTAGTAACTTCGACGATGTTGTGGCCCAGGGCGATGACCCGGCCTATGCCGAAGAAAGCGGCGATGCACTGAAGGCAGCCACCTTAGGGGACGCAACCGATATTACCGAACTGAACCACACTGAACTCGCTCCGATTATCGATGCAGCGATCGACTATTGGGTAGATATCATCGGTGTGGATGCTTCGCAACTGGCTGACGTCAGTTTCTTTATCACTGACCTGTCTGAAATGTTCCTTGCTTTAACAGTCGGTAATACGATTCTGATCGATACGGATGCCGCTGGATACGGCTGGTTCGTTGACGAGACTCCGTATGACAATATCGAGTTTGTTACTGACGGCGGAAATGGCGAACTGGTTGCGGCACCAAACAGTGAGGCCGAGGCCAGCATGGATCTGCTGACCGTGGTCACGCATGAGCTGGGGCATGTACTCGGTCTTGAAGACGTTGATACCGAGGAGCACGACCTGATGAGTGATACATTGGCCACAGGCGTCCGCCGCGTTTATGACGAGGCTGCAATTACAAGCCTGCCGCTGGACGGCTGGACAGTACGCCCCTACTCGTTCAATAACCTGCTGAACGACGACATAGACTTATTGGTCGATGCATTGTGAAAACTAGTTCATGAGGCCTGCGTAAATCGTGGCCGTGGGCGTTTGTTCGAAGCGACCCGCTGTTTTCAAACAGCGAGTCGGCTTTCGGGGTCTTTCATATCATCCGCACAACGGCCTTGGTGGCTGTAAGTATTTGTTATATAAGGACTTATGGAGACCACCTTGCCTGTGGGTATATGCGGCAGCCATTATTTGCTATAAAACTTTATATAATAAGGACTGCTATGAGGCCATTCTCGTCAAGTACAAAGGAACCTCAAAAACTCATTTTTTTTTGTTAACACATCCAGTCTGCTCCCGCAGAATCATCCCGAAATTCCGATCATGCAGCTACTTATTCTGCTATACATGCTTTGGGCTATCTGCCCTGCACAAGTTAATGTTTCAAATTATCGCAAATGGGAGCTACAATCTTAGGGCATACTCTAGCGCTACAGTCCTTATACATAGTCTTCCCATTGCTAAAGTGCTGCGTATCAAGTCTTTAAGAATCTTTCTGCTTACCATCTCACAATTAAGAATTTACCAAGTTGTTTTTCTTTTTTGCCCTCGTGGTAATCGGCCTTCATTAACAGCACCACAGCGTTTGTGCGCGATGGCAAAATTATCTCCTCTGCTCAGAAAGAGCGATTTAAAAGCAGTGATTGAGTATAGTCTTCAAGCCGGTTGACTGAATACCGAATTGTGATGAGCTGCTTGTCAGTCAATTAATACAGTGGATGTGATTAAAGGATATTCACAACAGTTTTTGTTATTATACATTAGATATTCAATAGATAAAATACGCAGGTTTGCTCCAAGAGTTAATTCTGCCCAAAAGAAGTTGAAATAAGTTGAAAATTTGCGGCGGATTTTGCAATCCAGTGAAAACAAAAGTTCAAATTAGCTGTTAAATCGTGTATAAGATATTTCTGGTAATTTAATAGGAGTTTTTTACAAGTGTCTTGTCAGTACATCATGGTCTCTATATTAAATACAATCAGCATATAGAATATAAAAGACTCGTATCCTGTGATACATTATTTTAAGTATTGTTTGTCAGATAAAAGCAAAGGTTGTTAAAGATGAGCTGGGAAATCTTTTTTTGCTTCGGTGTCCTCATATTATTATTAGGCGGATTAATTTACAACCGTCCGCCGGATGTATTATTCCTGGGAGCGGTGGTTATCCTGGCAGTAGTAAGGATAATAACTCCCGAAGAAGCTTTGGCGGGTTTTGCCAACACAAGCATGCTGACTGTTGGTGCGCTTTACGTGATTGCCGCTGCCATGCGGGAAACCGGTGCACTCGATGCAGCCGGGTCTTGGCTTTTGAAAGGAGCGAGATCTGAACGGGCGGTACTGATGCGAATGGCCGGTTCTCTTCCATTGATGTCTGCTTTTCTCAATAACACACCAATCGTGGCAATGTTTATCCCAATTTTATCTGGTTGGTGCAAAAAACACAGAATTGCTCCTTCACGACTGCTGTTGCCGCTTTCCTATCTTTCCATTATTGGAGGAACGTGCACCTTGATAGGCACCAGCACAAACCTTGTTGTGAATGGATTGATGGAAGAGACATCTCGATCTAATCCCGAGCTAAGCCAGGTCTTACATCCTATGGGTTTTTTCGAACTGGGATATGTAGGCTTGCCGTATGCGATTGTAGGTATAATCTATCTGCTCGTTATCGGGCGGCGTCTTCTGCCCGACCGTAAGGATCTTATTGAAAAATTTACAGAATCGTCCCGCGAGTACCTCGTCAACATGCGCGTACAGTCCAATTGTCGCCTCGTCGGCCAAATGGTTCAGAAGGCAGGGCTTCGTCAACTGCCAAGCTTGTTTCTCATCGAGGTTAACCGCGATGACCGGTCCATCTCACCCGTTATGCCGGATTTTGTTCTTAAATCAAATGATATCCTCACATTTACAGGAATCGTTAACACGATTGTTGACCTTGAGAAAATAAAGGGGCTTGTTCCTGTCGCCGACGAAAGTTATGAAACTCACGCTGCAAAACGTCGAGAGCGCGTTCTTTGCGAAGCTGTGGTTTCAAAAACATGCCCCAGTATAGGAAAAAGCATTCGCGAAGCGGATTTTCGTGCCCTGTATAATGCAGCCGTAGTTGCTGTGCATCGCGGTGGGACACAATTGACAGGTAAAGTCGGAGATATTGTCTTACGTGCCGGTGATACCCTACTACTGCAGGCCGGGGCACATTTTATTCGAGCGCATCGAAATAATTCCCATTTTCTTTTAGTAGGTGGTATTGGCGACTCCCGGCCTTTGCGACATGAAAAGGCTATATGGTCTTTCATTCTGCTGGTCGTGCTAATTACATTGATGGTTAGCGGTGTTATCAAAATCGTTCTGGCTGCGTTTTTGGTAGCCGGCCTGATGGTCGCCACCCGCTGTATATCAGCCTCGCATGCTCGCCGGAGCGTCGATTGGCAAACTCTGGTTACTATCGCAGCCGCTTTCGGAATAGCCAAAGCACTTATCAATTCAGGATGTGTGGATTCTATTTCGGTGTTTTTTACAAGTTTCGCCGGGGGTTTAGGGCCTTATGGAGTATTAGCCGGAATTTATATCATGACGAGCCTGTTCGCCACTATGGTGGGAAATAACGCTGCTGCCGCACTTGTTTTCCCATTTGCAGTAGCGATCGCCGGACAGACCGGAGTCAATCCCCGGCCTTTCGTTATGTGTGTAACCTTTGCAGCATCGGCCAGCTTCTTAAGCCCGATAAGCTATCAAACAAATTTGATGGTCTATGGTCCCGGCGGCTATCGCTTCACGGATTTTGTACGAGTCGGATTACCCCTTAATCTTTTGCTTTTAATCTGTACTACTGTACTAATACCACTTGTATGGCATTTTTGATGTGAACTGTGGATCTACAAATACAACATGCTAAAGTCAGCACATAAGAAGAATATATAGATTGATGCTCTGGAGAAATAACAATGTTCCGGATTTGCTTTGTTGACGACGATGAGGAGTTTGAGATTCCTCTATTCTGTGATGTATTCGGAGAAGCTTTCGATATAATTGCGGCAAGTGACTACGTTTTGCTAAAGTCTCAGATCGATAGTCGAGAAAACTGGAAACCTGATCTGTTTGTTCTCGACTTGTACTTTCCATCCGGACCGGCAGACAAAGATGCAATCAAAGCATTAATGGCAGAACCGTTATCTGTGAAAAATGATAACGCAGAAATAAGAACGGCTTACATAAATTACCTCAGGGCAAAAGACCGTCTGGCCAGAGTCCTTGAATCCTGGAAACAGAATGCCAATGGCGGATTAATACTTGCTGACAACGTTGTAGCTGACTATCCGGATGTGCCTATCGTTTTCTACTCCCGCAAGGCCAAACTTGAGGACGTAGTTCGATGTATGGCTGCCAAAAACATTTGGTCGGTAGAGAGGAAACCAACAGGTAAAGATTCAGCCGACACAGTTGAATTGACAAGATTAGCTCAACAGCGTATTATTCATCGATTCAAGAGAGCTATCTCAAAAGCCGACCCAGCTAAATTGGAACGTAAGAAAGAAGCTGCTGAAATCCTTTTGGAAATGCTACGAGATTTTGGCTGAAATCGGAACATACTGTCTAAAGTTGAGTTTTTAAGTAGAAATAAAAGTCTTATTCAAGGAGAACAGGAATGCATTCGAACATTGTCTCGCCACATGGGAATAAACTGATTAATTTAGTTGTCGATCAAAAAAGGTCTGAGCAGCTCAAGGCCCTTTCCCGGGATTGGCCGTCCTGGGACCTTACACCACGCCAGATTTGTGACCTTGAACTCCTGGCTAACGGTGGTTTCTCACCTCATGAGGGATTTCTTTGTCGAGATGATTATGAGAGCGTTTGTGAGAAGATGAGATTGGCCGACGGAACTCTCTGGCCAATCCCGATTATGCTTGATGTTACCGAGGAGCCGGCAAAGAATCTGGGCGAGGGCTCGATGTTGGCACTTCGAGACGCCGAAGGCGTTATGCTCGCGGCTCTTAATGTGGAGCAGATTTGGCAATCAGACCTTATGCATGAAGCCCGGCAGGTATTCGGAACGACAAATCCTGAACATCCCGGCGTTGAGTATTTACAGCATAGCACGAATCCGTGGTATGTGGGTGGTAAATTAGAGGTCGTACAACTTCCTCACCATTACGACTTCGTGGAATTTCGACTTACCCCGGCGCAACTCCGAGAAAAATTCACAGCTTTCGGATGGCACCGCGCTATTGCCTTTCAGACACGTAATCCCATGCATCGTGCTCATCAGGAGATAACGTTCCGCGCAGCAAAAGAAATTGAAGCAAATCTGCTGATTCATCCGGTTGTCGGCATGACAAAACCCGGCGACGTGGACCATTACACGCGTGTAAGATGTTATATGTCGATACTGAAACACTATCCTCATCATACAGCAATGATGAGTCTTTTGCCACTTGCCATGCGAATGGGTGGTCCGCGGGAGGCTGTCTGGCACGCTATTATCCGTAAGAATTACGGATGCACAGACCTGATTGTTGGCAGAGACCACGCAGGGCCAGGTTCCGACTCAAGCGGTAAGCCATTCTACGGTCCCTATGAAGCGCAGGAACTGCTGCAAAGTCATGAGCAGGAGCTTGGAATAAAGATGGTTCCTTTTAAAATGATGGCGTACGTAGCAGACCTGGATGAGTATATGCCGATAGACGAAGTTCCGGAGGGAACCGAAGTCAAAACACTCTCAGGCACCGAGCTTAGAGAACGTTTATCGACAGGCCGTGATATACCAACCTGGTTCTCCTTCCCGGAAGTGGTTGATGAACTTCGGCGAACTTATCCACCGCGAAGCAAACAGGGATTCACAGTGTTCTTCACAGGTCTGCCAAGTTCCGGAAAATCTACTTTGGCCAACGTTTTATTGGTGAAGCTGTTAGAAGCCGGAGGGCGTCCTGTCACCCTGCTGGACGGAGATATTGTCAGGAAGAATTTGTCATCGGAACTTGGATTCTCGAAAGAACACCGTGACCTTAATATTCAGCGAATTGGCTTTGTTGCATCGGAGATAACGAAAAACCGTGGTATCGCGCTATGCGCGCCCATCGCACCTTATGACAGTATACGAAAGCAAGTCAGGCAAATGATAGAAGCCGGGGGTGGTTTTATCCTTGTTCATGTCTCTACTCCTGTGGAAGTATGCGAGCAGCGGGATCGTAAGGGACTCTACGCGAAAGCACGTGCGGGAATCATCAAGGAATTCACCGGCATATCTGATCCGTACGAAGAACCAAAAGACGCGGACCTGGCGCTGGATACAACCGACTCGTCACCGGAAGAATGTGTACAGGCGGTTATTCTGCACCTTGAAAAAGAAGGCTACATAGGCCCTAACGGCTAATTTCAGATGACATGGCCAATATATTGATTATGTCATCCGTCCGTATTTTCAGGAGAAACAGTTGGATAATCTGATTGAAGGTTTGGAAGTATTGAAGAAGTATGTACATCAGGCCGGCCAGGCGATTTTCCAGATGGCCGCCGAAGGCTTTGAAACCGCTTATAAAGAAAATGAAGATCCGGTTACAACAGCAGATCTTAAAGCGGACAGTATTCTCAGAGAAGGCCTGATGAAAGATTTCCCCGGCACAGGCTGGCTTTCGGAAGAAACTCGTGATGACTATTCACGTTTAGACAAGAAGATGGTTTGGGTCGTTGATCCTATCGATGGAACCAAAGAGTTTGTTAGTGGAACCCCAGAATACGCACTGTCTGTGGCTTTGGTTGAGGACGGACTACCCATTCTGGCAGCAGTGTACAATCCGGCAACGGAAGAGCTGTTTGCTGCCGCTTCCGGGCAAGGCGCATGGCTGAACGAAGAGGCAATCAATGCTGAACACGAGTTAACGGCAAAGCCGCTATTTCTGTCCAGCCGTTCCGAGATACGACGAGGTGAGTTTGAACCATTTGAGCCCTTCGCCCAGATACGTCCATGCGGCTCTATCGCGTACAAGCTGGCCCTGGTCGCAGCCGGTAAGGCGGATGCCACTTTCAGTCTGGGCCCTAAGAATGAGTGGGACATCGCTGCAGGTGTTCTTCTTGTGAGCGAGTCCGGTGGTAACGTAACTGATAGAAGTGGCGCTCCATTTACTTTCAACCAACGTACAACCTTAGTCGACGGGATTGTGGCTACCACCAGGGAAGCCCTTGGGCCGGTTAGAATGTTAATCGAGCAGGTCACTTCCATAGAATAATGGGGGTCTACGGTTACATTTGCCCGGGATGATTTGTTCTTGCAGTGAGCATGGTTCGGGTAACGATTCTTATGCTGAACAATATACTCTGATTCAAGCTGGTACAACCTTTGACTATTCAGAATAGATGTGATAAATTATCATATATAACGTTTATTCCCGGTATACCGGGATGACTGAGCAAAATCGTAAGGGAAATCCCGGTTATACTGTATCACCTATCCATTAAATTTAATTTCTAAAGATAAACTGCTGAATGCTGAAACTTAATAATTATTTCGACATCAAGTGGCTGGTTCTTGCAGTTACTTTCACTGCGATTGTTCTTGTACTTACCCATATTCCGCAGGAGTTCATGCCGTCTCAATTACTGAAAAGCGGTCTCGACAAACTCCAGCATGTTGTGGCATACGGTACAATTACATTTCTTTTCATTCTCTCGGTGAAAAGTCCGCCCACTTTGTACTCTGCTGTGCTTATTTTATTTGTTCTTGTAGCAATCGGCATTGTTGACGAATTCACGCAACCTCTTGTGAATCGACAGGCAAGTCTCACAGACTTAATGGCTGATGCCATAGGTGTTGTTGCGGTTTTATTGGTTTTTATTATAGGTAAACACCAATTTCAGAAAAATTAAAGCCGAGTCGGTTTCCCGACTGTGTTTTACGGTCGTGATTGCTTTTATAGCTGGTCTCCTGGCTGTACCCGCAACTTTATTTTCACTTAGTATAATTAAAGAACCAAGTCTGCAACAGCAACAAAAAGAAGCTATTTATTTTTTCTACAGAACTATGCATGAGCTGTTCGAAGGCAATTACAATCCTGAAGAAGGTACTGTATCTAAAAATGCTCTGGAGAAATTCAAAGAATATGAATCCCGCCTCGGAGGTAAATGTCGGTTGTTCATATATGATGATTGGTACAGCCACAAAACGCAGATGGCCGGCTATTTTGGTGGTCCGGCATTCTTCCCCTCGGGTGACATGTTTGATGTGGGAATAGAACGAATAGGCGGACGCTTTGTACTGATAAAGCTCAGTCCCTGTGATTGGGAACTGATCTGGATGGAACAAATGCTTAAAAGTAAGAAGCATTAAAATAAATCGTATAAAACAACAACACAGGATTATTCAAAAAGTCAATATTCAGCATACGGGCAGTCTTTGGACAAGGCCTACAGGACAGAACATTTCTGTGAGGTTTTTTGAAAAGATATAATTTTTGCCGAAGAAACAATAAATGCACGCCGATATAGTTTAAAAAAGATTTCGAAATCAAGATTTTATCTGAGATTAATGACTCCGGTTTTAGGAAACATCTGTCGAAATTGGCATGAGAACTTGTTTTTTTTAAGATAACTCTGGTATTATAGGGTAGTGAAGATAATATAATAAAGTCGCACATCCAATTTATTGTGAATTAGCTCATATGAGTAAGAAAAAAGTGTTAATTGTTGGTGCAGGCTTTGCCGGATCTACTTTTGCTCGTATAGTTGCGGAAAATGGATTCTATATAGAAGTAATTGACAACCGAGATCATTCCGGCGGAAATAGCTATTCCTACCGAGACTCAGAAACAGGTATAGAAATCCACAAATACGGTCCTCATATTTTTCACACTTCCAATGAAAAAGTCTTCGAATTTATCACTCGTTTTACAACACTAAGTGGTTATATTCATAGGGTAAAAGCGGTTACACACGGGCAGGTATTTTCTCTGCCGATAAACCTGCATACGATAAATCAATTCTTTGGAAAAGTCCTTTCACCGAAAGAAGCTCGGCAGTTCATCGAAAAAAAACAGATCAAAATAGACAAATTGACTAATTTTGAAGAAGTAGTTTTGGCATCTCTGGGGCGGGAATTATATGAGGCTTTCTTCAAGGATTATACAATTAAGCAATGGGGGAAGAATCCAAAAGAAATCCCGGCCTCTACCGCTCAACGACTGCCTGTTCGGTATGACTACAATGACTGCTATTTCAATGACAAATACCAGGGAATTCCGGTCGAAGGTTATGGGGTATTATTCGATCGTATGCTGGATCATCCTAACATCACAGTTTCTCTGAGAACATCGTTTAACGATATAAGGTCCGAGTGGCGAAAAAAATATAGTTATCTGATATTTACCGGCTCTATTGATGAATATTATGATTACCGATATGGATATTTGCCGTACAGAACTGTAACCTTCGATGAAATAAGGGGCAAGGAAATCCAGGGGAGCGCTGTTATTAACTACACCGATGCGTCAGTGCCGTTTACTCGAATCCACGAACATAAATATTTTACTCCGGACCATAAGTATAAGAATTCAATCGCTTACAAAGAGTTCTCTGTAGCAACAACCAGTAGAAAAGACCCGTTCTATCCAATTAATGATGAACAAGGTAAAGCCATATACAACCAATACAAAGAAATGGCTACACAAGAAAAAGGTGTCATATTTATTGGAAGACTGGCTGAATACCGATATTATAACATGGATCAGGTAATTGATTCATCAATGAAAAGCTTTGACAGATTCATGCAAAGAACGAGTCCACGCTAAGAAGGATAATACATTTGATGCTTCTGTTAGGTATTCTCTAAATTAAGACACTACAAATCGTGTTTTTAATTGTGTTAGGCAACAGGTGAGTTCAGCATTGAAATCTTTACTTCCCTATAGATTTCGAAGATCGAAAAGAGATTGATTGTCTGGTAAATGTTTATAGGATTAACAATGCTCGGGCCAACATGAAACAATTGAGTTATATTCACAGTGAATGATATTTAGTAGTAAATTTCAGGTTTGTAAAAATAGTTGCTTTAATAATCATTGCAGTCTTTAACATCATTACGAAAGGATTAATATGTTCATTAAAGAGAAGGGAAAGCGAATGCTGGAATTAACACTTGTTATGCCAGTATATAATGAGGAAGAAATAATTTCTTTTGTTATTCAGGACTGGGTTAGGGAATTACGTGAATTAGAAGTAGATTTCATTTTAAAAGTTTATAATGATGGCTCAAAAGACAACACTTTACACATTTTAAATCAGGAAGACAAAAAACATCCCGAACTACATATTATTGATAAACCCAATTCCGGGCATGGCCCAACAATACTACAGGGATACAGGGAAGCGGATACTCCCTGGATCTTACAGGTAGATTCTGATAATGAGATGAGAGCAAAGCATTTTGGAATATTATGGAACAATAAAGAAGAATTTGATTTATTGATTGGTATTAGAGAAAGCAGGAAACAGCCTTTGTCAAGAAAGATAGTGACGGCAATATCAAGAGCAACTGTAAAAACTTTCTTTGGAAAAGGTGTGACGGATGTGAATTCGCCTTATAGATTAATAAGAAAGGAAGCGTTTGAGAATATCATTCGCACTATTCGTCAAGATACTTTCGCGCCAAATGTGATTATATCTGGGATGGCCGCCAAAAAGAATTTGAGGATATTTGAAACCGACATACCAGTTAAATTCAGAACAACAGGTGAAGTTTCAATAAAAAAATGGAAACTATTTAAGTCAGCAGTAAAATCATGGTGGCAGACCGTTATATACAGGTTACGGAACTCATGACGAACATATTGAATACTGGTATCAGCTAATGTCCTTTTTTGTCCAACTGAAGGTATCAGATAAATTGCCCTGGCATGGTCATTTCTGCTGTGATATTACTCAAGGTTGTCCCCCTCTGTATTGACGATCGCTCCCGCTGGAAGGCCTAATTATTGTAGCAGATGCTCTGAGATGATCTTTTCGGCGATAGCCTGTCCGGCAATACGGTGGCCAAAGGCCGTCCAGCAGCCCTTGTAAACGCGGTTGCGCTGTTCGCGGTCCAGTTCGAGGAAAACCTTTCGTGTATTCAGAAGTAGTACGCCTCGCTTTTCGGCCCACTTGCAAGCGAACACTTCCTCGTTGTCCGGCCCTTCCGTGAAGGACCCCGGAATATATACCGGCAGAAACTTAGCACCGTATTTCATCGTCGCCTCAAGCATCTCGTCCAATATTTTTTCCGTCAACACCCACTTCTTTGCAAAGTGAGTAGGCGCGAGGGCATTCGTGTAGTTCTTTTTGAGCAGCAACCAGAGATATGACCATCGCCGCTGTGGAGGCCAACGGCGTATTGCGTCCCTGTCCGGCACGGGAGTGTTCTGCAGACACAATTCGCCACTTTTGATTATGAAGTGTGGCTTGGGATTATCGCGAATCGAAAGGTTATTACGTTGTGCGTCTGCCCAGAAGAACGACACAATCACGAGGTCCGGCTGATAACCGAAGCCTTCCCTCCGGAGATAAAGGTACTGCTGATCAGTGCCGCAGGCTTGTACGCCCATGTTGATAACTTGTGTATGTTCAAGCTTGGAGGCGAGAATCTCCGAGTAAACCTCAGAATCGGATACGTTTTCACCCCATGTGAAAGAGTCACCCACGACCACGATTCGCTTTTCACCCGGAAGTTTCTAATGCGGGTACTCGTGGAGTCCGCGAAGCCCACGAGAGTTTGTGTTTACATCATCGGAGCGGTAGTTCGGAGTAGGCACTCACCCAAGTTCCGAATCATATTGAACGGCTGGTTGTAACGGAGCCATGGCGTTAGGATCAGGATCCTGCTTCAAACGTTCTTGTATGAAATAAATCCACAGTCCATCACTTAGCATGGAGTAGAGATTTGCCTTATTTTTGAACGTTAATAGCAGCCATACTTCGGCAATTACGAGTGATAGAACGATTGAAATCGTCATGGTCATCAACACCAGGATTGCCTTCCTGGACGGTGTACCTACTCGATGTAGGTACCACATTTTTTTTGCCCCGAGAAATGTCGCTATCGATGCGACAGTCATTATTACTGATATCAGATATAGCGAGGTCCGCGCAGTGTTACTATCGAGTTCCCCGTCGAGAAGAATCCATCGCTCCAGTATAAGCGGACAGTTTACCATTGCTGCCAGAAGGAGCGATATCCCTACAAGGGCGATGCAGATAGAGAGGATCAAAAAGAGAATATTACTCTCGTTTTGTTTGTCTGTCATTGCCGGCACCTCCTGCCAAATCGAAGTATTCTCCGATTCTCTGGAAAACAGGCCTTTTTACTTAAGTTGGACATGCGCTTGGCCATAGGCTCAATTAGCCCAGCATTACGGATATTTCCCGTAACAAGCTCAAATCTGGAATGTTCCTTGGAATTTTCGATGTTCCTCTCTTTGTGAAATTCTATCTGAATATTCTTAAAAGAGTGGATAAATAAACGGCGCAATCGCCGTACCGCCCAGCAGTACGAGCAAGCCCAAAAGAAGCAATATAATCAGTATAGGTAACAGCCACCACTTTTTATTGTGTTTGAGGAAGAACCAAAACTCTGCGAGCAAGTGTGTTCGCTTTTCTTGTGCTAACCTGTTAAATTCACCGGATTGTTCCTGTCGAGAATCCTCAGACATCTGTATTCTCCAATTTTTCTCAGAACTGGTGGAAGTACTGTTCTGGGCCCTTGGGCGGTTGCCTGCTGAGCCAATAACTCTTTGCATTTGGATCAAACTTACGGCAAAGTGGGTCGCGGCCTATTAAGCGAAAGATAAGCCCCAGCGGCGCCAGCAGCAGAAAGTAAAATGCCGACAGCAATATGAAGCTGACCATCCAGCCAATAGGCAGCGTCACCAGTATCATACCAAGGTAAATCATTTTCGTCAATTCGAGCGAAATCATGCTGATTATAAAGATGATAAAACCAAAGGCAAAGATAATCAAGACCCATTGAATTGCAACTCCTTTAAGCAGATAAAGCAATAATGAAATAACAGCCGACGCCACCAGAGCGATTTTACCAAAACTTTGCAGTTGTTTGCTTTTCGGATTCCAGTCTATTTTAACTAACGACATCTTCTATTATTCCTGTTTATCAAGCAAGTTAATCCAATTCGAACTGGGCTTTGTATTCATCTATCTCGTGCTGTTTGGCCTGAGGTTGTTCTTCTTTGTAAAGCAACTGATTTTCCATCACCAAAATATCCATATTGGTCGCCATAAAGCAGCGATATGCATGTTCCGGGGAGCACACAATCGGCTCGCCGCGGATATTAAAACTCGTATTGATAATTATCGGACAACCTGTTTTTTCCTTAAACAGACTCATTAAACGGTGCAGCTTTGGGTGACGCTGGGAGTCAACAGTTTGAACTCGTGCTGAGTAATCCACATGTGTAATAGCCGGTACTACGCTGCGTTTGGTCTTTAGTTTTTCCAGTCCTTTGAGTTTTTCAAGCGGCACCTCCGGAGTAAAGCGTTTGTTCTCTTGAATGGGTGCAACCAACAGCATGTAAGGACTGTCTTCTTCAGGTCTCATCTCAAAATAATCCGCCACGTCCTCCCGAAGCACACAAGGAGCAAAGGGACGAAAAGACTCACGAAATTTTATTTTTCGGTTCATGATCGATTGCATTTTTTCACTGCGTGCATCACCAATAATACTGCGGTTACCTAATGCACGAGGTCCGAACTCCATTCGCTCCTGAAACCAGCCTATTACTTTTTCCTGGTTGATTAAATCTGCCACCTTATCAATCAATTGCTCCTGGTCCCCGTAAGAGTGATACCTGGCATTAACAAAGTCAAGAAACAGCCGAATCTGTTCGTTGCTATAAGCAGGCCCGAGCAGGGATGCATGCTGTCTGTCATGGCCGTCAACATTCCGCTCGTTGTTCAGTAATTGATACCAAACAAACAACGCTGCTCCCAGCGCTCCGCCGGCATCTCCGGCGGCAGGCTGAATCCAGATATTATCGAATGGGCCTTCGTACAAAACACGGCCGTTGCCTACGCAGTTCAGAGCCACACCGCCTGCTAATACCAGATTTCTCATTCCGGTTTGGCGATGAACATGCCTGGCAGCACGGAGCATAATCTCTTCAGTAACAGATTGAATCGACGCTGCAATGTCCATTTCCCGCTGCGTTAGGGGTGATTCGGGTTTGCGAGCCGGTCCACCAAAGAGCTTTTCAAACTTCGAATCAGTCATTACGGTTTTATGACAGTAGGGAAAGTATGACAGATCCAGCCTAAATGAGCCGTCTTCCTTCAGGTCAATCAGCTTTTCCAATATGAGTTCGGAGTATTTAGGATCACCGTACGGCGCCAGACCCATCAGTTTGTATTCGCCTGAGTTGACCTTAAAGCCCGTGAAGTAGGTAAAGGCCGAATAAAGTAATCCGAGAGAATGAGGGAAATGCAACACGTTTGTCAGTTCGATTTTGTTGCCCTTGCCTGTGCCGAAACTGGCCGTGTCCCATTCGCCGACGCCATCCATTGTCAAAATGGCGGCCTCTTCAAAAGGGCAGGGGAAAAAAGCACTTGCGGCATGGGATTCGTGGTGTTCAGTGAACACATAGCGGCCATTGTACTTGTTCTGCAAAGCCCTGTCCATTTCCCGGGGCAGATGCAGTTTCTGACGCAGCCATAAGGGCATACCCATAAAAAATTGCTTAAAACCTTGGGGTGCGTAACCGATATAGCTTTCGAGCAGTCTTTCAAATTTTCTAAGCGGCTTCTCATAGAAAACAACATAATCAATCTCATCGGCAGTGAGCTGCCCGGCTCCAAGACAATACTCGACAGCATTCGACGGGAATTGATTATCATGCTTGATTCGTGTAAATCGCTCCTCTTGGGCGGCGGCGATAATTTCACCGTCGCGCACAAACGCTGCCGCACTGTCATGGTAGAAGGCCGATATTCCCAAAATATTCATAGTTTCATATCCATTAGCTCTATACTATTCCCCACCCTTTTTGGTCTCAGCCACTTTCTTCACAGGGGCAAGCTGTACCAATATATGTACAATAATTTGTGATTTTTCAATAATTGTAACATTCTTCGGCCATAAGATTCTTGCACCATAGCAGAACACCTATTAATTAATAATAGTATTATGGTATTTAGAAATTGTGTGAAATGATTCATAAAAAATAACGATCTCACCGAAATACAACAACTCATCGAGTTGTACCCGGTAACTGCAATTCTATGTATATGGTTATTAATCGGACCCAATAGATGATAAACTAACTAATTGAACTGTTGTATCAAGCAGGCCCGAATCCCGGACGCCCCGCTTAATCTCTAACGTTCTAATCCCTATGGTCAATTCCGAGGATTCTATCTTCAATAGAAACTGGATTAACTGATCCAGGGTAATACTCTGCAACTTTATTTCAATAGTTATTTGCTCATATACATCATCGACTGTCATGGTAGATGGTTTCATATAAACAACTTTCTGCATGAGGCCGCTATCTTTTTGTACACGTTCGACAAAAGACAAGATTTTCCTTTCTTCCGGCTGACGTCCCATCTCCAATCGTATTTTCTCTAACTCTCTCGAAATAGTTTTATACTGTTCACTCTTAGCTCGTAATTCACTTAATAATTGCCGTTTGTCAGACACTACCCGCGTTAGTGTTCCAACTCTGCTTATTGCAGGTCTGGCAAAAACCTGAAATATAACAATCAATCCAAAAATGACTGCTCCGGCAGATATAAACTGTTTTTCTCTTTGTGTGAAGTTCATGTTTTAGCTATTTCAAGACCGTTGTAACGGAAAGCGTGAAACGTACCCCGCTGCTTTGGGGATCGACATCTATACTCTGTACTTCTATAGTATTAAATTCGGATACCCGACGTAAGACACTCATCAGGTTATCCACAGACTCAAAAGAAGGAGCAGCACCTGCCAACCGAACTGACTCGGGAGCCATTGAAATATCATTAATACGAATATTCTGATTCGGGGTTATTTTTTCGCTTATAACCTGCAGAATTCTAAGCGGTAATACTCTGTCACTCAGTCCGGCCGCAAGGGTACCGTATTCTGCCTGTATCGTTTCTAATTGTTCGTTCATCTGCGCAAGCTCGTTTACAATCCTTTTCTCTTCCGGAAGAGTCTGAACAAACACCTCGCGAATCTGCTTTTTTACAAGGTCATGCTGGTTTTCCAGATTATTAAGCTCGTAGAAAAGCCTGACAGCTAACAAGGCCCCGATGACAAGAATCAAAGCTCCGGCAACAAATAAACCGCGTTTTGTTTCCGCCGTCCGGTCCGAACTGAATTCATCTATAGCAAGAAAGTTTAGTACTTCTGGAATTTCATTAGTTCCTATCAGCGCCAAACCTGCGGCAATTACAATATCGGTATTTGGTTGCCGCTCAGAGCAATCTATCTTCGTAAAAGGGTTTAACGCAACTACCTCACAATTAATTATCTCCGGTAATCTCGCCGATAAGTCGTCAAGAAGCTCGTTATTTGCACTTATAAAAACTTTTAGTCTGGCACCGGCATTCGAACCAAATATCGCCCGTAAGGTCATTTCAATCTCACGTGTTAACACTTGTATCGATGTTAACGGTGTACCGCCCTCAACTTCATTCTGACTGCTAAAATGTCTGTCACAAACAAGCCTGCCTTTTACACCTATTGCCAGGATTACCCCGGAATTATCAGAATGGACAATCACAGAGGTGGTATTATCTATCAGATTATCACTTAATGATGCAGCCGCATAAAGCGCAAAAACATCGGTTGTAACTGTCGAACATTTGAGATGTGCTTCTTTGATTGTTTCAACCCGGCCACGGAGCTCCGAACGGTTAATAGCACCAACGAGATATTCCCTGTCATCTCCTTTAAGTTCACGACCACCGCAAATACCGGCAACAAGTTCGTCAAAAGGAATTGGGAAATCGTCTTCGAGTTCAAATTTTATCAAATGCCCTATATCTTCATCTGCCGAAAGGTCCGTTCTGAAATTTTGAAAGAAAACTCTGTCATAGGGTGCTGTTACTGTGACCTTCGCAGACATATCAAAATTCTCTTCTGTTATCATGCTGTTAATCAAAAACTGAATGTCCGCCGTAGTTTTTTCTTCGGATGAACCGCTTTCCGGCATTTCCCGGACACTCGCCCGCTCCAGAGAAAATTTACCTCCCGTAAAGCACAGTTGAACTATGCTTATTTTGTCTCTGTTAATATCTATCCCTATCGAACGCTTCACAGGATTCCACCTTAACATTTATTGCAGATTGCCGCCCTTTACATACACACGTTAGATTTCTATACGTAAAATTGTCTCGATTCGGGCGGTGCTGCTGTCACTTCTAAGCACAATCTGAACTTTTCGCACAAACTGGCCGGCCACGCCGGTTACAGTAACATTATAATAACGATCCTTAGGTTTTACAGTTATTAATTCACGGACAGACTCATACACCTGGGGTGTCATACCAGGTACGTTTTTCAGTTGTCCCACATTTACAAACCGTTTGATCTTCCGTTCTTCAATAATACTTTTGGCAAGGGAAGGACTCATCTTATCCGACAAACTCAGAATAACCATCGGGGAAGCTTCATTAATATTTATCTTCCCATCGCCGTAAATGGTTAAATATTGCCGAATTCCATCTACAGGCCCAATATTCTGAGTTTTATCGCCGGCCTGTCCATGGAATATTGCAGCAGTCATTCCTTTTACAAGCAGCAGCTCGCTCAGTGTTTCAAAAGGGGCATTTTTACATTTATAAGGATCAATAAGGTCTATGTAATAATTACTTTCAGCGCCTTCATTATCTCTTTTTATGAATGGCAGATATGTCACTTCATCATCATCATCTACCCAATCAATTATAGCAGGAATCAAGCTGTAGCTAACAGGAGGCTGCTGCCGGTACTGATAATTCAAAAGGTCTATTAGTTTCAATATTTGGTCGACTCTGTGCCGTACAATTTCACCCTCAGATGTCTTAAATGTGTTTATATTAATCCTACCGCTTTCATCGCTAACCAGTATGGTACAATAACCGCTTTCAACCGGGATTTGAACCTCCCCCGAAAAGAGAGGGATGAATCTTTCATCAGAGAGAATATCGGCATTTTGTTTCAGGCTCGCAATCGCAACAGAAATGCCGGCGTCGGCATAATTCAACGCCTTAGAGGCGTTATGAAAGTTGTCCGAAAGATGAAGTTTCATCCGTGATTCATAATTAAATTCCAGGATAATCGTCACCAGGACAGATATTATCAACAGAACAGCAATTAAAACAAAACCTCTGTTTTTATTTTTTCTTAATTTGTCGATCATTTGAGCTTTGATTATTGTTTATACTTTGTAAAATTTTACCGCTTTCTGTTGTTTTTTGAAGGGTAACACCGCCGGATTGTTTTTCCCTGCAAACTATCTGAACCGTAGATACAAACGACAAAGGCCCAACATCCTCAGATTGCATAACAAGTGATATCCTGACCGCTTTAGGTAACAATCCTTCCATATCATTAGAATTCCATTCTTTGAGCCAATCCTTACCGTCGAAATACTCAACCGTAATCGCCTGTAAGTTCTCCAGAACAACAATCCAATCGTAATTATCCTTATCGACCTCGAATCCGCCTATATATCTTCGCTTTCTCCGTGATAAAGTGTTCATTGAGCTATCCAGCATGTATTCGACTATAGCAAGACCTCCGAGGCTATGCTCACGTTTTGAGGCCACTGCTGAAGTTACGAATTGCAAAAAACTTTGTCTTGATGAAACTTCTCTTCCTTCAAACAAAGAGGCATCTTCCTGTTGGAGGTGTTTTTTTCCCACTGTTTGAATAGTTTTTGTTACAGGTTGCGGAGACTCATGCTGGTAACCGGCGTAGCAGCAGCGTATCTCCGAGGCAATCCTTTGCATAAAGATATCGGCCTGCTGCTGCAAAGCATGCCTTGGTTTAGAATGCACCAAAGACCTCGTGGCTGCCGTATAAGTGCCGTAAACACTTCCTAAAATCAGTACAAGCATGCTTAGAGCTATGATAATCTCCAATAAGGTGAAAGCTTCTCTTTTAACTGTTCTTTCGGGCTTTTTCATATCAGATCGCACTGCTTGTAGTCACAGTCTTGTCGATGAAAACATATGTCGTCAAAGATATCTGTTTGGGACTTTGACCTTCATGCCACATCACAGTAACCGTTACCTTATGCAGATCGGCTGTATTCATCTCTTCAAGCTCTTCTATAAAAGCTTCAGTCACTTTTGACTGCCAGTCGAAAACTATCTCCTTCTCCCGACTTTCGATACTTCCTTTGTCCGTGCCGATTTCAAGATCATTTCGAGAAATCACTTCAGTAAGTTTGGCGTTTCCTATCATTGTTGCCTGAGATAAATTCCATGCCGAATCAGTCATAAGAATGCTTGCAGTAAGTAAATGCAGAAGAGGTAACAGGCCAATCACTGTAATGGCAAGAGCAATCAGCACTTCTATCAGAGTAAACGCCCTGATTATGCGAAGAGGCATTAATTTGGTTTTACGATTCTTCCACATCTTGAATTATATTTATTCGAACACCTCAAATGTTTCAACGTAACCCAGTATCTCGTGCATAACAATACTCATTTTCCTCCCTTGAGAGGAAGCCACATAAACCGTTGCAGGCTCAATCCAACCCTGTGGACTCAACTCTATGGTGACAACATCCTCCGAATCACTCCTTACATCTCGAAATTCTATGCCGGAAAATTGTATGCCTTCAGGAAGCTTTCCAGTTAAATTAAGCCCATCAGTCATCGGCATCAGCTTTCCATCCGGCGTATGGGCCGTTACCCAGTACGTTCCCTGCTCTACATTAAAGTGAAGTATATGTGTTAAGTGTGTCGAAACAGCTCTTTGATGGGCATATTCGGCAACACTGGCAATTTTGCTGACGCTGCTTCTAAGTCGCTGCTGATCCAACAAACCGTTAGAAAACTTCGGAAATACAACCGTTACACAGGCAGCTATAATCAAAAGAATTACTGCCAATTCGACCAGCGTAAATCCACCTCGGCGCCACTGCATGAGCGATTACTCCTGGTCAATGTTCCAGCTCTCAATATCTGCATCATCGCCGGTACCACCATCTTCTCCGTCCTTGCCGTATGACTCTATTTCATAGTCCTCACCATGCACACCGGGACAAAGATACAGATATGGATTACCCCAGGGATCTAAAGGGACCTTGCCTCCTTCTATATACCCGCCCTGTTTCCATCCTCTCAAGCCAGGATCGTTTATGAGAGCTTCCAAACTTTGTGAAGTTGTGGGGAAACGCCCCGTGTCCGTCTTGAAAAGCGCCAGTGCCGACTGAAAGTTTCTTATCTGAACTTTTGCTTTTAATCTTCGTGCCTGCTCCGGCCTGTCCAGAATCTTTGGCATTATTATTGTGGCGAGAAGTCCGAGAATGACTATTACCACCATTAATTCTATCAAGGTAAAACCGGGCAGCCGAACACGGTGTTCTGAATATCTCAATATTTTCATTTGTATGTTCTCCTAAGCTATAGCACGATTAATATCAAAAATTGGCAATAAAATCGCAAGAACAATGAATCCGACAATAATCCCCAACAGAACAATCATTACCGGCTCAAGCAGCGACGTTAACGCCTTTACTGTTACCTCAACATCATTATCAAAAGCATCTGCTACATTTATAAGCCCTTCTTCGATTCCTCCGCTTTTCTCACCGGCCGAAATCATATGAATAACAATAGGTGGAAAAACTCCGCTTCGTCGAAACGATTCGGCGATGCCCCCCCCATGGCTTATGGCATCTTTGGCCTGATCAACTACGTCGGAAATGACCGTATTACCTATCACCTGCCTGGAAAGGTCGAGTGTTTCAACGATTGAAAGCCCGCTGGCTAAAAGTACCGCTAATGTTCGCGAAAAGCGGGATATTGCTATCTTTCGGTTAAGATTGCCGAAGAGCGGCAATTTCAACTTCATTTGGTCCCAAACTCTTCGGCCTTTTGTTGTCTTCGACCAAAATATCGGAGCAATGATAATTACAATGAGTATAATTATAAAAAACCAGAAGTAATTCTGAATGAAATTACTTACTCTAATCAACATAACAGTCGGCCAGGGGAGCTGACGATTCATCTCAAGAAAAAGTTTTGTAATACTGGGAATTACATATGTAAATATAAACACTATGACACTTACACCCACGATTGCCATAAATAAGGGATAAGCCATAGCAGCTTTTACCTTATTAGTAAGATTAGTTCGTCTTTCTGCTATTTCAGCCAGTCGCAGCAGGACATTTTCCAGAGTACCTGTGGCCTCCCCTGCTCTTATCATGCTGACGAAAACTTCCGAAAAAACAGCCGGGTATTCAGCCATAGCTTTTGCCAAAGGCATACCTTCATTAACCCTGTCACGTATCGGCGTAAAGACTGTTGACAAAGGCTGATTCGATAGCTGCTCTACCAAAGCGGACAAGGCGGGCACCAGTGGAATGCCCGCATGCAGCAAGGTCGCCAGTTGCCTTGTGGCAACCGAGACATCCCGTTGTTTTATCCTGCGAAAGCTGATTGTCCTTGAACCGGCATCAAGCTGACGATGAACATCTTTCTGCATGCTTGTAATGTCCAGAAGATGCACCTTGGCCGCACGAAGTTTTCTTCTTGCTTCTGCAATCGAGGCCGCATCGATCGTTCCATGTTTCTTCTGGCCTGTGCCGTTTAATTCTATATATTTGAATAAAGGCATTTGTTATTATTATTCCTTAATGAATCATACTGCCGCATCCTGTGCCACACGCAGAACTTCCTTAATAGTTGTATCGCCGGCAAAGGCCTTTCTCAGGCCATCTTGACGCAACGTAAACATACCTTTTTTTATGGCTATCTGTTTTATAAGATTTGACCCGGTATTAGCCATAATCGACTCTCTTATCTCATCGTCAATCGTCATTAATTCGAAGATTCCCTCTCGTCCAATATATCCGGTACCGATACAATTCGAACATCCTTTGCCTTGATATAGATTTTCTTTACGATGCTGTAATTGGGCATCGAATACTTCCAGCTCTTCTTCACCTGGTGTGTAGGGGGTCTTGCACTCCGGGCAAATAATCCTTACCAGCCTTTGTGCCATTATCCCTATCACAGCCGAACAAACCAGGTAAGGTTCAATCCCCATATCAATTAAACGTGTTATAGCGCTTGCAGAATCATTTGTGTGGAGCGTACTTAAAACCAGATGTCCTGTTAAAGCGGCCTGGATAGCGATTTGGGCCGTTTCAAGATCACGGATTTCTCCGACCATAATTACGTCCGGGTCCTGCCTGAGAATATGCCGCAGGTAGTTAGCAAAAGTCAGGCCTATCTTCGGATGTATTTGCATCTGACCAATCCCGGCAAGCTTGTATTCTATCGGGTCCTCAACCGTCATAATATTACGAACTTCCGTGTTCAGCTCGCCAAGAACACTATACAAAGTCGTCGTTTTACCGCTTCCGGTAGGCCCTGTTAAAAGAATTATCCCGTGAGATATATGAATAAGTCTGCGAAATTCCTTTTCTGTGTCCGCTGTAAATCCTAACTGACCGAGGCTGAAACGTGCGCCGCTCTTGTCCAAAAGTCTAAGAACAACACGTTCTCCATCAGAGCTGGGTACGGTTGAGACCCGGATGTCTATTTCATTTTCACTTATTTTAATCCTGCTGCGTCCATCCTGCGGAAGTCTGCGCTCGGCAATGTTTAAATTTGCCATCACTTTCAAGCGTGATACCAATGCAGCAACATACTGCTTTGGAAGAGTAAACCTGTTATGTAACACACCGTCTATTCGAAAACGAACGGTCACCTCATCCTCATACGGCTCAATATGTATGTCACTCGCCCGAGCCTGTACGGCCTGAAAAAAAATAGTATTGACCAATTTAACAACCGGTGCCCTGTTCGCCAGGTCCAAAAGGTCCTCCGAGGCGGACCCCGAAGTCAAACCGGCAAAATCCATACTGTCGTCCAGCTCTGTTAATGCCTCCGTAGCAGAGCCTTCACTTTGATAATAATAGTGGCTAAGTCTGTCTTCAATCACTGAAGACGCACAAATAATCCTCTTGCAGCGAACCCCGAGCATTTTAACGACAGAATCGAATGTCATTACATCAAGCGGATCGCTCACAGCAATACTGACCATTTCCTCTGACCCGTTAAACGGGAGAATCTTGTGTTTTTTTAGGAATTCAATCGGTAAATTTG
Source organism: uncultured Pirellulales bacterium (assembly GCA_964653075.1). Lineage (GTDB taxonomy): Bacteria > Planctomycetota > Phycisphaerae > Sedimentisphaerales > Anaerobacaceae > NIOZ-UU13. The sequence goes on from CAZZAX010000006.1 coordinate 63,237, forward strand.
CAACTAAGTCTTTGTTGAGTTCTTTCTGTGGTATATTATCTAAATAAGAAAGCCCCCATTGTCGAGCCAGGGCTTTGAGAACCTCAATCTCAGTGACATGGCCGGCCCTGATTAGTATTTGACCGATTCTTTCATGTCGATTTTCATCATTTTGCAGCAGTAGTGCATCGGTTAATTGCCGCTCTGCAAGTGAGGTTTGCTGTAATAGTATCTGTCCTAATAATTCAACCTTCATATTATCATTTTCTTATTTAACGCCCGCCCTGTCAGCATTCGGTATTAATAGCTGTTCTCAAGGCACGGGATTAGGGCTTGATTCCGGTTTTTATTAGTGAATATCTAAAATAAAAAACTTAGTTCCTCTTCAATACTCGCTTCCGAAAGTGAGGTCTGCTGTTTTTTCAGCTCTGTTATTTTCTCAAGGGCTTCCTGGGTTGTCAGAACATGCGGAGTTATAAAAAGAAGCAGATTAGTTTTTTGGACACGGTCGCCATCTACCCTGAACAATCCTCCGATGAGGGGCAAGTCTCCAAGTAAAGGTACTTTTTTAACAGTAGTTGACTTGTCATCCCGTATCAAACCACCTATAACAACAGTTACATCGTTCGGGATAGAAATAACAGTTTTGACATCACGTGTGGCGGTAGTCGGGGTATCGCCTTCTATTTCGCCCGTCGCTGCCGATGGTACAAGTTTGCTGAAACTCGCATCGACATTAAGGCGGACCAAATTGCCCGGACTTATATGAGGTGTAACTTTTAGTTCAATACCAACATCCTTAAAATCGTAAGTTTGAATTGTCGTAGGTGTGGCCGGGTCAAGTTCGGTAATACGTGAATCTCTCACATAAGGTACGTTGTCGGCTACTATGATAGTAGCCTCCTGATGATTGGAAGTAAGTATTTGCGGTGTTGAAAGAATGTTTACACCTGTGTGCCTTTCCAGTGCCTTTAATACGGCGCCGATTGTTGCCTGACCCCCAACCTCTTTATGTACACCGATAGCAAGACCTTCAAGGTCGCCGGACGCCGCTTCAACCATGGGACCAAGGTTTGTAAATGCGAAACCGCGAACACTATCAGCAACCGCTTCATCAAGCGTCGCCCAGTCCACACCGATTTCCCTTAAAACATCTTCGCTAACTTCGATTATCTGACACTCAACGAGCACCTGCTCACGAGCCACATCTAATTTTCCAATTATATCTTCGATAATCCTGTAGTACTGAGATGAAGCCACAACAATTAGTGAGTTGGTGCTTTCATCTGCAGTCACCTGTAACGGCTCACGGGATTCGATTTTGCCGACTGATACCAGTTGTGCCAATACTGTCGAAAGTGATTTTACAAGATCAGGGGCTTCTGCATGGTTAAGATAAATTACATGTACGTTACTCGCTTCAACAGGACGTTCTACATCTAATTCCGCAACAAGTTCCATAATTATTTCGGTATCATCAGGATTCGCTAATACAACCAACGAATTGGTTCGTTCATCCGGTAAAATCTTCAACGCAGCACCCGCTCCCCCGGGAATGGCTCTTGCCACCCTGCCGCCGGATGTCACAGCACTTTGTTGCATAATTTGTTTAATCTGCTCGCTAATAATATTAGCGGAACCATATTTAAGACGAATCAAGGTAATATTCTCTTTTGCCCCTTCGGTATCAAGTTCTTGAATAAGCTTTGCCATCCTGTGGATATTGGACGAAGTATCGGTTATAACAATTGAGTTTGACTGAACATACGTCGTTAAATTGCCTCCGGTGGATACTAACGTTGTAAGTGAGCTGCTTAGCTCTGCAATGTTGGCAAAACGTATTGGAATAATCTGTGTCACGACAGCGTCATTTTGGGGTATTAATTCAGGATTACCTCCGACACGTATTAAGATATTGCTTTTTGACGCCTCTGCCCGAGGAATAATTTTGACTATCTTTCCTGCAGGCACGGCGGCATAATCCTTGACTTGCAGTACAGACTCGAATACTTCATAGACCTCTCCAAGCCGTATCTTGGTCGGGGAAATAAGTGTAACGGTACCACGAATATTCTCATCGATAAGAAAATTAATTCCTGTAAGCTCACCGATAGTCTTGATAAAAATTTTAATATCCACCTGGTCAAAATCCAGTGATATCTGTTTATCTGCCATGCCCGGCTTAAGCAGTTCCGGCATATACACTTCCGGGCCTGACAATTCTCTATATTCGTCTGATACAGGACTCGTCGGCTGCTGATTTGCATGACATACAGATGATTGCAGCTCCGCCGTCAAAACACAGCTACCAACCATTAAAATCAACAAAGGAATCCTTATACTCCACAATCTCGATTGTAGTGTATCATATAATATTGACATAATTCGCGCTCTTAAATAATAAACAATATCGGATTGTATAATTGTTACTTAATTCCAAATGAAAGTTTCTTCTGTTGTTGATTCCGTAAAAGTTGAATGTTTATCGAAGATTGTGACCTTGCTTTACGAAGAATCTGAAAAGCCTTTCGCCTGTTAGTTACCGTGCTGCCATTTATGTTCTGAATAACGTCACCATTCTCGAATCCCACGTACCTGGCCATGCTCAAATCTTCCAAACCTGTGATACGTACACCTTTCTCCTGACCTTCTTCCAAATAAGGCGCCACTTCAACCGTTTTTATAATGGCCTCCATCCCCCCCACTCTTGCAAGAAATGCCTTCTTGTTTATTTCCCGTTCGGTAGGCGAAATAATATCTACAACCTTAGAAGCATCGGATTTTTGGGCAATCACCGATTCGGCACTTTTTTCAACCCTGTCTGAAATCCCACCAAATACATACAAATTTAAGACCTCACGTTGTCCCCCATCGAAGAGAACTATTTTATTCCGTTCAATTCTTTCGATCCGTGCGCCCCCGATAATATCTCCGGTCTTATACAGATCCTGTATTTTAGTATTTACGTTTTCAATCACAGCGCAGGCCACTTCCTCATCTCCTGCAACAGTAGCAAGCAGCCGAAGCTGTGCCTTAAGAACAGAAATCGAATTTTCTTTTGTTTCTTGTTCCGGATTCTCGTTAGCTGAACTCCTTCCTGAAGAGCCAAAGATATTCCGCTCAATGATAATATCAGGATTATCTGCCTGTACCGGGTCTTTACTGAGAGCAGTTTTTTCTCCATCCGTTGTGGAAATTGGCTCTAAAATGGCACTTTGCCCCCTATTATTACCAAAGATAAAACCGGCTACTATATATCCCAGGATTACCAGCAAGACTATATTCGTAATCAACAATATTCTTGGTATTTCTAAAACGCTTTTCATACTCTATCAATATTGAAAATTCTCTTCACGTTTACTGCTGCCAAATCGCCTAAGTTAACACTGCAGCGATTAAGGCATAAAAAACATTGGCTAAACCGTGAAACAAGACCGGTGCTAACAGCGATTTCGTCTTCACAAGCAACCAACCGAAAATCAATCCCGGTAAAAAAGTAATAATCGGCATTAAACTTCCCAGAATTAAACAGTGTGATATAGCGAAGACAGTTGCTGATATTATTATACCAATTATTTCCAAAAATGCACGGGTTTTTTGCACGGACATAGTTAATAAAGACAGTACATTGCATTGAAAATACCCCCTAAAGAAAATCTCTTCGGCCACCGCAACATACATGAATTGATAAGCCATCCATGAGAACCAACGCCCTTCCGGGATTATAGGACTTAATGGAAGCTTAACATTGAGGTGTTTCAGCAACAATATGCCTGTCAAAAGAAGGGGAAATACTATTATACAAGTTACACAGAGCACCCGCAAAATCACTCCCGGCCGCCCTATACGCAGACCAATCTCTGCGAAACTTCTCTTCCTTAAACGGGTAGGAACTAAAGCTGCCGTTATTAACAAAAAGGGAGCCAGGAACCAGTCTCCTCTGATATTTAAATTATCGCTAAAGAACCTTATTAGACAGACCGTAGCAGCCGTAACGCACACCAGCTCAATCAAAAGATGCACACTGCCAACATCCAATTTGTCTCTGCCTTCTGTCAAGACTTCCTGCCCCACACAAAATAAAGCATCTGGCAACGGTACCCTCCACTGCCAGATGCAAAGTCTTTCATATTATACTATAAATGTTGTCTCTTACGCTATATTATCTTTCGATTGCGCGAATCCTTTAGCTTAATTATTAACAAGACAGAAATATAGAAGATATAAGGCATCATGTATTCTATCACGTTACCATGACCGTAGGTAGATACGGCACAACCACCGCCTCCGCCTCCGCCCCCACCTACAACAGCAGCAGCAGTAGTGCCTCCGAGCAAAATGAACGGCGTAAAGTGCCTCGTCTGGAAATGCACAATATGCACAGTTTCTTTTTCTATGTACCCAAGAATTTTTATCCCATCCTGTCTAAGCTCATCCATAACCGGATCATACCAATATACTTCAGCCGGCGCACTTGAGGGTGAATATGCAATTGCAATATTAATCGGTTTATTCTTAAGAAGATAATGAATCCCACTCGGACCGAACTCGAAATAACCCTTGCACTCCTTTGCCGTATATCTGTGTATATTCGTATTCCTTATTCTCGAAGCGGTGATTTTCAAATCACAGTCAAATGGAAATGCCGAAGGAGGTATTCTAAGGTTGATTTCACCCGGACTATCCAGTTTGCCTAAATAATCATCCCCCCAGTTGGCTCCGGTAAGGTGTTCAACATCTTTTTCCAAAACGGGATTCGGATCTATAAAAGTGCTGCCGGCGTAATAGATATCTTTCTGCGCATTCCTGCCGTCAGTCCATACAAGGTATGGAAAACCAAGTGTGCATACTCCAATTGCCGGCTCGCCCTGGGATGAATTTGTACCTCCATCACCCACGAAAATATTTGTTCCGAGACTGGAGCTCAGCTCAGCAAAGTAAAGGTCCGTATCATCCGGATTCGTAGTGTTTACGTTCCGCCAATCCTGCCAGCAGGCATAGACCTTCAAATCAATACCCGTGCTGCCAGTTACGAAAATCGCCGGCTCTAATTGGTTGGTGCCAGGTTCATCGATAATACTACTGCCGGTTAAAGGACAATCGGACAAACCGTTCGATGTCGCATAGTATATGTCATTGTCGCCGGGTGTATCGTCAATCCACAATAAGTGTAGAATTGACCCTGTTGATTCGGCGGCAATAACCGGGCTCGTCTGATTGTACGAATCGCCCACAACAATCACTTCCGACCATGAATTATTCGAGGCCGCCCCGTAAATATCTGTGCCATTTGTTGCTAAGTCTCTACTATCCGTCCATACCACGTAAACCGTATTGGCAGAATCAACCGCAATAGCCGGCTCTACCTGATCGGAAGTAGAAGTATTGGAAGTTATTAGTTGCGACGCCGTTGGTGTTGCAAAACCATCACTCGATATCGCTATATATATATCCTCATTGCCTCCATCGTCGTCCTGCCAGACAATATGTGCTTGATTTGGAGATTGACCATCAATAGCTATTGCAGGATTAATCTGATTGGAAACTGGATTCGTAGGATCAATTTCAGGCTCATTAACCATTACCTCGGTGGACCAGTTTGTTCCATCATAGATTGACAAATATATGTCCCAGTTCCCGTTTCCAAAGTCCTGCCATACGACATATAACTTGCCACTACCATCAAGAGCAATAGCAGGATTACATTGGTCACTGGCATTATTGGTCAGTTTAACGGCACTTTCGAAATTTGCCGCCCCATCTGGAAGCTTGTTAACATAAATATCTCTGCTGCCTTCCGGTCCGGCCTGCCAGACTACCCATGTAGTACCACTGCTGTCACATACCGTTACAGGTCTACTACTATCGATATTCCCAAGATCAGAATTGACCTTATGGTTCTGCCCGAATGAAATCATCTCGGTTATTATATAATAAGTCTTTGTCTGTAACATATTTCCGGCATAATCGTATGCTGTAATGGTAACTGTTACTTTTTGTTCGTAATCAAACATCTCATAAGACTGATAAACGATTGTATAACTTCGTTTATTATGACCCACTGCTTGGCAATTACCATTCGGGGACGTACCATCTTTGAACACAATTTTACCATTGACTTTAACTTCTATAGAATCGGCATCGACACCTGAGTCATCATCAGTAATATCGAAGCTTATCAGACTGTTCACAGGTACCTGATCTGAACCGTGAGCAGGCGAAAAGTTCGTAACAAATGACGCCAGATCACCGGATAACGCCTGTGCATAAGAGCTGCCGTTAATAACAAAAAGGCCGATTAAAATAAGTGATAAAATGATGTGACGTTTCATAACATTACCCTCCATTTAAGTTAAAAACTATACGAGGTTCTCCCCTCTTTTTCTCATGAGCACCCTGCTCACAACGAATTGTACAAACTCAATTAAGCTTATTTCCCAAAAAAAGCCCACTATGATTGAGATTATTCACAAAAAAAAACGTCGGTAGGAGTACTAATCTTAGCAGTGAATCTACAACCATTCAAATTTATCATTGTTCAAAATTATAACTTTCACAAATAATATTTGTCAATAAAAACTTCTACCTTTTCTATTTTATCTTGCTCATATTTGGCTGAGATTTTAAGGTTTTCTAATTGCTAAAATAAGACATTCAGGCTCATAAATGCCCTTTTTCCGTAGTAAACTGCAGATTATATCTTCACTACTTTATCTCGAACGAAAGGTCCATTTCGTGCTGATTTCGCAAAAGTTGAAAGTTTAACGAAGATTGCGACCGGGCCTTCTTGAGAACCTGAAAAGCCTTTTGCTTATCAGTTAACATCTGCCCATTTATAGTCTGAATAACATCGCCATTCTCAAATCCGAAATATCCGGCCATACTCAAATCATCCAATCCTGTAATGCATAATCCCTTTTCTTCTCCATTTACAATGTAAGGGGCTACTTCCGTTTTTTCTAAAAATACTTCCATACCCCGAACTTGCCTGACACAGGCCTTCTTACTTATTTCTCGCTCAGTGGGCGAAATAACATTTACAAACTCTGCGGTCTTTTGTTTTTGGGCTATAACGGGTTCTTCGTTCTTCTCAACAGGGCCTAAAACTTCACATGTTATATGCAAGTTTAATACCTCACGTTTATTTCCATATAAAAGGATTATTTTGTTTCGGTCAATGCTTTCAATCAGTACTCCATCAATAATATCTCCGGCCTTATAAATATCCTGCACCTTGGATTTCAAATTTTCAATCACGGCACAAGCCACTTCATCATCTCCTGCAATTGTAGCAAGCAATCGAAGTTGCGCTCTAATAACATGAGCCGGAGCGTCGGTGTTTTCTCGTTGCAGATTCTCTCTGGCCGGACTCAATCCTGAAGAGCCGAAAATATTTCGCTCCATAATAATCTTATAATTGACCGGCGGCGTTGAATTCTTATAAAGAATAATGTTCTCTTTTTCTTTCATGGGAATTGGATAGGCAAAGGTATTCATTCCAGCATAGTCACCAGGGACAAAACCAGCTATGATATACACCATAATTGAAATCAAGACCGCATTTATAAGCCAACACAATTTGCGCACTTCTAAAACACATTTCATTCTTCATCAACCTCAAAATTCCGCTGCACGCCTTTAAAATCCAATTGCAGCGGCTGCAACTGTCTTGATAAGGCTTGAATAAATTTTGCTGAACCACCAAACAAGAACCACACTAAAAAAAATTTGTTCTTAACAGGCAGTCCGGAAAATCCAACGGAAAATGTAATAATCGGGGTGACACTCCCGAAAATATTTTGTGTGATAAAACGAATCCATTTGTTTATATTAGATAGAACTCCTTATTTAAACCAAGAAAAGAGCCATCTTATCGGACTATACAAAAAAAACAATAGTTTTTTGAGAATTTTTTACATGCATGTAATTAAACAGAATCGCTTTTTATATCATCCTGGCATAAACTCTCCTTTTCTCCTCTACCGTAGGGTCTATTCCATTTATTAATGATAGAACACGAACTGATAGCAAATCGTATAACACTATAGGGAGTGGTTCTACGCGGGCCGAGTTACCACATCTCCATCTCCTCTCTCGGCCCGCTCTTTAAGTAAACACCCCAATCTTTCACATTCAACGATACTGATAGTTTATTTTCCGTAAGAAAATTAAATCCCGCCCACCGTCCGATGTGTACAGTCCATTAAAATTCTGCACTCGTCTTTAGGATTATAATTTTATCCACTGCCTGCTCTTGCACTGTGGACAGAAATGTCTTGGAATTGCCGGTAGCTGCTACCAATTCGTTTGTCCGATTTTAATCGGTCACTTCCACTGTGAATGCAACGTAGATCCGGATAAGCTCGTACAATGTTTCGGAACTACTTCGTCAGGTAGAATTATTCCAATGTAACTACCACATAGATATAATCTATCAACGTTTTACTGTTAACAACGTTGTTATTATTCTTAACTTCTAACTGGAGTAAATTTATCTTTTCGTTGGTATCAACCAGGCTTGTTATATCCCATGAGTCAACAGCCTCATTGGATTCGCCTATATGCACCGGCGCCTTTATTGAAGCCCAAACAACCCGCCTAAATGGCCAGCCTCTGCCAATAGACCATTCTAATTTTCCCCGGGCAAATCGCTCTTCCTCGAAGTGTTCGATAAAAACTACGACCGACCTTATTAGAGTATTTGGCGGGATATCTAATATATCTGGAAAATCTTCTGAAAAATTATAAGATGTAAATGAACCAAAGCTGGTTTCCAACCGGTTATTATCACTGGATTGGACAAGGTTGACTTTGTCGTCTGCTAATAATGTTTTTCTGCTTCTTTGATTATAACCATTCAATACCTCCAATTTGGTTATCTTGAATGGAGTCGGCTTTACGATGATAGTAAACGATTGGGTAGCTACTGCCGGGATGCTGTTACTATCGGTGACCTTCACCACTACTACCTCATTAGTCCCTCCCTTGTCACTCGCTGGCTGCCACAGTATCAATCCCGTTATGGGATTTATGGTCATATCGGCAGGTCCGTTGGATAAAGAGTATGCCAGGGTGTCTCCCACGTCCGGGTCGATGGCGTTAACATCATAGCTGTATAATAAATCGGCTGTAGCCGTAGCAACAGGCACCGAAGTAATAATCGGGGACCCGGCCGAATAAGAGTCTGCCGTGGTTAAATGATTCCCGGCGACATTATCGGCGACAGGCTCTACCCTGAGTCTCATTATACTTCCTGAACTGTCCCAGTCCTGTGGATTTTGCATATGGACGTGTAAGCCGATTTGATAAATCTTATCCGCTGACACCGAAGTTTTCGCAATCATCGCCTTTTCTGAATCTGCAAAACCCAAAATAACCGGCTCATAGCTACAGAGCTGACCTTTGTCCGTTGGTCCTATCACAGCACCGGCCACAAGCTTTTGCTTCATATCCGGTTCGCTTTGTCCGTTGACCGAAACCAGAGTCAACTTCAGGGCAAATGTCTCATAACCGCGTATGTCGGCTCCCACTAAGCTGCCTTCTCCACCTTCGCCGCTGGAGACTATGTCCAGAGAACGACAATCCGGACTATTGCTCGGAAAATAGATATCGAATTCCACGCCCGGACCGGGCACAATCCTTTTGTCTTTCACATGGGCACCCCCGCTATAGGCAATGTGCCAGTCCAGCATAAGCAGTTGTTGCTCCGTTAATGTCAAAATACTGCCGGGTGGAAACTCAACTGGCTCAACCTCTTCAACCGGCTCCTTTGAATTCGTGATACAACACGCTCCGACAAGACAAAAAGCCAGCACGCACATTAAAAATATTTTATTTATCAATGACAATCTTCCAACTTCCGATTTCTATAATCCGGTGTTGTCCCGATAATCCCGCTTTTTCAGCTCATTACAAAAGTCAGATAACTCATCCTTCTCTTCCTGACACTTTACGAAGGGCCTTGAGAAACTTTTTTGGGACCTGATACCCCAAACTCCGTGCCCTATCAATATCCTCCCATACTTTATCGTATTCTCCTTTGTTGTAGAATGAATTTGCACGGTCGTAGTATGCGGCAGCTAATCTTGGATTTGTCTCAACGGCCTTGGTAAAAGGCGTTTCTTGAGCTGCTTTTAATACTGTTTTTTGAGACCCTTCCCCGATATGATACTTCTCCTCGCGATTCATAATTTATCTCCTTCAATAAGAAAATAAACATGCTTTTCATAACTATTCATCGGCGTGTTCAGGCAGTCACTTAATCAGAACATGGGGCCTAAAACACCCATGAACTTTGGTTTACTCCCCTTTTTCAGCGTCTCAACCGGCCCACAGACTCCCACAGAAGCCGCCAGATAGCACCTCAGAGACCCAACTAAACAACGAACCTGTCTTATCAAGATCCTCTCTAAACCGTTTTTAGTGAGGGATTTGGCATTACAGACGATTCCGGCGTTCAGACTGCCCTTTTGACCTTACTGCCCGCTTCTGTGCATTGATGGCGAAAAAGGAAATAAAGGTAACAGAAAAGCCTTGGGGCAAGAAAAATGGCGAGCGTTCCTCCACAACCGCTCGCCATATAACTTACAGGGCCTTCGTTTGCAAATATATTATCGTCAAGAAACAACACTTCCTTAATTCGAGGTCATAAAAAAAACAATATTTCGGCACAAATCATCACCCTTATGGTATTCATTCTTAACATAGAGCCTCTCAAGGTAGTTCTAAATCGGGGTGAAGACGAGAACAAATCCTTTTTTCGGGAATATTCTCTGTTCCTGCAGAACAATTGGCATTTACATTATTTTTTTGACTTTCGCCGTTATTGGAATATAGTATCATTCGTTGAAGGGGCAGCGCCGAGCGAACTTCTCTTTGTTCCCAAGCGGGCTTCCTCAGGTAAAGGCGATTGCTTTTATTACAGCTAATGTGGGAAATCACAAGGTTCTTATTGGAACAAGGAGATTAAAAGCAAGGTAAATGAAGAGTTTTATTATAGTTTGCAGGTGATACATCCGGTGGTTGTGTAATTGATAAATTTGTTATAAAAGGAAACCGCTCCAGGTAAATTCAACAATACATATTAGCTGTCTTTGGAAAGGATTAATTTCAATGAGACGAATGACAAACTGTTCGATGTTTTTCTCTGTGGTAACTCTGGTACTATTGACCAGCAGCATAATAATCTCCCAGGAAACCGCCCTTGGAGCGGCTGGTACAATCGACCAAAATCGCATCAAATACATCGCTATGCTACTTCCTGAAAAACCAGCAGGCTTTGGTTCGCCCATTTCTGACAGGAACGCATGGAAAAAACTGGCACGGAATGATTCATTTCAGAGAATAATCCTCGAAGCAGAAAAGCTTCTGCAACAACCTATTCCTGACCAGCCTGATGATCTGTTTCTGGACTTTTCCCGAACCGGCAACCGTACCCGCTGGCAGAGAGTCAGCAGCATCCGGCGCCGAAGAATCCGCTCGCTTGCCCTTGCCGAATGCCTGGAAAATAAAGGCCGTTTTATACCGGCCTTTGAAGAAATTGTCAGGGTGCTCTGCTCCGAACGCACCTGGGTCATGCCGGCCCACGACCGGGATCTTACCAACTTTAACCGAACAAGCACGGACATTGATCTCGGCTCTTCTGCGCTTGCCTGGTCTCTGGCAACCGCAGATTATCTGCTGGCCGATAAACTAAGTTCCAAAATTCGCCGGATTATCCGTAACAACCTTGATGAGCGTATCTTTGAACCGTATCGGGGTATGGTAACGGGAAAACGTAATAAAAACTGGTGGATGACCGGTACAAACAACTGGAACGCCGTTTGCCTGGCAGGAGTAACCGGTACAGCGCTGGCCGTCATCGACCCGCCTGAGCAGCGTGCCTTTTTTATAGCCGCGGCAGAAAACTACTCAAAAAACTTCCTCGAAGGATTTACTGATGACGGCTATTGCTCCGAAGGCCTTGGCTATTGGAATTATGGCTTTGGCTACTATATTATGCTCAGCGAAATGATTTACCAGGCCACCGGCGGTAAAGTAGACCTGCTCCAAAACAGCAAGGCCAAACAAGCCGCCACATTCGGGGCAAATATTAAAATCATAAATGATGTTTATCCCGCCTTCGCCGATTGTTCCATCAGAGCCCGGCCCAGCTCAAAACTGATGTATTTTATAAGTCGCCGCTTAGGCCTGGTATTGCGCTCCTGGGAGCAAATTGATCCTGTCTCTCCCGGTGGTTCACTATATCAAAGTATGATGTATTCCTTTCCCAATTCCGCTTCTCGCGCCCCACTTTCTCAAGGCTCCTCCCATAGAACAGGCATACGCTCCTGGTTTGACAAAGCCGGCATCTTAATCTCCCGTCCAGGTGCTAATTCGTCCACGCAACTGGCCGTTGCCTTAAAAGGCGGCCATAATCAGGAACATCACAACCACAACGATGTCGGCTCTTTTGTTGTAGTATTGGGCGATAAGCCCCTGCTGCTCGACCCAGGCGGTGAAATCTATACCGCCCGTACATTCAGCTCCCGCCGCTACGAAAGCAAAGTCCTTAATTCCTTCGGCCACCCCGTCCCTGTTGTCGCCGGTAAATTACAGCAAACCGGTGGCAAGGCCCGCGCCCGCGTAGTCAGCAAAAACTTTACTGACAGTACTGATACGCTGGTTCTCGATATTTCTTCCGCTTATAATGTGCCGGAATTAAGAAAGCTCGAACGTAAGTTTGTATATTCCCGCATCGGAAAAGGTTCTTTAACTGTAACCGACGAAGTCACCTTCTCCCGGCCTTGTACCTATGGCACGGCCCTGATAACATTCGACAGTTGGAAACAATCCTCCTCTAATTCACTGGTTGTCTATGATTCAGAAATGGCTTTAGAAGTAAACATAAAGGTTAACGGTTCTGACTTTGAAATCCAGCCGGAAACTATTAACGAAGACGTCAGTGCCCGAAAAAAACCCACACGATTGGGCATTAACTTTACAGAACCTGTTACACATGCTCTCGTTTGTCTTACAATCAGACCTCAGGAATAACGCAGCAGCAGAAAAATATATAAGAACTGACAGAACAAGCACTTATACGCTGGAGCAGCGTTCTGAGAACGATGCTCTATCCAACTGAACTCCGGGGCACATAAATCGATTCAGCCCATATATCAAAAGTATCACCTTTTTTATGCAGTATTTATACTATTCACCGGTTTTAAAGTCACAAAAATATTACTTTATGGCACTTACTATATAGAGACAGCCAGTGTTTGAAAGAGTTCTCAAGTAATATATAGGTTACTTGAAGAAGATAATCAGCGGTTTGGCTTTTTCAACGTGAAAATTCTGCCTGAATATGTTAATATATAAGTGTCGTTAAAGGTAAGGTAGAAGATGAAAAGAAACAACTCATACAACCGGATTAAAACCTTATTTATTATTTTAACCTCTATTGTAGTGTGCTGGGTTTCTGTTGTTCAGGCTGAACAATCCGATAACCCAACAACAGACCACCAGATAGAGACCATCCAGGAAGCATCGGCTTTTCAGCCGACAGCTTTAGCTGCCGAGCCGACCCCATCTTCGGCTTCCAATATTATTGATTCACCTGCCTTAGGCGGATTTCTCTCTTGGTGTATGGTCACTTTTACGGACGAACGTTCTGGAGAATTCGAGCTCGATGCCGTACCCAGCAGTTCCGTTATCGGTAATTACCTGACCGCAACACCGGAAACCGATTATGCAATCGCCGTCTTTGATACTGGCGCCGGTGCACATATAGTGAGCAGCGAAGACGCTGTTAGAGCCGGTCTTTTCGATCAAACTCCGGATCTAATTACATCAAACACAGTTGAGTTCACAGGCGTTACTGGCTCAGCTTTCGCATGGGTAAGCCAGCCCCTGGGTCTCTTCATTGATGGACTCAGTGCCATTGAGTCCGAAGGATTACTTCTTGACACTTCTACTTTGGTCGGCGAGTCCAATGTCTCTATCGCCGTGGGAGACCCAATAGAATCCTCGCATTCACTCTCTACGGTTGGAACACCTCTTTCAGTCTTTTTGGCCGCGGTCTACCGCAATGACAGACCCATCAATATTACTCATAACGAGACTAAACTGACCGCCCCGGATATCCGCTTTTATCTACTTGATGACCCGCAAATTCCAAGCTACCCAAACAAAATACCCCTTGAGTTGCGGCCCATCGGGTCGGTTTCCGTCCAGTACTTTCCCAATATATTCGAACTCGACCCCTTTAGCTCGGATTACGGCGCTCCTTTCAGTCCGTCCGTTCTAACGGGATTCTTACCAATGCAGGGTCTATTCTTCATCTCCAGCGTTGACCTTGCCCACGCAGGCAGAACTTCTCTTGATAAAGATGGCTTTATCTTCGATACAGGCAGCTCTTATACCGTCATTAGTGAAGCCATTGGAGCTCGCCTTGGGCTAAATCTCAATTCCCCTGAATTCGAAATCGAAGTACTAATTGCAACCGGTGAAATGATCATAGCCCCCGGTTATTATATAGATTCTCTTGAATTAATAGCTACGCCGCAATGGCTCACTTTCACTAATGTACCTGTTATTGTGCTCGATGCCCCCTCGCCTGAAGGAGGCCTTCTTGACGGCATTATTGGTACGAATCTATTCGTTGACTTCAATCTTGTAGTTCGAGGGGGAGGACTGCCCGGACAGGATCTGCCCAGAATTGAATTCGAGCGTCTCCCGGAAAGAATCGTCGCCGACATCGCACCAGGTGCCGGGGATGGCGTAGTGGACTTGCTGGATTTTGTCGCCTTTGCTTCTGTCTGGCTTACCAACTCGGAATCCTTCAATTGGAATCCAAGAGCAGACATGGCGCCACGGAACAGGCCTGACGGGAAAGTGGATTTTCTCGATCTGGCTGTATTTGCCGAATACTGGCTTGGGACTTCCGCGCCATAAATGCAACACAATCCAGGCGAATATGCTTAAAAACACATCCTGTTTTTGTGTCTGTTGATCCGTTAATATACCAATTCCTTCCTGTATATTCAGGCAACTGTTTGACATCACAGCACTTTATGAATATTATTCATAAATTTCTAATCCGTTTACTGATTTGCAGGACGACTGAATGAGAATCATCCTGGATTTGCTGTATTTGTCAGCCGTGATAGTTTACAGCCCCGTGATTATATATCGAGCTATAAGACACAAACGCTACAGGACTGGTTGGAAACAGCGATTTGGTAAAATCACCCGCAAAAGTCCAACGAAAAAATGTATCTGGCTGCACGCCGTAAGCGTAGGTGAGGTCAATGCAGCCAAGACAATCATCAAAGAGCTTGAAAGTAAATTCGCCGATTACGAAACCATAATCAGCACCACCACCGACACAGGTTTTGCCCGTGCAACAAACCTTTTCAGTGAAAATCACCAGGTTTTCTATTTCCCCTTTGACTTTTCCTGGATAATGCGACGCGCATTCAGCAATATTCGCCCGGCTATTTGTCTGCTTATGGAGCTGGAAGTCTGGCCTAATTTTGTTCGAATCGCACAACAATCAAACATACCCGTTATTATTGTCAATGGCCGAATGAGTGATAAAAGTTATCCCGGATATCGAAAAATAAAGCCAATCGCCAAAAAAATGTTTGGAAAAATCAGTCTCACTCTCGCCCAAACCGAACAATACGCCCGGCGATTCAATGAGCTCGGCTGCCACGATGATAAAGTAATTGTAACCGGCTCACTAAAATACGACACAGCCCAAATCGCAGATAAAGTAGAAGGCAGTAATCTCATTGCTGCTCAACTCAATATAGGCAACGAAAGATTATGGATTTCAGGTGGCACAGGAAATAATGAAGAAAAAATATTACTCGATGTCTATGAGCAGCTAAAGCAGGATGGACGTTTCAGCGACCTGCGTTTGGTGATTGTGCCGCGTAAACCTGAAAGATTCGACGAAGTTACACAGCTAATAGAACGCAGGAATTTTCCCCTAATCCGCTACAGCCGGATAAAAAACAATACCGCCCCCCTACCAACCGATAATCAGGCGGTTATCCTGGGCGATACGATGGGCGACCTGAGAAAGTTTTACTCGCTGGCGACAATAATCTTCGTCGGCCGCTCTCTCGTACCAATGGGCGGTTCAGACATGGTTGAAGCCGCCGCCCTCGGAAAATGCACTATATTTGGCCCATATGCCTTTAATTTCAAGCAGACCGTTGACGCTCTTTTAGCCGACTCTGGCGCTATTATGGTTAAAGACCAGCAGGAATTACTAAAAACAATGCAAAAATGTCTCAGTGACTCTGATTTCGCCCAGTCAATTGCCAATAATGGCCGGGAGGTAATAAGAAAAAACCAGGGCGCCACCACAAAAACCATTGACCAAATCGCAAAATATCTGACCAGTGCCTGATAAAACGCTTTGTCCTACAATCAGCTTTTCAGCTTATCAGCCGTTGCCTTGATATGTGCCGGACTGGTCCCGCAGCAGCCGCCGACAACATTTACACCGGCCGTATATATTTTCTCAATCGCCGCCGCAAAATCCTCAGGTGAAACCTTATAAACCGCCTGGTTATCGACTAAATCCGGCTTGCCAGCATTAGGCTCAGCATAAATTATCACATCAGCCGACAGCGACCGCACCGCCGAAACGAATTTCTGCGCCAGCTCAATATATCCTTCAAGGGATATTGTACCGCAATTAAAGCCTACCGCATCCACTCCTGACGAAACTATTTTTTCAACCGCCGCTTTAACGTCAACACCCATCATCGTTTTGAAATCATCGCCGGCCTTATCAAAAGACATCGACGCCAAAACAGGTAAATCGCTGCCTATGGATTTCACTGCTTCGATTGCAACCGCTGCTTCGTCAATAGCGGTCATTGTTTCGATTATAAAACCATCTACACCGCCATCTAAAAGTGCATTTGCCTGCTGGATATAAGCTTCTTTCAAATCTTCCGCCTTCAAGGCCCCCAAAGGCTCCAGAAAGTCTCCGCTCGGTCCAATATCACCCAATACATACTTTTCCTGTCCCGCTGCACGGCGAGCTATCTGAGCGCTTGCCTTATTTATCTTGATAACCTCTTCAGCAAATCCATGCCGCCTCAAAGCATATTTATTGGCGCCGAATGTGTTGGTAATAACTGCATCACTCCCCGCCTCGAAATAGCTGCGATGAATATCAGAAATAATATCAGGCTGCTCAATATTCAGATAATCGTTGCACTTGCCTACTTCGATCCCACGAGCAATCAACTCGGTTCCCATCGCCCCATCCAGCAAAAATAAATCCTGCTTGATTCTCTCTCTTAAGCCCACACGAGCCATACACAAACTCCATCTTTTTATCTATTGACTTTGTTCAACCCACTTTCCACCTTTGTTTCTCAAAATATGGTCAAAGCCTTGCTTCGGTGGGAGTTCAAATAGTCTCTTTTGTCCCTCGGTAAATTCCTTTGGTTTTATAGTCTTAAGATTAAGGGTAATACCAAGCGGCTCAGCGCCGCTGTCCTGGTTATACGCGATAATTTTGATCGAAGCAGGAACAAAAAATCCCTCGGCCACCTCTTTGTAATTCTTCAGTTCTACTAAAGCTAAAGCCCGGCCCTTCGAATCATAATATTCGATTTTGCTAATCAGATAACCAAGCTTGGATATATGCATTTTCTTAATCACTACTCCCATGTCTTGTTTTGTCAGCACATCAAAAACGCCTTCATTCGACAAAGACCAGCTCTCCTCCGCTCCTATTTCCAAAAATCCGAGAGCTTCGAATAAAGTTCTGGGATTTATCAAAAGCCCTTCGAAAGATTCCTGCTCGGACCATACCCCCCACCAGTATTTGCTGATTTCCTTTGGGCTCATCAACAGCCAGAATTCACGCTCATTCGAGCCAAGAATTATTGGCTTGCGGGCAAAAGTCGCATCGCCCTGCAGGTAAATTTCAACAGGTGGCTTCATTAAAACTATAACCGAAAGTTGTTCTTTCTTACGCTTCTTATTTTCCGGATCATAATACTCGAAAACACATCGGCCTCTTGCTAATAGTGACACCGCATTTTGTGATCGTGTTTTCAAAACAGATAATGCCTCGGTTACAGATTCTTTGCCCGGTACGACTTCGATTGGTTTTGGCGCCTCAATAGTACAGCCGGCAAAAGTCAGTATTGTCGCAGCAAAACAAAAATATAAACGCAGTTTGTAATGTTGTTTATTCATTTCTATACATCCGTGTGTAAAATTTGACCTATTTGTGATGATAACTGCTTGACTTGCTCCTCATCAAGATGTGGATTTATCACCTCGACCCGGTTATCGGCGGACTTATCACCAACTATTCTCAAACGCCAGATTTCTTTGCCCTCTTCGTCTCTGGTCACATCATATTTCAGCCGCCTCTTTCGCATTAAAATTAACGCCAGGACAAATCGAAAGTTTACTTTCTCCTGCTCAGTCTCATTCTCCAACCGTTCGAAAAAAGCCATCAGCATATTGTCATCCACGAATATTTGCTTTTTCTCATCGGGATGTGGAAGCCTGCTTTTCCAGTAACAAAACACGTTAGGCTTTTCACTCTCCCAGTAATCTGCGCAAAAATCCCGCCTTTGAAGTCCTTCTTCAATCTCTACCAAAGCACCAAAGTATTCTTCCCCGGGCTCGATTTTCCTGCCTGTTCCGTAGCATTGACCTAATGGTTTGTCAACTTCCCACTCGCTCATTTCCTTCTTTACCTGTCTATCAAATATTCTCTATGCCGTATTATATTTCTATTCGAATTTCACCCATTCGCTTATGTTCTGAACCGTTTTCGGGCCTATGCCCCTTACTTTTTGCAAATCATTGCAGCTTTGGAATACCGGATTTCCACCGTCTTTATCAGCGAATTTATCACGATAATCTACTATCGCTCCGGCCCGTGAGACACCAATGCCGGGCAACCTTACCAAACTCTCTATGGGTGCATCGTTCGGATTGATACGGCTCTCCATTTTAATTTCACAGCTTTGACCGGAACCGGCAAATTCCCAAACAAAAACCAGGCAAATGCAAAACGCCGCGCACACACTAAGAACGAATGCAAATGATTGAATATTCTTTTGCCTGGTTTCTCTCATATTGTATCGCGTCGCTCCTTAGAACCACAAAACACAAGCCAAGATCTATTTATCGGCTGAAAATCCCATCATGCAGTTTCTTCAACATTCGATATGACTCTTTGGATTCGAGTTCGGCCGTCAACAAACCGCTGTCAGCTATGGCACTGTCCTCTGTATCGGCAAGGTGAGAATATGTCACTGAATTGACAAATTGCTTGCTGAGCGCTATCTTATAGAATTGCTCAATCCATTGCCCCTGCTGCAACTGGTTCCACTCTTCGTGCCATATTCCGGCCACTTTCCCTTCCTGTAAACCGGTTCCATTTTTACTCGGAACTTCCACGTCAGTTATATACAAAGGTTTCGCTATCGGAGCAAAAGAATCCAGAATCGCCGATATTTGCATCATATCTCTAACGTGCATACCGGATTGATTTTTGCCAAACCGTACCTGGAGCCCAAAAGCATCAAAATTAATCCCGCTCTGCACAACCATATCCATATACACTATCGGGGGAATGCTGTTGGGGATTATCGTATAATATTCGCCCCAGGGATTGCTGATTTCTATAATCTTCAGCGCCCTGTCGCTGCCCTGTTTCACCGCCATATTAGCCGCACGAGTCATTTCCAAAATCTGTTCGAACCTGAAACCAAAATAATTAAACACATTCAAACCGCCTATGGCATACCACGCACGAATAATACCGCTGTAACGAGCGACGACCTCTGAAATAAATCGATAAGCAGTTTCACGAATCTTCTCGAAACCCACCCCGCTGCGGAGTAACCACTTTGGCAGATACTCTTTCGAAAAACAAAGCAACGGCCCCGCGCTCAGCGTTACCTTCTCTTTGCCAAGCACATTGACACACCCATCAATTGTCGAAAAATCATAAATGCCTTTTTTAGACTCTATCTTGGCCCAGTTTATCGGAATCGTTACAGACCCGAACAATTCCAGAAGCTTCTCGATATATATAGGATTGTCAATCTCAAGAGGGTCCATTCTGCAGCCAAGACAGCCCCGTCCAAAACCATGGCTCGTGCCTCTCGCCTCAAAAAGCGATTCCGACTGTTTTATCGCCAGATTTTCAGAAAAAACAACAGCTTTCTTAAGTGAATCATCTGCCAGTTGAGAAGACTGCGGGGCATCTGAAATATTTTGAATCGCCCGTATAAATAAATCCTGGCCCTCTTTACAAACATCTCCCAGGCCATCAATGTTATTGAAAAACAACCAGTCCTCTCGCTTATTGACTATTTGCATTAGCTTCGCACGTGTTATCTCAACATTCAAATTATACGGACGCTCTCTTTCCGGCAGGCAGGTTGTTGGCAAAAGCACTTTGCCAAAACCATCTATAGGCCATAGCAAAGCCAGTCCTGCCGTGTCCAAATTGGGCCTTTTGCACTCTATAAAACCGTTCTTGAAGCTAATCTGGGTCCGGCGGATACCGATTCCATCTCCACCGAAAAGATAAGCACCGCATAATGAAAACTTATCAACAACCTTACCGTTCTTAAAAACCTGGAATTTCACCTTTTTCCCCAGCTTAAATTCATTCGTCATCCTTTACACAAGTACATTATATCGCCTGGTAAGACATACAATTTGAATTATAGCGATTGTCTCCTTAAAAGCAATTCAAACTTTATCCTCCCCTGATTTTGATTACCTTTCAAGCTCTTATTAAAGTATAATCTTTGTAAAGTTTCAGCCATTATTAAGGATTCATTGAAGTTTTGCGAAAGTCGAACCTGTATTTTATTTGTACCGCCCGTAATTATTTTATGGAAAGGGGTAAAAAATGCTGAACGAGAAAATTCCGATGACCCGGCGCGCATTTATAAGAAATTCACTGATAAGCACAACCTCATTGGCCTATATGGCAACAAAATTACAGGCCCAAAAGATAAAACTTCCATCATTGCGACTCGGAGGCCCAACATTTGAAAAATTCAAAGGCCCGGATGCATGGGTACAAGCCGTCGGGAAACTCGGCTATAATGCGGCCTACTGTCCTATCGGCGCCGACGAAAAAGATGATGTCGTCAAGGCATATGCCCGTGCAGCTAAAAAAGCGGATATCATTATAGCCGAAGTCGGCGCATGGAGTAACCCAATCAGTCCCGATGAAAAAACCCGCCGCCAGGCTCTGGCAAAATGCCGCAGCCACCTGGCCCTGGCTGACCGAATAGGAGCCAACTGCTGTGTTAATATCAGCGGCTCAATCAGTGACGACTGGGCTGGCCCTTCCCCAAAAAACCTGACCGAAGAAACATTTGATATTATTGTCGAAACAACACGGGCAATTATCGATGATGTCAAACCTGACCGGACATTTTTTACCCTGGAAACTATGCCGTGGGCATATCCGGATTCGCCTGATTCATATTTGCGCTTACTCAAAGCAATCGACCGAAAGCGATTCGCCGTTCATCTCGACCCCGTCAATCTTATATGCAGCCCGCAGAGATATTTTAATAACTCCCGGCTTATCAGTGAATGTTTTAGAAAACTCGGCCCTTATATCAAAAGCTGCCATGCCAAAGATATTCTCCTGAGCACAAAACTTACTACCCACCTCGATGAAGTTCGCCCGGGTCTGGGAGGGCTGGACTATGCTGTATTTTTAAGAGAATTGAACAAATTCCCTGATATTCCGCTAATGTTGGAACACTTGCCAAACGCAGAAGAATACCGGCTGGCGGCCACACATGTTCGTTCCGTTGCAAAATCAATAGGTCTGTCTTTCGGCTGAAACCATCGGAATTGTCAATTCAAAGCTGTCTCGCTCTGGCCGAATATGCGGTAGTCCTTCATTTGAACTTCGTAATGGAGATTGTTCTTCTCGATAAGCCTGGCTATCAAGCCAATTTGATTAAGCAGCATTTCTATCAAATCGATACTCAACAAAATTGATTCAGGGTTGTATTGCGGCAAAATCACAAACACATATCCATAATTGTTCTCTTCAGTCGCCAATTGACCGGCAATAATACTGCAATCATTTGAGCTGGTTATAACCGGCTCTGCACCGTCATCAATAGTAACGCAAACCTCTTTCAAAAAGGACTCACTAATGTTCAACCTGGCAAACTCTTCAGGATCGCTTGGCCGGCTGTTGCCGTTAGTGTCCATAATTACTATTAAAGGCCCACTTTCAGGCAAAACTTCGAAAATCTGCCGTGTAATCTGATCGGTGAGCATAAAGCCGGGAGAAAACAGCGATTTATATGTATTCATTTGAGCGACTCCCTAATTGTTTCTTGAACAGAATAATTAATAAAAGTGTCGGTATAATTACACAGCAACTTTCTTAGCCGTAGTGTTTAGGTGTAATTCCGCCAAAAAAGCATTACTGGGGAGTTCGTAACTGAGTTTATGGGACGCTGCGGGCTTGCTGTTATAATATCGATATGCGTATAGGATTCAGGAATCAATTAAGCATCGATCTTAATCTTGTTATCGATAAATTCCTCCCGGGACAGTCAGTTACGCGCGCTCCGGGGGTTGTCTGATGACCATAAATACGGTTTTTTGGGATTCCATACCGCTTTCGTAGAAAGCGAATCAATTTCAAAAGCGACTGTACTTGCCGTGATGTAGGCGCAGTATTATTGAAATTGCCAACAAGGCAAATTCCCACTCCATCCTTATTGGCCCAATTGTTGGCCGTTCCTCCACAATGAGCGCCGGGTATCTGCTTTCGCCAGCGAAACGTTACTTCAACCTGACCGTCACCGCTGTCTGTGCCGTTACCTATAACAAAATCGTATCCAACCCCTTCCCAATGGTTGCGTTCCCTGTGCCATTTGTCGAAGATAGCTGCATTCCCGAAATCTGTCGCTGAGTGATGAACAATTATAGCCCTCCAGCCCTTTTCCAATTGTGAAGGTGGAAACCAGCTTCGGGGTATATTACCATACGAACCTCTACTGTCTCGTTTCGGTGTGATAACTCTAGGCGGAATAACTCTGGGCTCGTAGCTGGTACCGGTTACAATTTCGGGCATCTGTTCGTCGTCGATTGCACAACCGCCTAATAGAAATACACAACTCAAAAAAATACAAACTCTGTTAATCATCATTCCATTGCTTTCATCGGTAAGAAACTGAACTTCATTACACCTCTGTCTGGTCCTTATCTTTTGTCAGACGTGGTTTTTCCTTATATCTGACCATATACAAACTATTGCCTTGTTCGTTGAACTTAACGACATCCATATACGAGTTCATAAGCAGCAATCCTCTGCCCCCCGGCTTGTAAAGGTCCTCGCCGTATCGCGGATCTGCTACCGATGAAGGTTCAAAGCCATCCCCCTGGTCGGTCATGGAAATCTCGATTTTATCTAAATCAACAGAATAGTCGATCTTAACCTCTTTGCTGGAGTCCATTTTATTACCGTGTTTGACGGCATTAAGAAAAGCCTCCTCCAGGGCCAAATGAACCGCAAAAATATCATCTTTGCCAAAACCGTAGGCTTCGAGCTTGGACAGGGCCTGATCGCACACCTTAACCATTGCAGATGGTCTGCTTTTTACAACAATTGAGAAATTTATTGGTGTTCTTGATACCATAAGCGAAACAACAATCTTTCGCCTAATTCACTTAAGATAAGTCCTCGACGGCACTTTCGACATCTTTATAAATATCGAAAGTTGTAGTCAAACGCGTTATTTTGAAAATCTCGAATATCTTCGGATTTATATTACAAAGTTTTAGCTGCCCGTCCTTTTCATAAATCCTTTTGCTGATTCTTATTAACAGCCCTAAAACAGCGGAAGACAAAAATCGAACATTGCTAAAATCCAAAATCAGTTTTATCCGCTCCGCCTGCTCAACAACAGACATAATCGAATCCTGAAGTGCTTTAATATCTCTTTCTTCGAGGATTTTTTCGTCTGTAAAACTAACTATTGTCGCATTATCCGAATATTGAACGCCTATTTTTGGCTTAATCTCGGCCATATTAAACTCCATAATAAAACCATCAAATTATATGGGAATCTTACGTTAGTATATTTAGTGTGTCAAGTCTTTTGCATTTTGAGCTATTTGCATTGTAAACATTTTCACTCGAACTCAAAGAACAAATCCGAATCCGGGATTTTGAAATTGGGCCCCCGACTGCGACATTCGAGGATAAATTTGTATTGGGTTTGAACTGGATTTGCCTTCTAAATGATTACTGATTAATGATGATTGATTATTTGCTATTTTGGCTTTGTTTGGCTTTGTTTGGCTTTGTATTTTCATTGTTCCTATCCACATATTTCTTCATAATCCTTTGTGATAAATAAGCTTGTGTTCATTTTTGGCCGTTCGGGGATTGGGTTTGTTTTGGCTTTGAATTGGGTTTGATTGGGTTTGTTTTTGACTTTCGTCAGACTGTTAAAAAATGCACAAATCATTGTTGTTAAATTATTTAAGTTCATTTGGACAATTGGTGAATTGGGTTTGTTTTGCATAAAAGCAGTAGCACTTTTCGTCGTTTTTTCCTTTGATTTAACTGCCTTTTTCATTATTTAACTACCTATCTGGCCATTTTCAAGTACGAAATTCTAATCCTTCGTCTCCGCTCAGGATGAAGAACAGTATTTAGTTTTTAGCCGGGGAGGGAAAAAAACAGTCCCCCTATAATTAGACGTACCTGCACGTTTGATACGAAAAATTGGGATTTTTAGGAGGAGTGAATGAGTATAAGTGTTTATGAGTAAAAGAGTAAAAATTTTTTTAGAAATTTTGAAATTTGTTCAAAATTACTATCATTTTTTGTCGAAAATTTGCGAGATTTTCGGGATTCGGATGAGTAAATGGGGGGATGCGGATAGTCAAATGACTACGAGCTTTTTCATGCTACAAAGTTGGATGCTTCCGCCGTCGCTGAAGCTATGGCGAACAAGCACAAGAACTACCACCCGTCGATCTCTGGATATTGTTTCAATTAAATTGGAGTATTTTGTAAATAACAGCCTTAATTCTTTCGATCCATCCGAAATCAACAAAAATATCAACCAGTATTGAGTAATCCAGGGTAATCCAGGGACACCATACTTATTTCTGCTTGCTCTTGGGCTTTCGGCCGGGCGTTTTCTTACGTAAAGCACGCCCGAGTCTGGTCTCCAGTCGTCTGAGGAACGCCGCACTGCCAAGTGGGCGTCCGGTGCGTTCGTGCTGACGCAACAAGGCTGCCTGCTCAGGCGCCAGTCCCGCCGCCAGATACTCTCGCCAGTCATCCACACGCCCCAACAGCGGCGCCACATCAACCAGGCCATCGTTGCGACCGGCTATATGGGCCGCAGCGCTGGACCATCGCCATCTCCATGGCACACGGCACAACTTTGCCCGTACTGGATTCAACTCCACATACCGGGCCGCCAGCATCAGGTGCCGCTCGTCCATCGGAAAGGAGGCAAACCGTCCCTGCCACAAGTGACCTCGCCAGCCTTCGCGGAAATTGATTCGCCGACTATAACGCCTGTGGGCCTCGCCGATCCCACGCCGCAACCCGTCCTCCGATTCCGGCACGACGATCAGGTGCACGTGGTTGGGCATGAGGCAATACGCCCACACGACTATGCCACAACGCCCACACCATTCGGCCATCAACTCCAGATAAGCGTTGTAGTCGGCCTCATTAAAGAACGTCGCCTGCCGCCGATTGCCACGCTGAGTCACATGGTGCGGCACACCCGGAACCACAACTCTTGCTAACCGTGCCATCCCTCAACAATAATCCCTCGCCGTCATAATTGCAATAAATAAATATGTATGGTGTCCCCAGATATGCCCAGATATGCCCCCAGATATGCCCAGATATGCCCCTCTACGAACAGTGATGAGATATGCCCAGATATGCCCCTCTACGAACAGTGATGAGATGTGTGCCTTGCTAATTGAAGCCATATCAGAAATGATTATAGAGCATTACCCTAAACTTTGTTCATCCAAAAAATATTTATGGTCGGCATTACAAGAAGCTAGAAATCAGATAACGAAGAAAGCGGTTAAAAGAAGCGAAGAACTACTAAGAAAGTATCTAAGAAACAAAAATGAAATTGTTAGCTTTTATGCAGTGAAAGGCTTATGGGAGCATGATCGACCTGCTGCAGTAACTCAACTTAAAAAGATTAGGTTTAGTACAAACTCAATGGTCGCTTCAATGGTTAATGATCTGATTGAAGAGTGGGGAATAGAATAACGAGTCATTTATGTAAATCAGGGTAAATCAGAGGACACCTTACTTATTTCTCCCTCTCATCAGCAATTACTGAGAGTACAGTACATTTTTCGATGAGTTGTGCCTAGTAATGACAGATTTTGATAAAGTATAGCGGCCGGAATTTATCTTAACGACGAGAAGTTCAGGATGTCATAAGGAAACCGTATACATAGTTAGGCGTTTAATAAATTGAACATTAAAAATATTCTAATACATTATGATCTTGAACTGTTAACAGAGTTAGTTCAATTAATAGATCAGCAGATCGAAAAAATTTGTCGGTTATGTTCAGATGTTGATGACCCTGATAGTCTCGGGTATTGCGATAGAGGTGAACATGTTATTGGTCTAGGATTTGTAGCATGTCAGACATTTATGTCCTCAGTGTGTGGTCATTTGGGGGTCAGTAAGGGGCATGCATTGGCTATTGGTCCATCGCATTCTAGCGGAAATACAAAAGCTCAAATAGTTAATCATGCTGCGAACTATTGGAAGCATAAAAATGAGTGGGATCCGAGCAAAAAAGATAAACGGCGAGAAGACATTGAAAAAGCATTTGAATCCGTTGGTTTTTCCGTTGATTTAGATTACCCATTATCCTGTGTATTAGCTGAGCTTTCGTTACCGGATGAAGCACGATTTCAATCCGTATTAGGTGCATTAGATGTTTGGAAAGATGAATTGGAAAAGATCGCCTAAACATCGCGTCAACTTGAAATAATTAGGGACGTTTACTTTTTGTAGGCTTCGTTCACGAGCAGTAGTTCGACCGAAAAAAAATTAGACCCAAGGTGCAAAGATGAAAAAGCAGGCTGAAGCTGTAAATAAACAAAAGTAAAAGAACTGGATAAGATAACATAAATACGTAAACGTCCCTATTAAAACTAATGTTGAATTATGACAATAGATAATTCATACAAAGAACATCAAGTCTTTACACAGCTATCAGAATATGCTGACTTTTACAAAAGTCTTTCATTCTCAATATTTGGATTTGTAACTCAAGGAACAAAAGCTATTTGCAACATTGACTCTTATGTATATTCTTCTATACAAGGGACACTTGAATCAATAAAAGATATTCTGATTAAAGGACGTATAAATGATTCATATGCGTTATTGAGAAAATATTATGATTCGACAATAATTAATGTCTATTCCAACTTGTATTTGAATGATAATTTTAGCCTTGAAAACTTTGTTGTCGAAAAGATTGACAATTGGTTAAAAGGAAAAGAAAAACTTCCCGAATATCGTGTAATGTCACAGTATATTAGGGATTCAAAAAAGTTGTCTGAAATCAATAAATTACTATACAAAGACAACACATATAATAAAATAAGAGAACGTTGTAACGACCATACCCATTATAACTTTTATCAGAACGTACTCCTAAACGACAATGAAATATACTTAAAAAATAGATTGGAATTATTAAATACGTTTTCGAAAGATTTAGAGAACATCTTTGTATTGCACTTTTCATATATTATCTATCTGAATGACAATTATATGATGTCAAGTGATTACGTTGATAGTTTAGATTGTGGATTAGAGCCAGAAGAAGGCTCTCAATATTTTGTTGCTCCCTTTGTTCAAAAAGTATTTGATTCAGCGATAAAGATAAGCAGAATGGATATAGCAAAAGAGATTAAAAGTAAAACATCCATGAAACTTGAGTAAGAGCTGGGGGGAATTGAATGGGTACGGTACATTTTTCGATGAGTTGTGCTTGCTAATGACAGGTTTTGATAGATGACAGGGTTTGGGCTGGGAATTAATTAGGGACGGTTGGGTAGTTGAAAAAGCTGATGTTTTTCTTCTGCCTTGCTTCTTGGTCATCCGGCTTTTCTCCAGACAAAGATTCTCTTGGAATTGGCAGAAAATTTACTCATCGCAATCTAAAGTTGACTGTGTGCCCACAGGTTCCTGTGTGTGTTTTTTTCGGCTCAGATGTAAATGTTCTTGCAATTTGGGGGATAAAAACATAATAATCCTGTGAGTTCTCATGTGTTTTTCAACCTTGGTGTATCCTGATGGAGATTAAGATGACTATCAGTGAATTTCAAAGTTTGATTTCTCGTAAATACGAAAAGCGAGACCGTGAAAGAGGCATTCCCGGCACGTTTATGTGGTTTATCGAAGAGGTGGGAGAGCTCGCCACTGCGCTGGCATCCGATGACCAAAAAAATAAAGAAGAGGAGTTTGCCGATGTCATGGCCTGGCTGTGTACATTAGCGAACATAAGCGACGTGGACATTGAAAAGGCCTGCGACAAATACACGGGCAATAACGTCAACGGCTTCAAGCCTAAATAAAGTGAGCTAAAGTGAACTAAAGTGAACTAAAGTGAGCTAAAGTGAGCTAAAGTGAACTAAAGTGAACTAAAGTGACTAAAGTGGGCTAAAGTTATTGATAATAAAGAATTTGGCAGGGAGCTTGAAAACCGGACAAGAGAATTTGCTGTTCGTATAATTCAGTTATCAGTAACTTTACCAAATACGCCCGAAGCAAAGGTAATAAAAACTCAGATAACAAAATCCGGAACATCCATCGGTGCGAATTATCGAGAAGCCAATCGAGCACGAAGTAAGGCTGATTTTAGAAACAAGATTAAGATTTGTGAAAGTGAAGCCAGTGAGACACAATACTGGCTTGAAATAATTGTAAAGCTAAATTGGTTATCCTGGGAAAAAGTCAAGTGGGAATATGAAGAATGTGGTGAATTACTCGGTATTTTTACATCTGCTGCGAACAAATAATTTCTAAAAGTAAGCAAAAGTTTCTAAAAGTGAACCAAAGTGCCTAAAGTGAGCTAAAGTTAAAAGGCACTTTTCAATCGCCAATCTCATCAGGATACTGAATCCCGGTATCCTTACCGGCTGCCAAGGCTCGATAAAAACTCCAGCCCAGGCCGCCGATAATGATTAAAAACACGACCGCAAGAATAATATAAGAAACGCCACTTAATGTATCGCGAATCGGAGCAGTAGTTACCTCAGCTTCCTCCGTCTTTGCCAGGCCGATAAGGATTATCGCAATTGATGCACTTGTGTCCATAGTAGCCATTATCCCCGCCCATCTTGCCAGCCAGGACGCCTGGCTCGTGGAAGTATGGTGTTTATCCAGAACATAGTTGCTCAACAGCATCGCAAAAATACCGCCAAACAACAACAGCCAGAGTATGACCTGTTTAATCGTCTCGGATATTGGAACAGTAAGCCAAAGAACGAGTAAAAATGCAATAACCGATGCCACAATAAATGCAATTGCACCCTCACGTCTTCCCCCAACGGTTAGGTTCTGCTCAGGCTGCTCCTGCTCTTCGATGTCTTTACGGCCCCTGGTCATACTGAAAACAACAGCCACAACAGGTACTAGCGCTACAATACTCAGACCAACGCAGTTTGGCAATATCCACTGGCCGTCAGGTGTTCTCAGGAATCCTTCACCAAAGATATCGTCAAAAAGCTGCCAAAAGAAAAGTGCGCCAAGGACAACTGGAATCACCAGGCGTATCAAATAATCCCACCACGGCCCCAGCCTCCAGTCGCTTCGGCTGTTGGCATGTCGCCGGAGCGTTTTGATGCGCCACAGCCAGCCCAAAACAACACATTCCAGCAAACCCATAAATGCTATGCCCCACGTGCCGTTGACAAATCCGTCAATGGTGCCAAGCCAGTTAAATCCTCCCTGTGTGATATAAATCAGACCAAAAAGAAATCCCACGACACTCATAACCGGCAGAACAATGCTCCTGCGCCATCCGGTCTTATCGACAATACTGGCAAGAATAGATTCGGTCATCGAAAAGGCCGAGTCAACCCCCAACGTTACGAGTGCAAAGAAGAAAATAAAGCTGAACCATGCCGAATAGGGCAATTGCGCCAGTGCATACGGAAATGCAACGAAAGACAATGAAGGACCCTCTTCCGCTACTGCTTCAACCGCAACCGGGTTGTCCCCGAGCTGTGTAATATATGCCATTCCCCCCAACGTCGCAAAAACTGCGAGTCCCGCTATAAAACTTGTCGCAAAGTCCGCAATACTTATGATGCCCGCGTTGTTATTGAGGTCGCTTTTCCTGTGAAGGAAGCTTGCGTACGTAATCATAACACCGTAGGCAAGACTCAGTGAAAAGAAAACCTGACCGAACGCGTATCGCCACGTAATCGGCTTTGCCAGTTCAGACCAGACAGGGTCGAGATAGTACACCAGCCCCTGCATACTGCCTTCGAGAGTCAGGCCGCGTACCGTAAGGATAAGCAGCATCAGCCACGGCAGAGGAACGGTAAGCCAGACAATCTTGCCAACAAGCTTAACTCCCCTGAATATACAAAAGTACATCGCCGCCCAGGTAATAATCAAAGGCCAGACAATGTTCAGGCGAACAGACCCAAGATTCGGCCCTTCGATCTTGCCAAGATATACCTCATTGAAAAAACGCTTGGCGTTCTCGACCCCTTCTATCCCCTCACCCGCCCAGGGCAGCTCCCCTCCGGTGAAAATCCCAACGATGCTGTACCACAAGAAACTGAAACAATACGCCAGAATCACCGGGTAATATGTGATTATTACAAAAGCAAGAATAATACCCCACCAGCCAACCATCTCAAAACGCCTGTGCCCGCGCTTAAACGCATCAGGCGCCGCCCTCTGGGTATAATGGCCGATACTGAACTCAAGAATCATAATGGGAATACCGACCAGGAACAGAGCGATAATATACGGAATCAGAAATGCCCCGCCACCATAGCTGTAAAGTTTATAAGGAAATCCCCATAGATTACCCAGCCCAACAGCCGAGCCGATCGCCGCCAGAATAAATCCGCCACGTGTCCCCCAGCTTTCTCTTTGCTCTTCTAAAAGTTCAGCCATTGCTGCCTGTATTCCCGCTTTCCCTGCTCGTTTTTGTGTCCTTACGCCTGTACGCTCTTGTGCTCTTTCGTCTTTACAGTTTTTTCTTCTTGTGTTTCTGTGCTCTTGTCTCTTATTCCGAGCAGCTCCAGCGTGTTACGTTCGATGATGCTTCGAATACTGCCGCGCGGAACCGTCGGCAGATTCGTATCAGCTAAAAGCATATTAAAACCAAGCAGCGCCTCAATGCACTCTCCTGCGTTGCCCAACGGGAATCCACTACCGAACAGCAGTTTATCCATTACACTGCGCTCGTACGCCGCCACCACTGTATTGTAAGTTTGCCAGACATTGCTCGGCCTTATTGTCAAATCCGCATACACGTTCCTGTGCTTGGCCACCATCGATAATGTCTGCTCTATAAAAGGCATACCCATATTTCCGATGATAATTTTCAAAGCTGGAAATTCCCGGGCAACCTCATCCAAAAGGTATGGCTGTGAATAGCTCAGAACTTCATCCGTACCAAGAGCACCATGGCCGTTATGAAAGAAAACAGGAAGACCAAGCTCCTGTGCCGCTTCATAAAACCGCATCGCCCTGCTGTGAGAAGGATGTAAACCCTTTGCACAACAATGCAAAACCACTCCCTGAAGTTCCAGTTTGTCCCTGATAGGTTTCAGCTTATTAACGCTGATTTTATCTTTTACTGGATCTATGACCGCAAAACCGACCATTTCCCCTTTATGCTTGTTCACATACTCGGCCAATCCCTTATTGACCTCTTCGCTCGGCCCGTCTGAGGCGGCCAATACTATGCACCTGTCCACCGTCTCGGCAGCCGCTAAATGCTCAGACTTCTCAACATCATCTGCAGTACAATTTATATGTGTATGGCAGTCAACTATCATTTACCTGTGCCCTTAAGTATATTGAATTCAAATAATTATCAATCAATAATCAATTAGATTGCTCTCGTCAAGGACAAATATTTATACTCCAATGAATAAATATCGGCACAATACCGCTTAAATCTTTGAGGGAATACCTGCCTGTTTTTACCGGAAAGCCGGCCCAGGAAGGAAAAAACAGAATCACCCTCAACCAAAATACACATTCATTATCTATTTTAGTGCCTCAAGATTTCTTTGTACGACCTTACTTTTCGGATGCTCCGGCCCCAGACTTTCCTCAAGGATTTGAAGGGCCCGGCGCATCAAAGGCCTGGCTTTTCTAACGTGCTTCGTGTCCTTAAGAAGCTCAGCCAGATTGTTCAGGTCAAAAGCGACATTCGGATGGTCGGGTCCAAACAATCCCTCGTCAATCTCAAGCGCATGATGCATTAAAGACCCGGCCTCCTTAAAGCGGTTTGTCGCCTTCAGCAAATGTGCAAGATTGTTCAGTGCCGCTGCATAACTGCCCGGCGGCTCACCTTCGTGGTTTTCCAGTATTTTTACAGCCCTTCGCATCAAAGGCTCAGCTTGCTCAAGGCGGTTTGTACCTTCGAGCAGCCCCGCCAGATTGTTAAGGCGAATAGCAACTTTGGGATGGTTGGGACCGGACAATTTTTCATCAATCTCCAGCGCACGGCGCATTAAAGACTCAGCCTCCTGGAAACGCTTCGTCGCCATGAGTAACTGGGCCAGATTGTTCAGACGAACAGCAACTGCCGGATGGTTCTGTCCAAAAGATTTCTCATCTATCTCTAATGCACGACGCATCAAGGGCCCAGCCTCCCTCAAGCGGTTCATCATCTTAAGTAATTGCCCCAGGCTATTCAGGCCGACAGAAATCTGGTGATGGTCGGGACCGAACGTCCTCTCATTAATCGCCAGCGACAATCTAATCAAAGGTTCGGCCTCTTTTAAACGGTTCATCTCCATAAGCAATTGCGCAAGATTATTAAGGCGAACAGCAACTTTAGGATGGTCCACACCTAAGTTTTTTTTATCAATCTCCAGAGCCCGACGCATTAAGGACTCGGCCTGTTTTAAGCGATTCGTTGTTTTTAATAATTGTGCCAGGTTATTCAGTGCCGCAGAATAATTCTCAAGCCGTTCACCTCCGTTTCTGTCCAGAATCCCAATACTCCTGCGCAACAAAGACTCGGCCTGCACTAATTGGTTTGTAGCCATCTTCAATTCCGCAAGGTTATTCAGGCGAACAACAACTTCGGGATGCTCCGGCCCGAACCATTTCTCATCGACCTCCAAAGCCCGCTGCTTTAAAAACTCAGCTTGCTCGAAACGCCTCATACCTTCAAGTAACCGGGCCAGATTATTCAGGCGAACAGCAACTTTGGAATGTTCCGGACCGAACCATTTTTCATCAATCTCCAGCGCCCACAGATATAACAGTTCGGCCTCTGAAAAGCGCCCCCGGCTTTTCAGATACAGACCCAATTCATCCATTAATCGGCTTGTCGGCTCGGGGATGTCAAAGTCATCGGCACGACTCACCAGAACTCTTATGTGAGATTCTATGCTGTCCCAGAGAGCCCGGCATCGAACATCATCAGGCCGGGGAACATTACAAATATAATCGTTAATTAAATGCAGCGCCGACTCAACCCAGGCTTTACGCTTATCCTTAGCAATACCACCTATAATACATTCCTGAACCATCCGGTGAATTGTAAAGCTCTCATCCTTAAGAGTCATCACAGACCAGTCAGCCAATTCCGAAAGCAAGCCGCTGACATCTAATGTGTCCTCACCGCCGCCGGTTTGAGATTCGGCTCGCATCTCCCGGGGTAACAGCCATACCGCCTCGCTAATCTTCTCCGGCTGCCTTTCAAAAATTGCCACAGGTATCGGCTCAGGCGAAAAGAAGCCGGCTAACCGCAGAATACTAAGCTCCTTCGGACCAAGCATCTCTTCAATCATTCGCAAGGTTGTCAGAACCGCCGGGGGATAATTCATGAAATCTCCTTTACGCCGCGAAAGAGCTTTCTTTCCGGACTTTTCAAAATCCTCCAAGAAAGCAACGAACCCTATGTGACATCGATTAATATAACAGGCGGCTTGCTCTAACGCCACAGGATGTCCGTTAAGCTTGTGAGCAACCTCGCCGGAAAATCCTATGTCATCACCCAGCATCTTCCGCTCACCTTCGGTTCTCTCCAACAGATACGCTACTGCGTCCGCTTCATTCAAGCCATTTATCTTTAAACCTGCCATCTCGCCCGGCCAGTCCGGCCTGCAGGAAGTGACAAGCACATGTCCACTTCTCAGCCGTGGAAAAACCTCTTCAGACAATCGTTTGGCCATACCTTTCGAGCCCAAATTATCGAGTATTAAAAGCCAATCCGTGTGCTTCTCAAGCTCCCGCAATACAGCCTCTATAATGACAGGCTGCTCCGTGATGTTATGTTCCGGAAGGTTCAACAAATGTCCGTCTGCAAGGCCGGCCAGATTCCTGCTCAGACTGCCCTGAGTATCTGCAAGCACGAAAAATACTCCCCAGTATCTCCCGGCCTTCATTGCCCGCCAGCCGTATTCCACCACCAGACGAGTCTTCCCCACACCACCCGCTTTATATGCCCCCTCAATTTGAGTAATTGCCACTGCTCTTGCCGACTCAAGCTCAGAACGCAACTTCTCCACGACATTCTCTCGCCCTTTGAATAACTTACCTATCGATGGATAGGGAAGGTTTTGGACAAACATACCCTCAACACCCATATGCTCAACGGCACTTGTGAGTCTTTCAGAAATCTCCGCATTTTCAGGGTCTTCCATGAGGGCTGCTATTTTGCCCATCTCAACTCTTATCTCCTCTCTAAGAGCATCCCCCTTCTCCAGTTCGACTATAATATCAATGAACCGGACATCCTGTCCTTTAAGCTCCTCCAAAACTCCTGACAAAGCCGAGCGCAGCTTCGCTGTCTCTCTTTTGGCCGCCTCACCGCTAAAAGTTCTGCAAATGACCTGTTCCAGGAGTGCCCCCCCAAACGGGATGGATTCAATTGCTCCTCTCGACAAGTTTTTCATGAAGTTCCTGGCAATGACTGGGCCTTTATTATCGGTCATGCGCTGTTCTTCCCTTTTTCGAGATTAGCGTAATATAGCACTTTAGTTGACAAATTATAGTTTTTCCGGGCAATGCTTCAAGGTTTGTCTTCAATTATCTAACGAAATTACAAATTCACCATCCATAGCCAATCCTATACTCTGAAGTCTGTCCAAAGGACCAACATCGCAAATTTTATATTAGATATTCACTTCTTGACGTCACGTCCCCGGCAATATAAAATCACAATCGGTTACTTTGTCAGTAACGAGAACCGCGAAAAAAACAAAAATTGTAAAACAGGAAGATTTTGCATTTTAAATTTTGAATTTTTCTATATTGTTCTGCGTCTTAATAGTAGAATTATTCGGTTAATATCATAGATTATAAATACTGATTTCGCAAAGCTGGCAAAAGAAATTTGTCATGGATATGTAGCTATGGATTGTCCGGTTTGCAAAAATGCGATGATTACCCTCGAACTCCGGGAGGTCGAAATCGACTACTGCACCGACTGCGGCGGCATCTGGCTCGACGCCGGTGAGCTTGAGCTCCTTCTCGGCGAGCCGCAAAAGGCAACAAGGCTGCTCAACTCATTCAAAATCGATTCCAGGTCCACCGAAAAAATAAGAAAATGCCCCATTTGCAGCAAAAAAATGCAAAAGGTCATCGTAGGCCCTTCAAAACCCACACTGCTCATCGACAAGTGCCGCAAAGCTGATGGTCTTTGGTTCGATAAAGGTGAGCTGCATGATATTTTCGAAAGAGCACATTTAGACAAAGACAATAAAATTCAAAAACTCCTGACCGATATGTTCGGCCATAATCAGACGGATTAAATTTAAGGAAACAACTGTGAAAGGACCGGCACTACGACTGGTTTGTATCTTATTGCTCGCCTGCATTGCCTCCGGCGTTCTGGCGGGACCCGAAGGATTAACGTCACCTCAACAACCGCAAAATACCGACGTCTTCGTCAGCGGCAGGGACGGCTATCATACCTATCGCATTCCCGCCCTTCTGACCACGAAAAATGGAACGCTGCTGGCATTTTGCGAAGGACGTAAAACAGGCAGGTCAGACAGCGGCGATATAGACCTGCTTGTCAAACGTTCCGAGGATTTTGGAAAGACCTGGAGCAGCCAAGAGATAGTATGGGATGATAGAGAAAATACCTGCGGCAATCCCTGTCCCGTCGTGGACCGCCGGACCGGCACCATCTGGCTGCTGATGACATGGAACCGCGGCGACGACCGCGAAGGGGAAATTAAGAAAAACACAAGCAGGGACACACGCCGAGTCTGGGTAAGCCGAAGCAAAAACGATGGCCTGACATGGTCAAAACCCGTAGAGATAACCGCAACAGCCAAACGACCCGAATGGCGATGGTACGCCACCGGCCCGGGCGTGGGTATCCAGTTGCAAAAAGGCCCCTGGAAAGGGCGGATGGTCATACCCTGCGACCACAGCGTCGTCTCTGCCGATGACCCGGACGGATACAACTCACACGTCATTATCAGCGATGACCACGGCAAAACATGGTATATCGGGGGCGTTATCAGTCCGAAAGTCAACGAATGCCAGGTAGTCGAGCTGGACAACGGCACGCTGATGCTCAACATGCGCAACTACGACCGTTCGAAAACCACACGGGCCATCGCTGCCAGTACCGACGGCGGTATGACCTTCTCGAAAGTTACTCATGACCCTGTGTTGGTCGAACCAATCTGTCAGGCAAGCTTTCTGCGCTATACTCTTCGTTCGACGCACGGCAGGAACCACCTGCTGTTTTCTAACCCGGCACATGCCCAAAGAGGTAACAGACGGGACATGACAGTCCGCCTGAGCTATGATGAGGGCAGGTCATGGCCGGTCTCAAAAGTGCTTTATGCCGGCCCATCAGCCTACTCCTGCCTGGCGATACTCCCGGATGGTAACATCGCCTGCTTATACGAGGCCGGCCAAAAGAGCCCTTACGAGAAAATTATATTGACCAGTTTTACTCTCGACTGGCTCACCGGCAAACTGGGAAAAAACTTCCAACTCGAAAAAGAAATTGAGTATAATATCGCGGTAAAAAAATAACAAAACGCATTTAATGAAAGGAGAAAATCATGGGAACCTGGAGCATTGTATTACTCATCGCCGCTGTTGTTATTCTTGTCGTGGCATTTGTAATGAAGAAATTGAAATCATAAAACAGGCTAAGCACCTTCAATAAAAGGAGAGAACCTATGTCAACTCCGCTCATTATTCTTATCCTGGTCTTGCTTGTTGGTCCGGCTTTACTCATTATTTTTGCCATCGGAATCTACAACGCTTTAATTCGCCTTCGAAATCAGGTCGAAAATGCCTGGTCTCAGATTGACGTCCAGCTAAAACGCCGGCACGATTTGATTCCCAATCTTGTCGAAACCGCAAAAGGCTATATGAAGC
>CAZZAX010000007.1:0-79869 GCA_964653075.1 uncultured Pirellulales bacterium
CCAGTCCGTGGACAGGCCCTCTCTGGAGCTTCACTACGGCCAACTTCCTTGTAGTGGACGACTTTGAGGCTTACAATGACCTTGACCCCGCCGATTCGCTGAGCAACAGGATATTTAATGCGTGGATAGACGGATTCGAAAATCCGGCAATAAACGGTTCTGTCGTTGGTTACGCAAATCCTCCATTTGCCGAGCAAAGTATCGTTCACGGTGGCAATCAATCGATGCCGTTTGCCTACGATAACGCTGTCGGGAAATCCGAGGCGACTTCTGTTTTGACTTCCTCTCGTGACTGGACAGTGAACGGTGTTAACACACTGGTAATTTGGTTCAGGGGTGAAGCGGCTAACGCGGCCGAACCTATGTATGTTGCTCTTAATGACAGTGCCGTTGTCACTAATGATAATCCTGATGCGGCGCAGGCAGCTTCCTGGACACAGTGGACTATCGACCTGAAGCGCTTTGCGGACCAGGGCGTGAACCTTGCCAATGTAAATACTCTTACTCTCGGTCTTGGTAACAGGGCTAATCCGGTGGCCGGAGGTTCGGGTATAATGTACTTCGATGATATCCGTCTGTATGCGCCTGCGCAGTAAGATTGGGTCCCCGACTAAGACATTCGAGGATAAATTTGTTTTTGGCTTTGTTTGGGTTTGTTTTTGTGACCCGCCGGCGGCATAAATGCTCGTATTTACTTGTCATAAAAGAGCTTAAGGCAAATTTTGGCCTTTCGTGGATTGGGTTTGTATTGGGTTTGAATTGGGTTTGTTTTTTACTCCGCCAAGCGGGTAAAATCTCGTATCTACTTGCCTTAAAAGGGCTTATGGCAATTTTAATGGTTTTAGAATTGGGTTTGTTTTCACAAAAAGTTGAATAACTTTTGGTGATTTTTTCTTTGATTTGCCTGTTTTTTTCATTTTTTAGCTGCTTTTTTGACAATAGATGATTCATAATAGACACAAGATTTCAGACTAAAGGCTAATTTTCAAAAAACTCGTCTGAGGGGTAAAAAACAGTCCCTCTATAATTAGACGTACCTGCACGATTGATTCGAAAATTCGGGGATTTTGGGGCGGGTGAATTTTGCTAAGTGCTTATATAGAAAGGAATAAAAAATTTTTTAGAAAAATTGAAATTTGTCAAAAATTACCAGCGTTTTTTGCGCGCGACAATCAAGGAATTGATAGACGCAGAGAGCACCGAGAAAAGAGAGGTTTTGGGGGAAAATGTGGTTGATTTTGTGTTGTTTTGAGCGTTTTTTGTCGAAAATCGGGCGATTTTTCAACTCTTAATTATCACGCCGCCGTTTCACTCATAAGATGCAAGCTTTGTGTAGCATTTCTAACTGAGGCCAGCATGAGCATCATACATTCACGTAGACGCGAAGCGGTGGAGTGATTAAAACCAGTGTGAACCGCAGGTAGAAATGCGGTCAACGATTTTGAGTGGATTCCTACTCCCCGGCAGAAAAGCAAGTAAGTACACACCGGGGACAAGCTCCGGCCAGCATGAGCATCATACCGTCACGCAAACGCGAAGCCCCCGACAGTAAAACAAGTGAGCTAAGTCGAGGGTAAACTACGGAATGATAAAAATTAGTGTGAACCGAAGGTAGAAATGTGTTTCGCGAGCTGGATGGCAGGACGTAGTAGAAAATAGTACCGAACCGCAGGCAGCACAAAACAGGCTCGTATGAGCAGGACTCATAACGTCTGAGCGAGTGAGGGTGAATGGGAAGGTGAGGCTGTTCAAGGTTGTCGCTTAAATGAGGTTTGCTGGGGAAGAGAAAAGCAATCCATACGCAGATGGTTTGTCGAATTGACCAAAATTAAGTGATAATCAAAGGATTAAAACGGTTGAGTACACCGTTGCTGGGGCGAGTGTAGCTAATGTTGGTCTTGGAAATGGCCGACATATTGATAGCGAGAATAGTCTTATGTTTGGCTTAGTTAGCGGCATGTAGTTCCTCGCCGTGAAGAAAGTTCGCGATGTTATTTGAAAACCGTATAAGTATTATTCCTAATCAAATGTTCAATAAGGGAAAAGATTATGGATGAACAAGTAAACATGGAAAGTGAAATAAATCATGAATCATTTTCAGATTATCTCAAAAAGCGATATCCGACCCGTTCCTTAGGTTTTAATACACATCAAGAAAAGGGAATGCTTCACGAGTTAATAGTGGCGTTGCACAATAAATTTAATACAATTGGTGAAATCGATCGGGCACTTGCTCGCACTGAGAAAGCGGTTGAACTGTACGAAAGAAACCATCCACCAAGCAAGCTAAAAGACAGCTCCCATTGCCCAACAGGAATTGTGAGATTGTCTATGTTGCTCCTTTACGATGATTTCGATACTTATAATGATGGCGAGCTTCGGGAAAAACTTGCAGAATACAGGGAATACATATTACCTGAGGAGAATTGAAGGTACGGTACATTTTTCGATGAGTTGTGCTTGCTAATGATAGTTTTTGATAGAAGACAGCGGCTGGGCTGAATTACTGCTGAGCTTTGGGACGCAGACATCGGCTGGAATTAAGTATGGTGTCCCCGGAATTCTTCCAGCCGGAAAACTTAGCAACATTGTGCTATACCTGCCATTATGAATCAGCTTTTGTGGGCAGTCCGATTCACAAAATGCTCAATGAATGTTTCGTTCCAGAGCCAAAACCGGATCATCTCTGGATTACAAGTTCTTTAAGAAATCAATATCGCCGGTAGATTAGGAATTCAAGGTCGTTACTTTTTTGATGATAATACGACATTGAGAATGATTAGCAATCCTACGAAAATAATTAAAGATTTCATGCTCTTTCCTCTGGGTTAAAATACAGAATAAGGTTAAAAAATCTAAATCTCTTCCGTAAAAATGCCACATCAAAGTACACCTCTTTTCCGCTTTTGTCAACAAAAAAATTTTATTTTTAAAAAGATTCTACTAACTGAACGAAATTGGTTGTAAGGCTTGAACTCTCACATCTCAGCAAAATCCTCCTGAGAGATTTAGAAAAATCCACTACGTCGCATGTACGTAGCGAATTTAAGCACGTCTGCGAACGGACTAACCGGCCTTGTGGCGGGTTTTCCGTCCAGAAAAACGCGACCTATGCGCGACCGGTTAGTCGAATTGCCCAAAATTAAGTGATAATCCAAGGATTAAAACGGTTGAGTACAGCGTTGACTAAGTCAAATCATTATATAAAGTGAAAAGAAAGAACCTTTTTTTTATCAAATTTTGTTTGACAGATTAAAGTTTGTTTGTATTTTAGGAGAGTTCAACAGCGGCTGGGATTCCTCTGAATGACGAGAAGTTCGGGATGCTATACGGACAACGGGTGTACTGAATTACTGTGGAGCTTCGGGACGCAGACATCGGCTGGAATTAAGTATGATGTCCCCAGAATTAGCGGTCACATTGGGAGGATATAATGGCACAAAACAATAATAACAAAAGAATACGAAGATGTTTCATGTCTGGAAAGAAGTGCATCAAGTACACAGAGCACTTTTCGCCTGATGCCCATAGGGCTTTTGTGATTATTCCCTTTAGAGAGGAATTCTTCGACATTTACGAGTTTGGCATATTGCCTTGCTTAGGCAGAAATGGCATTGAGGCAGTTAACGGCAGAGAATCCTATTTCCTCTCCGGAGAGTACGTTATCTGCAATATCTGCGAGGAAATAATCAAAGCCGGCCTGGTAGTGGCCGATCTTTCTGAAAATAATGCAAATGTGTATTACGAGTTCGGATTGGCTTTTGCACTACGACGTAGGTGCATCGTGCTTCACCAAGAATCCGCGAGCTTCTCCACCCGCATCAAGAATCTCATCAATAACTCTCCTGGTTGCACTTCCATAGAATACAAGAGCATTAAGGACATTAAAGACGAACTTCCTGAGAGCGTTATGAACGTACAGAGTGCCCGGATACCTGAAAGGGCTTTCAAGCCAGTTTCCGATCTGCATCATGTGATGGCAATCGTTGGACAACGTGCGATTGTTGCCCAAGGAAAAGACGAACCCACGGAACAGATCGTGAATCCCGATGATCTTTTTAGGTATGGCATTGAAGAAAGTATGAAATCGGTCAATGCTCGCTTGCCAAGCAGTTTGACAGATTTGAACGCACAAGTTGTCGAGAACATCGCAATGAGCAGGGACAAGTTTGACAAACTTGTCAGGAAACTCATGACGTGTCGATTCTGTATAATTGACGTTAACAAATCCTCAGTTGAGGCATTTTTCTGGATGGGATTCATACACGGGCTGGGCATCAATCTTTTGGTAGATATGCGCCCGGATCTCTCATTTCTCTACATCAGCAATGATCCTGATATGACGAAACTACCTTTTGATATTCAAGCTGTCAAGGTTCAGCACTACAAATCTGTAAAGAACGCCAGTAAGTTAATAACTGATGAGATCGTAAGACGTGAAATTGAAAAGCTGAGAAGGAAGAACTCAGAACGACATATATTCTGGAAAAGAATGAATTTCACCAACACGAAATTCCTGATAGGTGCAGCCGATGTTTACCTGGCCAAAGAGACTCGCTACAGAAGCAAGGTGAGCCTCCAGGATTTCAAGGCTTTCGACATGATCACATATCTCTTCATGTTAGAGCAGAAACAACCGTTCGAATACGATCGACATTTTGTACGAGTGTCTGACTATCTAGGAAAATCCAAAAATAGGCAGC
Source organism: uncultured Pirellulales bacterium (assembly GCA_964653075.1). Taxonomy (GTDB): domain Bacteria; phylum Planctomycetota; class Phycisphaerae; order Sedimentisphaerales; family Anaerobacaceae; genus NIOZ-UU13. The sequence continues at coordinate 4,704 of CAZZAX010000007.1, forward strand.
TAGCCGATACAACGGCTATATCCGAGCTAAAGATAGAGACTAAACCGGATGATCTTTTCGAGGTGGTCCGCAAGGGATCCGATGATTCACCAGTCACGCTAGGCGACGAAGCTCCACCAGACGTAGGGCCGAAGAAATACGTAGTACTGATCGGTTCCAATTGTGTAAATCCTGCAACACAGATGATGTTCGAGCTACTCTATGACAGGGAAAAGCATTATGAATTCAGGACGACGAAGCCCTACAAGGCAAGAGGATTGGCCTGGAAGCATATTGCTAATCCAAACGATGAGAGTGTTGGCATTTTTCTGGAGGAAGGCACAATACAAGACTCGAATACTAAAGGTTTCTCACAATACGCAAAGAGCGGCTTCAGGAAAGACGTGGTGACGCACGATAAGGATGCCGGATTGCTTATAATAACTAACTGCTGGCCCAAAAAAGATGAATTCAAGCCGAATCGTACAATTGCGTTTTGTGGTTTTCGCAAATATGGAACATACCTCATGGCATATATACTGGCTCACTACGCTCGATCAAGTCAGACAGGCGAACTCGCCGCACATTGTGGCTGTCGACTTGAAATAAGAGGCTATAAACACAAATACATCTACGATAGCGATTTCTTATCCTTGCTGAACAGAAAGATCGAGGAATTCTCTCACCGGGAGTACTGCCTTGAAGCAATATTTGAGTTTTACAGGATGGATTATGACAGCCGTGAGCACGAACAATGGAACGCCAGAATCACCGGTATCTTTGAGTTTGACACCAAAAAGAGAACACGCGTTTCTATTATGAATGAACTCGTACAAATAGCAGAGAATAACAATAAGGATTCCGAAGATATGTCAGGACGAGTTGATAGTTTGAATTTACAAACAAAAAGTGAATCACAGAACATACCGTTACAAGATATCACTAGCACCTCACGATCCCAAAGTCACTCCGTTGAGACTCTCAAATAAAGCAATAGGCAACGTATAGGGGTCGGACCGAGTTAAGTCTTTAATTTGCAGAGGGGAATTAAACGTATAAGGTACATTTTTCGATGAGATGTGGTTGCTAATGACAGGTTTTGATAGAGGACAGCATTCAATTGATTATTGATGAGTGATGATTGATTATTTTCTGGATTCCTGTTTTCACAGGAATGACAAGTTAAAAGCATTTCTACCCCCCTGTTGCAAGTCATGAGGGTAGCACTCGGGGGTAAACTCCGGCCAGCATGAGCATCGTTCAGTCACGTAGCCGCGGAGCCCCCGACAGGAAAGCAAGTGAGCTAAATCGAGGATAAACTCCGGAGTGATTAAAATTAGTGCGAACCGCTGGTAGAAATTAAAGAGGTTAGAAGTTAGAATTGCGAATTGAGATTTTTTAGAGAATTCAGGTCTGTTGGCTTTCCTTTTTAAGAAGTGTATAAATGTAATTTCCCTTCGATTACACTCAGGGCAGGCTCTTGCCAGATTTAGCTACCGCCTCTTCGTGTCTCCACTCACTTCGTTCGGTCGAAATGACAATAATGAAGATTGCCGCGCTGCGCTCGCAATGACAGCTATTTTAAATAGACCCTTCGACTGCGCTCAGGGTGACGATTTTGTATTGCGTATTGCATATGTAGTATTGCGGACAGAAGGGATGACCCTATTCAAATGATTAATGATGAGTGATAATTGATTATTGTTGGATTTGTGATTAGGGCGTTTTCAGAGATGATGGGTAAGGGTTTGGTTGGTAGTAAGATATGTGATTTGTGTATGAGTGCGGGGATTTCTGTGCTTGCTATTTGTTGGAGGTCCGGCTACAATGCGAAGGCGAATATTGTGAAGTGAAAAATACTATTTTTGGAGCTGGACTATGATTAAGGTTCTTATTACCGACAAGCTTGCACAGGAAGGGATTGACCTGCTTAATTCGACAGAAGGTGTTGAGGCTGTCGTTAAAACCGGTATAAGCGAAGAAGAATTGGCCGGAATTATCGGTGAGCACGATGGCTTAATCATCCGGAGCGGTACGAAGGTTACCGCTAAAGTACTGAGTAATACCGGTAAATTAAAGGCGATAGCCCGAGCAGGTGTCGGCGTGGATAATATCGACGTTCCCGAGGCCACGAGAAAAGGGATTCTTGTAATGAATACGCCGGGCGGTAATACTCTCAGTGCGGCCGAACATACGATGGCGTTAATACTTGCGATGAGCCGGAACGTTGTGCCGGCGTGCGTAAGCTTAAAGGGGGGCGCCTGGGACAGAAAAAAATATATGGGTAACCAACTGAATAATAAAGTGCTCGGCCTGATAGGATTGGGCAGGATAGGTGTGGCCGTGGCGGAAATGGCAAAAGGTTTCAATATGAAGATATTGGGTTTTGACCCGTTGGCTGCGCCGCCTGATGCAGAAAAAATCGGCGTTGAAATCAGCGATAGCCTGGAGCGGGTCTTCAGGGAGGCCGATTTTATCAGTGTTCACGTGCCGAGGAATAAGCAGACGTTGAATATGATTGGCGCAGAACAGATACAAATGATGAAATCCACAGTTCGGTTAATCAACTGCGCTCGCGGGGGGATTATTAACGAAGATGCACTCTATGATGCCCTTGCGGCCAAACGTATAGCCGGTGCCGCTCTCGATGTTTATCCGAAAGAGCCGCCTGAGAATACGCGCTTTGACGAGTTCGAGAATTGCGTTGTTACCCCGCATTTAGGCGCCAGTACAAGTGAAGCTCAAATCGAAGTTGCAGTCGAGGCCGCTCGAATCATTGTCGATGCCATCAAAGGCGGACCGGTCAAGAATGCTCTTAATGCACCATCAACTACGGGGACTGTACCGCCGATGGTGAGCCAGTATGCGGAGCTTGCCCGTCGAATCGGGACAGTTGTAAGCACGATTGGGCCCGGACAAATCAAGGGTATTGAGGTGCAGTACCGTGGCTTGATAGCCGAAATGGCAGTCGAACAGGTTACTCTTAATTTTGCAATAGGTTTATTGCAGAAGCACTTCGAGATGCCGTTGAATATGGTCAACACCCCGGTTCTGGCTAAAGAACGCGGCATAAGTATAGACGAGACCAAAAATACCGAGGCCAAAGATGTGTCTTCGAGTTTCAGCGCCAAAGTCGTTACGGACAAGGTTACACGTACGGTGACCGGCTCGGTCTTCGGAGGGACGCTTTTGCGGATTATTGAAATAGATGGATTTAATATTGAAATGACTCCGCATGGTGCTGTTTTGATTATCTTTAACGATGACAAGCCCGGCGTCATTGGTTCGGTTGGCACGGTCTGCGGCAAGCATAATATCAATATCTGCACTATGGGCGTTGGACAAAAGCCGGCGGAGGAACAAGCCATTCTTGCTGTAAGCCTTGACAAGGAGCCAGACTCAAAAGCGATTGAAGAGCTCGGCAAACTTGATTTTGTGAACGAGATTTATGTTTGCACGCCGGACTGATTTTCAATATATGATGCTCGCACGGAGTTTTCGATTTGGCTGAACAGTTAATAATAAGTGTCAGCGGGATGAGGGGTATCGCAGGGAAAAACCTTACTGATTCCGTCGCCGCTGACTACGGCCGTGCGTTCGGAACTTTTTTAAAAGAGAGCTGCGCGGAAAGAAAGGGGAAATTCTCGGTTTCTATCGGGAGGGATTCACGGCCCAGCGGTAAGCAGCTTTTGTTTGCCGTTGCGGAAGGATTGTGTGACGCTGGGATTAACGTTATTGATCTGGGGATTGTAACTACACCGAGCGCAGGGGTTATTTTAAGGGAGCTTGGCTGTGCAGGTGGTGCGGTTATAACGGCCTCGCATAACCCGGGCCAATATAATGGAATCAAGCTGCTGCTCGGTAACGGTGTTGCTCCGCCGAGCGATGCTGCAGAACAAATCAGGCAATATTATTTCGACAAGCATTTTGATTTAGTGGATTCTTCCGATTGTGGCAAAGTAACGTACAGCGAGAAGACTGATATTGCTCACATTGACAAGGTCTTGGCAATGATTGACAGAGGGGCAATCGCAGTAAAAAAATACAAAGTTGTTCTGGACAGTGTCAACGGGGCAGGGGGGCGAATTACCAAAAAACTGTTAGCTGAACTTGGCTGCGAAGTTTCAGCGATAAACGATGAGCCGACAGGCCTGTTTGCTCATGCACCTGAACCTATTGCCGAGAACTTAAGGGATCTTTGTGGAATAGTAAAAGCCGAGGGAGCCGAGATTGGTTTTGCCCAGGACCCGGACGCCGACAGGCTGGCAATTGTCGATGAGAACGGAAACTATATAGGCGAAGAATATTCACTTGCTTTGTCGGCGAAATGTATTTTCAGCAAGAAAACGGGTAAGGCGGCCACGAACCTTTCAACTTCGAGGATGATTGACGATATAGCTGAAAAGGCCGGCGGGGAGGTCATTCGCACCGCCGTCGGTGAGGCCCATGTAGCGGCGGCTATGTTCGAGCACGATTGTATCATCGGAGGAGAAGGTAACGGCGGGGTGATTGATTTGCGGGCAGGTCCAATCCGCGACAGTCTTGTTGGTATTGCCCTTGTCCTGCAGTTAATGGCTGAAACGGGAAAGACAGTGAGCCGGTTAGTCGATGAGATTGGCGGCTATTATATGAGCAAAGATAAATTCACAGCGGATAAGTTACAGGCGCAACAAATCTTTGATTTAGTAAAGAAGGCTTTCGCTGATGCAAAGCTCGATACAACGGACGGCTGTAGATTCGATTTCGATGATGGCTGGTTACACTTGAGGGCCAGTAATACCGAACCTGTAATAAGAATTATTGTTGAGGCAAAAGACCGGCGTACCGCCGAAAAATATGTTGATACAGTTTTTAAGATACGCAGGGAAGTGTCGGACTAATAGAGTCATGGGCAACAAAAAACAAATAATCGCGGGCAGGCAAATAAAATCTGTCACATATCTTGGCATTGCAGTGAATGTTGCCCTGACGGTCGTTAAGGTTGTTATTGGTTTGTTATCGGGTTCACTGGCACTGTTAGCCGACGGCATACATTCCCTTTCTGATATAGCCACTGATGCTGTTGTGCTATTGGGTTTGCGTTTGAGCTCGAAAGAGCCTGACCAGGGCCACCCCTACGGCCATGGGCGGGCGGAAACTTTCTCAGCGGGATTAGTTGCATTAGTCCTGGTTTTGGTAGGGGGGGCAATGATTTACTACGCCACAATGGCTATAGCCAGAGATGAAATTACCACTCCCCGGCTCGGAGTCCTCATGGCGGCAATATTTTCAATTGCCGCTAAAGAATGGCTCTATAGAGTAACACAAAAAGCCGCGATTCAATCTAACAGCCCGGCACTTTATGCCAATGCCTGGCATCATCGCAGCGATGCCTTCAGTTCGATAGCGGTTGTGATAGGATTCATATCGCTGGAATTTGGTTTTGGCCATGGCGACCAGGTAGCTGCGGTTGCAGTTGGTCTTATGATAATTTTTGTCGGTGTTCGTGTAATCGGTGATTGTATGCGCGAGCTGACGGAAAGCTCTGTCGATACGGATACAATCGAACATATCAAACAGATAATCAACTCCGATTCTTCGATACGGCAGTGGCACAAGCTGAGGACTCGTATGGTCGGCAGAGAAGTATTTCTGGACCTGCATATCCTTGTTGACCCGGAGTTGAATATAGCAGCCGCCCACGAGATAACCGAAAGTCTGGAGAATGCTCTGGATGAAGAGATTTCTCGTCCGGTGAACATTACAGTGCACGTTGAGCCGGATATACCGGATTTGCGAAAATAAGTGCACATCTCAAAGCAGATATTGGCAGTCTAATTGCTGTCTTTCCAATTCCACCATTTTAACAGTTCCGGGTCATGTTCGGTGTTTGAGGCGTAGTACACCGCGCAGCGTAATAGATAGAGCATGCATCTATCAACCGGAGTTGCCTTAAAATCGCACAGTTTTTGGTAAAGCTTTTGGGGATCTTGATCTTTGAGCTGGACGATGGAGTGAATACCGATATTTTGCATTTCCTGAGCGATTCTTTTGCCCACGCCAGGGATTTGTTCCAGGTCTTTTGATGATAATTGTTTCATAGAATCGACCTTAAATCGTTTCATTTCATTATATAACGAATGATATATACACAAAGAGAATAATATCATAAATCTTGCAATTATATACCAAATCGAATAGAATACCCTTTCTTTATTGGCCCTAAGATTGGTATTGAAAGGATATCTGTCGTAATGAGTTTTGAAAGTTTTTTTAATCCCAAGTCTGTTGCTATAGTTGGCGCGTCCCGTCAGAAAAGTAAGGTTGGATACGAAATTTTAGCCAATATGATGGAAGCGGGATTTAAAGGTCAAATATACCCGGTTAATCCGAAAGCGGATAATATTGAAGGATTGAAGTGTTATCCTGACCTTGAATCTATTAAACAGATGCCGGAACTTGTGATTATTATCGTTCCTGCCAGGTTTGTTCCGTCAATTATGCAGCAGTGCGCAAAGATTGGGACACGGGCAGTCATTATTATTACGGCCGGATTTAAAGAGGTTGGCGAAGAAGGCAGGGAACTTGAGCAGCAGATTATACAAATAGCCGGACAGGCAGGAATCAGAGTCATTGGCCCCAACTGTCTTGGAGTGATAGTGCCTGCCCACAATGTAAATGCAAGTTTCGGCGGAACAATGCCGGCGGCCGGCGCCATCGGATACATTTCACAGTCAGGTGCGTTATTGGCGGCTGTTCTTGATATGGCTGACACGAACAGTATCGGTTTCAGTAAGCTCATCAGCATAGGCAACAAAGCAGATGTAGATGAATTGGATTTGATAAAGGTTTTAGGTGAGGATGCTGAAACTAAAGTTATCGCAGGCTATCTTGAAAGTATTACGGATGGTAATGCTTTTGTCAGCCAGGCGGAGCGAATTTCTCATCATAAACCTATACTTCTTATGAAATCCGGCGGAACGACGGCAGGAGCAAAGGCGGCCTCATCACATACCGGAAGTTTGGCCGGCAGTGAAACAGCATACGAGTGTGTATTTGAACGGGCGGGAATAATTCGATGTAATTCTATTAAGGAACAATTTGATTATGCCCAGGCCTTTGGAAATCAGCCGCTTCCGGCCGGCCTGCGTGTTGCTGTTATTACCAATGCGGGCGGTCCCGGGATTATGGCCGCTGATGCTATCGAGAGAGAGGGGCTCAGCTTTGCGAAACTAACCGATGAGACGATAAGTAAATTAGCGTCCAGACTACCGGTGGCTGCGAACTTATATAATCCTATAGATGTTTTGGGAGATGCATTAGCTGACCGGTATGAATTTGCGATTGATGTTGTTCTTGATGATCCCAATGTAGATACGATTCTTGTGCTTCTGACTCCACAGGCGATGACTGAATCCGAGGGTACTGCTGAGGCGGTTGTCAAAGTATCTCGGGAGAAACCTGTGAAACCGATTTTTGCCTGTTTCCTGGGGGCCGACAAAATCGAAGATGGTGTAAGAATCCTGCGTGAAGGAAAAATCCCTGTAATAGATTGCCCTGAAAGTGCCGTAGCAACAATCAAAGTTATGACTGATTATGTAAGGTGGTGTTCCAGGCCGAAACGAGTCGTTAAACTGTTTCCGGTTAATCGACGTAAGGTTGAAGGTATTATCGAAAGACACCAGCGACAGGGTATCCGGGAAATCGGAGAGACCGAATCAAAGGAGATACTCGAAGCGTACGGTTTTGTTACACCTAAAGGTTCTATCGCAACTACATCTGAGCAGGCTGCAAATATTGCTCAACAGTTGGGATTCCCTGTCGTATTGAAGATTTGGTCGCCTGATATATTGCACAAGTCTGATGTTGGTGGTGTTAAGGTTGGTCTCAATAGCGAGCAGGAAGTTAAAGATGCCTTCGACCTGATGATGTACCGAATACCCAAAAAACAGCCGGAAGCAAATATACTTGGTGTTCTTGTACAGGAGATGTGCAAGGTCGGCAAAGAAGTTATCCTTGGTATGCATCGTGACCCGCATTTTGGTCCATTGATGATGTTCGGTATGGGCGGGATAATGGTGGAAGTCCTTAAGGACGTCTCATTTTATCTTGCTCCTTTGACTGCCGAGGAGGCCGAGCAAATGCTGATTAACACAAAGACGTATCAAATGCTAAAGGGAGTGCGCGGCCAGGAGGGTGTGGATATAAAAGCAATAGCCGAAGGATTGCAAAGACTTTCACAATTAGTTACGGAATTTCCTCAGATTCAGGAGATGGACATAAATCCGTATGTTGTTGGCCCCGAAGGCACAACGCCGATTGCTGTCGATGCCAGAATGAGTATAGAGAATTAAATATGCAGGAATTTAACTGGAAAGAAAAATATCAAGAGAAGATAGGTACTGCTGCAGCGGCAATGAAATTAATTAAGTCCGGCAACAATATATTTATAGGGACCGGTTGTGGCCAGCCGCAACATCTTGTAAATGCTTTGGTTGAATATTCCAGCCACATTTACGACGCTCATATCATACATCTGTTGACGATGGGTGCTGCACCGTATGCCGACGAGAAGTTCCGCGAAAAGTTCAAGATGAATAGTTTTTTTATTGCTGATAATGTGCGCGATGCTTTACAGAAAGGTATCGGAGATTATACACCGATATTCCTGTCTGAGATACCGCTTGAGTTCGAGACCGGAAGGATTCCCGTCGATGTTGCCCTGATTTCTGTAACTGAGCCGGATGTAAACGGTCTGTGCAGTCTGGGTGTCTCTGTGGATATTGTTAAATCTGCCGCTGCAAATGCCAGGTATGTAATTGCACAGGTCAACAGCCGTATGCCTCGGACATTCGGCGACAGTTTTATTCATGTCAATGCCATCGATATGCTGGTTCCTTTTGATGAGGACATAATCGAGGTCCCTGTTCCTGAGTCGGATGATACATTACGCCGTATCGGCCAGAATATCGCCAGTCTTGTCGAAGACGGCAGCACCATTGAGTGTGGCATTGGACGTATCCCCCAGGCGCTGGCTGAATATCTGGTGTATAAGAAAGACCTCGGCGTTCACACAGAGATGTTCAGCGACTGGATAATTGACCTGATTGAGTGCGGGGCAATTACATGCGCAAAAAAGTCTCTGAATAGAGGGAAGATTGTGGCGAGCTTTTGCATGGGCTCGCGGAAGTTATACGATTTTATCAATAATAATCCCTTCTTCGAATTTTATCCTACAGAGTATGTCAACGATATTTATATCATCAGCCAGCACGAGAAAATGGTTGGAATTAACGTCGGACTGGAAATCGATTTGACAGGCCAGGTCTGCTCGGACTCTTTGGGTTATAAATTCTACAGTGGCATTGGCGGTCAGGTTGATTTTATCCGCGGGGCTGCGCGAAGCAGGGGGGGCAAAGCTATAATTGCGATGCCCTCTACCGCGAGCGACGGAAAGATTTCGAGGATTGTGCCGCGTCTGACCGAAGGGGCCGGGGTGGTTACGACGAGAGGAGATATCCACTATGTAGTTACCGAATATGGGATTGCATATTTGCACGGTAAAAGTATTAGAAAAAGAGTGCTGGACCTGATTAATATCGCGCATCCCAAGTTCAGGAAAGAGCTTATCCAGGCGGCGAAGGCTCAAAATTATATTTATGAAGACCAGATAGAGCTGGCCTGGGAGCAGGTTACTTATCCTGATGAGCTGGAGCGCTATGAAACACTGCGCGATGGTACGGAGATATTCTTCAGAGCAGTTAAACCTACGGATGAGCCGGCACTTTCGGAAATGCTGTATTCACTCAGCGAAGAATCCATTCGCACTCGCTATATGACCCACACAGTAGTATTCCCTCATAGAGATATTCAACGATTCACCAATATCGACTATCGGCAGGATATTGCCATTGTTGGTATTATTCCCCGTGTTTCAGGCGAGGAAATCGTTGCCCTTGTTCAATATTTTCTTGACCCTAAAACACGTGTGGCGGAAGTGGCCTTTCTTGTACAGGATGAATGGCAGCAAAAGGGAATGGGTACCTTTCTGCTGGACTACATTACTCAAATAGCGAAACAACGCGGCGTAAAAAAGTTCTATGCAAAAGTATTGCCGACGAATGAACCGATGCTTGCTATTTTTCATAACTCAGGCTACATGGTGAACACCGAATTCGACGGCTACGCCTATGATATTACGTACGATTTGACAAAGCAGGAAAAGTAGGAGTAACTTTGGGAACGAAAAAAGCTGCTTTTATTTATTCATCGGAGCTTGAGAATTTTAGTTATCCGGCTGATTGTCCTTTTAATACGAGCAGGGCGGGTAAGGTGAGAAAGATTCTAAACTCCATGGCTCTGCTTTCCGGTGACAACAGGACTGAAGTAGCGCCGGTGCCTGCCGAGAGAGTTGTTCTGAAGAAATTTCACTCAGCCCGTTATCTGCATGCATTAAAAACAGCCGCGAAAGGCCGCTGGGATACCGAGGCGCTTGACATGGGAATCGGCACACTGGATTGCCCTGTTTTTGCCGGGATGTATGACTACGGAGTTCTGGCCACCGGAGGGACACTTACCGGCGCCAAGCTGATTCTGTCGGATTCTGCTGAGGTAACGTTTAATCCATCAGGTGGATTTCATCATGCCGGGCCGGAACGGGCATCCGGCTTTTGCTATATTAATGACGTAGCTCTGGCATGTATGGTTTTGGCTGAAGAAGGCAAGCGGGTTCTGTATCTTGATGTGGACGTTCATCACGGCGACGGCGTGGCATACGGATTCTATGACAGATGTGATGTGATGACAATATCATTTCATGAGAGTCCTGAAACACTGTTTCCCGGAACAGGATTCGTAGAAGAAATGGGCAAAGGCGAAGGTAAGGGCTACTGCGTAAATGTTCCTCTTCCGGTCGGCACTTATGATGAGGTGTATATGAAGGCATTCGAGCGTATCGCACTGCCGTTAATTGGCGCATACAATCCTGATGTAATTGTTTTTGAATTAGGAGCCGATGCTCTTGTGGGCGACCCGCTTGCACATCTGTGTCTTACGAACAATTCTTACGCCGAAGTTATCGAGCACCTGTTAAGTTTTGACAAACCAATAGTTGCGACGGGAGGCGGCGGTTACAATATCGAAAGCACCGTAAGAGCCTGGGCTTTGGCCTGGAGCATTTTTGCCGGAGCTGAAAGCGGCCATGATATGCATCATGGCGTTGGGGGTGTTATGCTGGAAAGTACAGACTGGCAAGGGGGGTTGCGGGACAGGGCAGTTGCTGTGAGCCAGACACAAAGCGAAATGGTAGTCCCGGCGGTAGAGGCAACGATAGAAGCAGTTAAGACAAATATATTTCCAATTCATAAACTTTAGTTGCTGTCAGGATATAAAAAAGACGGCCTGGACAAAAAATGTTCAGGCCGTTGGTGTTTATCAGAGTTTTTTTGCCAATTTATGCTTCGTTGGTTACGAGTGTGTGGTGCGGCGCTTTGACGAGCATTGTCATTATCGCAGCGAGTATCAACAGGGCTGAAGCACCGTAATAGGCGATATCAAAAGTTTGATGCCTGACATACATTGTTCCGGCGAGTTTTGCCAGCATAAAACCTCCAACGCCCCAGGCTGTGAAAACCAGCCCGTAATTCATTCCAAAGTTTTTCAGGCCATAAAAATCTTTGGTGATAGACGGGAAAAGCGAAAGGTTGGCCCCGTAGTTTGCGCCGATTAGGGCTGAGATAATTGCCATGATGGGTATCGTCCCAAGGGCGTTTTCACTACTTGCTCTTGATAGTAGAAATATAAGAAACGCCTGAAAGAGAAAGCAGATAAACATCGTTGCCTTGCGACCAATTTTGTCGCTGAGCATACCGGCAGTAATGCGTCCGCCGCCGTTGCCGATGGCAAGCACTGCTACCAGGACGAATCCCATGGTGGTTATTCCGACCTGCTTGTCTGCAATTGCTGCAAGCTTTGAGATTACCATAAGACCGGCCCCTGCTCCGCATACATACATGAACCAGATGACATAGAATTGCCAGGTAGTAAGCATCTCTTTCGGCAGAAAATCTTCTTTCTTTTTGTTAGCTTTGGCATCTGAATTTGCCGGTATGGAACCAGGTGGAATGTAACCGGCCGGTGGCGGTTTTAATATCTGAGCAAGACCAACCACAACAATCAGAAACGCAATACCCAGAAGCAGTATTGCTGTTTTGAAACTAAGATTTACTATGAGCCATGTTGTCAGTGGAGCAGCATATACCGAAGCCAAACCGAAACCTGAAACTACAATTCCCGCGATAAGGCCTGTCTTCGCCGCCGGAAACCACTTTATGGCCGGCGGTGTTGCTGATGCATAACCGAATCCGATGCCTGCGCCGGCAAGTATGCCAAAGCCAATGGTAAAAGCAAAGGGGGATGTTGTCAAGCTGGCGATTACAAAACCGAGCCCCACTAATACTCCTCCAATTGTTGCTACCAGACGTGGACTGATTTTGTCCTGCAATCTTCCGGCAGGGACCATAATAATTGAAAATATCAGGCAGGCAATCATGTAAGGAAGGGATTTGTCGTCTTCATTCCAGCCCCAGTCTTCGGGCACACGCTTACTGATAACGCTCCAGGAGTACAGAATACCGAGGGCGAGATTAATTCCCATCCCCGTAAACGTAACACGCCAGCCATGATTTTCGGCTTCTGGTTTCGCCGTTATTTCTTCGCTCATCATTATAGTTCCTTTAATTGACAATAGACCGGACGTGCGATTAAAACACACGTCCGGTTTTTTTGGCATCTTTTAATGCAGGTAAAATTATTCACCCCGGCCTTTAATTAATGCTTCGACTACGCCTGGATCTGCAAGTGTGGTAATATCTCCAAGGTTGTCCGTGTTCTTTTCAGCTATTTTTCGCAGTATTCGGCGCATAATTTTGCCGGAGCGGGTTTTCGGGAGTGAAGGAGCAAACTGAATGGCTTCGGGTGTTGCGATGGGTCCGATTTCCTTTCGCACGTGTTTAACGAGTTCCTTCTTCAGCTTTTCGCTTTCCTCGACACCACCTACAAGTGTAACAAAGGCGTACAGTGTCTGTCCTTTAACCTCATGAGGCATTGGTGTAACGGCGGCTTCGGCGACTTTTTCGTGACTGACCAGAGCGCTTTCAACCTCTGCGGTTCCGATACGGTGGCCTGAGACGTTGACAACATCGTCGATTCTGCCCATTAACCAGTAATCACCGTCTTCGTCAATACGGCAGCCATCGCCGGCGAAATATATATTGTCGTACATTGTGAAGTACGTATCTATGAACCTGTCATGGTCACCCCACATCGTGCTCATCATTCCGGGCCATGGTTTTCGGATACACAGCTTGCCGCCTTCGTTAACATCACAATTGCTGCCGTCGTCGCGTAGAATAACAGGGTCAACACCGAAGAATGGACGGGAAGCGCTGCCCGGCTTTAATGTGTGGGCGCCCGGCAGAGGTGTAATCATAAATCCACCGGTCTCTGTCTGCCACCAAGTATCGACGATTGGGCATTTGTTACGGCCGATTTTCTCGTAATACCACATCCATGCTTCGGGATTTATCGGTTCACCGACCGTTCCGAGAATTCTGAGGTTATCGAGTTTATATTTGGCGGGCCATTCATCTCCAAGCCGCATAAGGGCCCGGATGGCAGTGGGGGCGGTATAGAAAACAGTAACGCCGAATTTGTCACAAATACTCCAGAAGCGTCCTGCATCCGGATAGGTAGGTACTCCTTCAAACATCAGTGAAGTGTTGCCGTTTGCGAGCGGGCCATAGACGATGTAGCTGTGTCCGGTTACCCAGCCGATGTCTGCGGTGCACCAGAAAATATCGTCGTCATGAATATTGAATACGATTTTGTGAGTGAGAGTGGTGTGCAAAAGATATCCACCCGTAATGTGGACTACACCCTTGGGCTTACCTGTCGAGCCGGATGTATAAAGGATAAACAATGGGTCATCGGCGTTCATAGGTTCTGCATCGCAATGTTCGTCTGCATTTGCCATCTCGTCGTGATACCACAGGTCCCTTCCTTCTTTCATATTGCAGGGTTCATCATTGACTTTAGTGACTATTACACTTTCAATAGTAGGTGTTTTTTCCAGTGCAACGTCGGCGATATCCTTGAGCTTGATGTGCTTGCCGGCGCGCAGCGAAACATTTGAGGTTATAAGCATTTTGCAGTCGGAGTCGTTGATGCGGCCTTCGATGGCTTCGGAGCTGAATCCGCCGAAAATGATCGAGTGAATAGCACCGATGCGTGCGCATGCGAGCATAACGATGGGAAGTTCGGGGACCATCGGCATGTAAATGGCCACACGGTCGCCTTTGTTTATGCCCTTTGATTTGAGCACATTGGCGAATTTGCAAACCTGCTTGTGCAGTTCTTTGTAGGTGAATTTCCTGACCTTGTCTTCGTCTTCACCCTGCCAGAGCAGTGCGGTTTTGTTCTCGATTGGCGTTCCAAGATGTCTGTCGAGGCAGTTATATGTAACGTTCAGTTGGCCGTCGGCAAACCATGTGTGCTCAATTTTACGATTTTTCGTGTCCCACGTATAGCGGAGACTCTTGGTGGGCTCCTTAAACCAGGAGAGGGTTTTTGCCTGTTCCAGCCAGAAAGCGTCCGGTTCGTTAATAGACTTTTCCCACATCTGCTGATATTGGTCCGGGCTGTTTATATAAGCGTTGGTCTTAACTGAATCCGGTGGTGGAAAAGTCCGATTTTCGGTCATTAGAGAGTCAATTCCTTTTTCTTGTGCCATAAAGTTCTCCTTTGAAAACTGAGGATTATTGTTCCTTTGACCAGCACTAATCTGTTAATTGCGCCGGGCGATTAAAATTCACAATTCTATTTTTTGAGCTATACATTATAATGACATCCGAGCGAAGCAGATTAGTGCTGGTTCAGAATTTGTATTTCATACTCAATATGCAATATGTTAAGTCTTTATCGGGGTTGATCGATTTGTCCATAGTTATCTGATAGTAAACACCCGGGGCAAAAGTCAGATGGTCGGTCAAGTTAAATTTTGTTGAGAAGCCAAAGGCCGCATATGACCAGTCGGAATCTTTAGCTTTACCGCCAAGGCCGTCTGTGTAGGCGATTTCGCCGGATATATTGAGAGGAGACGGCAGTTCGATTATATCGATGTTTTTGCCAAGGCCGAAACGGTGGACCCAGCCTGTTACATCGTTATGAGTATAGCCGCTGCCCGCGGGATATTCATAATGAGCGACATATTTTGGGATTAACCCATCTGGTATAATATTTGGCCAGGAAAAGGCAAATATCCACTCGTACGTGGTATTAGCCACATTATGGGTCAGGCCGGTATAGTGTTCATATCCAACGCTGAGATTATAGTTTGTAGCGTAAGGTTCACCTTCAAAAAGTGTACTTTTGTAATATGGCCTGTAATCGAGCCTCTGATTGTCAACATAACCGCTTGACAGGGCATTGCGGTGTGTAACTTTCAGGCCAAAACCTGTGCCGTAGAAGTCAAGGTCTATGGTTTTGAAAAGCGCGCCTTGTTGCCCATAACCATAGGCGCCCTTTGTCAGCCACTTACTCAAATAAGTCAGATCGAGAGTAACGCCCAACTGGTCCTCTTCTGCCTGTGCCATACTCACCACAAGTAACAATAACATGATAGTTAACAAAACTCTTTTGTTCAAAATTATTTCTCCTTATCGAAATATTATAAACCTATTGAAGTAAAATCAGCCATTATATGCGAGGGGGGGTCAATGTCAAGTGCTGCGGGCAGAAATTATCGGATATTAGAATAAATTATTAAAGAATTGGTAGATTTAATTAAAAAAGGGCGGAAAAAAACAATATTGGTCTGATAGTTTTTAAATTTTCTGAAAGAGATTCTCTATAGCACTTTTAACAGCAGGTGAAACAGACTGTAAAATAGGCCTTTATATTTTCAGTTGTTGTTTTCTGCAATTATTATTCGATTTCAATACCGGCGGCCCTTTTGGCAGATTCCACCGTATTGTAAAGCAGCATAGTTATTGTCATTGGGCCTACGCCGCCCGGGACGGGGGTAATAAATGAGGCCTTTTCCTTTACGGTCTCGAAATCCACATCCCCTACAAGACGATAACCTTTTTTCTTTGTAGCATCCTCGACGCGATTGACCCCGACATCAATTACAACCACGCCTTCTTTAATCATATCCGCCGTAACAGTATTCGGGCGGCCTGCGGCGGCGATGACGATGTCCGCCCGCTTTGTGTGATAAGCAAGGTCTTTGGTGCGTGTATGACAGACGGTTACGGTTGCGTTGGCGTTGGGCTTTTTCTGGATAAGCATATTTGCCAGAGGTTTGCCGACTATGTTGCTTCTCCCGACGATTACAACCTCAGCTCCCTCAATAGTGACGCCGCTGCGTTTCAAGAGCTGGATAACACCGTGAGGCGTGCAGGGCAGAAACGCCTTTTCACCTACCACCATTTTGCCGACATTCACAGGATGAAATCCGTCAACATCTTTGGCGGGGTCAATTGCAAGCAGTACCTCTGCCTCGTTAAGACCCTTCGGTAGAGGTAACTGAACGAGAATGCCGTTGATTTTCGGGTCGTTGTTCATTTTCTCTACCAAAGCCATCAGTTCTTCCTGTGAGCTTGAAGCAGGTAGGCGGTTGTCGTCGGAATAAATTCCAATATCTTCACAGGCACGCTCTTTTGCGGTAACATAGGATTTTGAAGCAGGGTCTTCGCCTACCAGGACAACTCCAAGCCCGGGAACGATGCCCTTTTCTTTTAGCCCGGCGACTTCGTCCTTCAATTCCGCCCGCATATCTGCGGCCACTTGTTTGCCATCTATAATTTGTGCAGTCATCGGTCACTCCTTAATGTTTCAAGTGCCTAAAGTTTAAAGTGCCTAAAGTGCCTAAAATTAAATAAAGATTTTCCATAACTTTAGCTCACTTTAGACACTTTAATTTACTTTAGTTCACTTTAGCTCACTTCAGCTTCTTTTAGAACAGCCCCTGGACCTTTCCGGTTTTTACATCCACATCGATATTGCGGAAAGCCGGGTTCGATGCCGTGCCGGGCATCAGCTTAATCGCTCCGGCTACGGGCACGATAAAGCCTGCACCTTTGTAAACAAGAATATCGCGAATCGGAAGCTCCCAGCCGGCGGGCCTTCCCTTCAGGTCCGGGTCGTGTGATAGGCTAAGATGGGTCTTGACCATACAGGTGCCTAAAGTCTTGCTGGCCGGGTCGGCTTCCATGGCTTTGGCTTTTGCCAGTGCCTCATCGCTATAAGTTACACCACTTGCTCCATAGACTTCTTTGGCGATTAGTTCAATACGTTTTCTAAGTGGAGTCTCCAGCTCATAAAGGAACTTGAATTTGTTGGTTTCGCTGCAGGCCTCAATCACGGCTTCCGCCAGCTCGATTGCACCGTCGCCGCCTTTGAGCCAGTGTTCGGAAACCGCAGCCAAAGCTCCGTTCTGGTCGGCTATTTTCCGGACGAAATCAATTTCAGCCTTGGTGTCGGTGTAGAAGCTGTTTACGCAAACGACGGGGCGAACACCGCTTTTCTTTACCGTTTCGATATGGGCAATCAGGTTCTCACAGCCTTTTTCAAGCAGTTCGAGGTTTTCGCTGGTGTATTCCTTGCTGAGTGGTATGCCGGGTTTCACAGCAGGTCCCCCGCCGTGCATCTTCAGGGCGCGAACAGTGGCGACAATAACGACTGTGTTCGGTACCAGGCCGGACATACGGCATTTTATATTCCAGAACTTCTCAAATCCAATATCGGCCCCGAAGCCGCTCTCTGTGACGTGGTAATCACCTAATTTTGTCCCGATCATATCTGCGATAATGGAGCTTTGGCCGACAGCAATGTTTGCGAATGGGCCTGCATGCACGAAAACCGGCTGGCCTTCAATGGTCTGGAGCAGGTTAGGATTTATTGCATCAGCCATCCAGGCGGTCATAGCACCGTCAACCTCAAGGTCGGCGGCTGTTACTTCGTTGCCCTTTTTATCGTAGGCCACAACTATTTTAGCCATACGCTCTCGCAGGTCTTTTAAGTCCCTGGCAACTGCGAGTATCGCCATGATTTCACTTGAGACGGTAATTTGAAAGCCTGAGTCCATCTCGTAGCCATCCATTTTTCCGCCTCGTCCTATCCTGATATCACGCAGTGCCTGAGCACAGAAGTCCATCGCCCATTTCATTTGCACACTTTCAGGATCAATATCTATGCGCTTTAGGTTGCTTTTAGCCAGGCGGGCATCATCATAGTTGCGTTCATGCTGCAAACGTGAGGTCAGGGCGACCATGGCCAGGTTGTGGGCGTTTGTAATACAGTCGATGTCACCTGTCAGGCGGATAGAAAAGGGAGTCAATGGAATGCACTGTGCCAGACCTCCGCCGGCCGCTGATCCTTTAATATTGAAGGTAGGACCGCCACTGGGCTGTCGGATTGCCCCGACGACGCGTTTTTTCAGTTTTCCGAGGCCTTCAATCAAACCGACCGCCGTAGTTGTTTTACCTTCACCCAGAGGTGTAGGTGTGATGGCTGTAACGTCAATGTACTTTGCCGAAGGTGTACCCTTGAGGCGGGCAAGGGCTTGTTGATAATCGACTTTAGCCAGCTTACGCCCCATTGGAATAAGCTCACTGTCTTTTAAGCCCATCTCTTTGGCAAGCTGGCTAACAGGTTTCATTTCTTCCTCGGCAGCCTCTGCAATCTGCCAATCCTTCATTTTTGTTGCGTCAAGCTTCATAGGTATTCCCTCATATATTGTAATATTGGTTCGTTCTGTTACACGACGTTTATATTCTGTACCCGGCCCTGTGAAGATAGGAGCTTTTGCAGGGGTGCAGTATTATCCTTGAAAACTGCCGAAGAAAGTATGACTTTAGAACTTTTTTTTTGCACTATTCTGCTATTTGTGTATTTATGGCCTCATCCGTTTTTTATTAGGTTTTAAGAGCCATTAACCTTTGTTTGCTTAGCCATAGGCCTTCAGGAAAGAGTCCGAATATATTTGCTTATTCATCAGCAAATCAGACGTAGCTACAACGTTCATCAGGGCCTGGTCGAATACGTCGGCAATAGCTGAGTCCAGACCGTGAGAAATTGCCATAGCGAGAAATACCCGGTTTATCATGCTTCTTTCCGATGCTCCCTGAGAAAGATTTGACAATCCAATTGTCATATGGGGGGGCGGGTCAGACAAATATTTTATCTGGTCCATCGCAGCTAAGATATTGCCGGGTTGGGATTGTGCGTTCGGTACTTTTACGGGTAAAACAATGGTATCAATGAACAGTCGCTGGGTATCGAAACCTTTTTCCATGGCCTTTGACACGATTTCTGCAGCTATGGCTACGCGGGTATCGGTATCCTGGGGGACGCCATTTTTATCCATAGTAAGGGCTATAAGGGAGGCTTTCGGGCCTGCCTGGTTGGCCATTTCAACGTATTTATCAAAAATTTCTTCGTTACTTTTCTTATTCAAAGGCGTAGAGTTCAGCAGGACGCCATTTTCGGCGTTAATGACCTTTAATCCCGCGGCAATAACAGTAGGTTTCTGAGAATCGAGGCAAAGCGGTGTGGAGCAGGTTTCCTGGATAGTCTCGACAAGCCACTGAATCGTTCCTTCCTGGTCGGCGGCGGCTGTACCTACGTTCACATCCAGATATGCAGCGCCGGCATCAGTCTGCTTTTTAGCTAGGTCCTGAATGACTTTCTTATTTTTATCTGCGATAGCCTGCTTGACGTCTCTGAACATCCCATTTATTCGTTCTGCAATTAATATCATAGTGATTTTTTCCTTTCTCCTTGTAAGGGCAAATCGAAATGTGGCTGCCCCTATGATTTTTTATTTTGCCAGACCTGATTGATGAAATTATTTACTGCAACGGCGGCTCGGGGATGGCGAATCCGAATTATATCAACGCCGGCCTGCAGGAGGCAGACGGCGGTCGCTACTTCCCACATGGGTCCCCGGTCCTCAGCCGGTCCCCAGTCCGGTGCGTCTGTGACCTTGGCTTCTTTGGCCCGCCATGATTCATATCCGACGTCACAAATTACCGGCATGGCCATCATCTTGTCGCCGGTCAAGGCGGCGATACGCTGGCGTTCCTGAATCGAATATGCGTATTCTATTCCATATCCCAGCGCTCCTGTGGCCTGGAACGTTACTATTCGCTCCAGCGGGAAGCCCATATCAGAAGCTAAAATATTGACCTGCTTGGCGATATTGATATCCAGCGGGGCCTCGGTTATGAGATAATGACCATCGGCTAAAGCAATGGCGGTCAAAGATTTGTAATTGTCCTCTGTGACGGTCCCAATGAGGCATTTTTCACCTTTTGCCGCACCGCTTACCTTGGGCATAACCTGGTTGTCTTTTTGGTCATTTCCACAGCCCCAGAGCACAAGAGGCACCCCGACTGCTTTTAAGACTTCCTCGGTCACCTTGATAGCGTGATCGGCGTCTTTATCGCCCTTATCCGGATGAATACCCTCGAATTTTATACAAATTAACTCTGCTCCATACTCTTCTACGCATTTTTTGGCCCAGTCACCGGGGCTGTCCAGCACATCTTTATATGGTTCAAGCAATACATCTGGCCAGTCATCAGGCTTACTATCCAGAACGTCCATGGCAATAACCGGTTTTTCACCAGCATCGGCTGAAGAACTGCCATAAACGACATTACTCGCTCCACCTATGGTTACCGTTGAGGTTCGAGTGCCTCCGTCTTCTTTTGTTGCGCCAAGTGTAAGGCAGTTTACTGAGCCGGTAAATCTCTCTGCAATTTCAGGAACTGGCATTTTAAGACCTCCAATAATGTTTATCATTTATAGCTCGGGGTTCGCAGTCTGCGAGCTCGAAACTAATATCTCTTCGAATATTTTACGCGCCGCTGAAAAAGCCGGGCTGTCATTTTCAAGGTCAAAGACCGTCTTGTTATGCATTGAGTCATCAAAAACCGACTTATCATAAGGTATATGTCCGAAGCTGTCTATCCCGTCTATTTCTTTATCGCTATCGGCCCTGTTCCATATGATACCTGTTTGCTTTACGGCGATTGGTAATTTTTTAGAAAGGTCAAAAATCCTCTTGGCAGTGAGGGTGCCGATGGTGTTCGGTTCCGCTACGATGCACAGCATGTCAACATTATTGGTGGTTCGGCGGGAAAGATGCTCCATTCCCGCCTCGTTGTCAATAATCACGAAATCATACTGAGAACCAAGCTGGTCCAGGAACTTTCGAAGCATATTATTAACAGCGCAGTAGCAGCTCGGTCCTTCCGGCCGGCCCATTGTGAGTAAGTCGAAGCCTTCGGCCTCAGTAATCGCCTGCTGTATTCCATATTCCATCGAACGTACCTTATCCATACCGGCGTTACTTGGCGGTTTAGAACGGGCTTCTTCACGGATGTCTGCGACGGTGATTTCCGGCTCAATCCCCAATGTCAAACCAAGGCAGGAATTTGGGTCGGCATCCACCACAATGACACTTTTTCTGTCGGCCTGCTCAAGCAGGAACCTTGTAAACATAGCTGCTAAGGTTGTCTTACCCGAGCCGCCTTTTCCACTTACTGCAATTGTTGTTGCCATTTTTTCTGTCTCGTATAGCGTTGGAACTTCATGTTTCACACTTTACTGCTGATACGGATGGGAACAATGATAAATCCGTGTGCGGCAGGAAATTAGCTCTTGTAAATTCATCCATATATCCCGGATGGCTCATCAGATCAAAATATGTCATACCTTCGGCGATTTTTTCGGCTGTTTCAAGGGCTTGCCGACTTAGCAGAACCGTCTTTGCACCTGCTATGGATGTGTTACCCACAAACCGCATCTTCTCCACCGGCACATCCGGCAGCATTCCAATATTAACTGCCTGCTGAATATTCAGGAAGTTTCCGAATCCACCGGCTAAATAAACCGCCTCCAGGTCCTCGGAGGTTGTTTGAGTCGCTTCCATAAGCACTTTGATAGAGGCAAAAACGCCGGCTTTGGAACGTATCAGATTGTCGATGTCCGCCTGTGTAATTACTATTTCCTGGTGCTCGTTATCTGCAGGGGATATTTGGAACTGCCGGCCCTCATCGCCTTCGGTTAATCTTGGCTGGCCGTTGTCTTTGAGGCGTCCTGTTCGATCTATGACTCCTTTGGTAAATAATTCGGCAAGTGTGTCCAGAAGTCCCGACCCGCAGATGCCGACCGGATGTTTCTGGCCAATTATCTTAAGCTCTATGGAACCATCGTCGAGAATAGTGAGTTTTTCTATAGCGCCGGCTCCCGCTCTCATGCCGTGTTTAACTCCGCTTCCTTCGAACGCAGGGCCAGCCGAGCTTGAAGCGCAGGCGAGCCACTCTTTATTACCAAGAACCACTTCACCGTTTGTTCCTATGTCGATAAAGAGTGAAACGCCTTTCTGGGTAAAGATTCGCGTTGTTAGAACGCCTGCTACTATATCGCTGCCGACATAGGCGGCCACACTGGGCAGGCAGTATAATAAACCTCGTTTATTGATTTGGATGCCTGCTTCTGCGGCTCTAATCGGCGGCACAAAGCCGGCTGAGGCGATATACGGCTCTCTGCGAATTCGAGTTGGATCAAGATTCAGTAAAAAATGCACCATCGCAGTGTTGCCGGCACAAACGATGGCATTCAGGTCCTGTAAATCAACCTTCTGTCTCGAAGCCAGTGTTACAATTAGATTGTTGACGTCATTAACGATGCGATTTTGCATTTCATCAAAGGCGTCGTTTTCTTCTGCGTAAATGATTCGGCGAATATAATCCTCGCCGAAGTTTATCTGGCTGTTGTAAGTTGCTTCGGTATCTATTGTAGTGGCTTTTGTCAGATCGACAAGGTGGGCCACAACGGTTGTCGTACCAAGGTCAACAGCGACGGCAAAGTTTCTCTTGCAATGATTGCCAGGCTCGACCTCGATAACCTCGGTGGTTTCTCCCCGACGACCTGCCGTTACTGTAACCTTATAGTCGCTGCTTTGCAGCAATCCGGATAGTTTTTGAAGGAGACGGAAACCGGTTTGCATTATAGGGGCGTCGATCTGTTCGCGTATTGCCAGATACAGGCGCTCGTGGTCTGCAGTGTGGTCGTGCACTGTGGGCGGTGACATCCCAACGCAGATTTTACGAACCAGAGGGTCGAACTCAAATATTCCTTCCCGTACTTCTGACGGCAGATCACTGAATCTGTGGGCGTCCGAGTCCATAAGTATTTGACTTGTTTCCAAAGTATGAGACCTTGGAACAGTTATGGTCATATCGGAAAGTACTTTGGTCTGGCAGGCAAGGACTATATTCTCCCGCACTTCGTCCGGTGTAAGTAAAGCGGTTGGCTTGCTTTGAAATTGTCCCTCGTCAATTATTACTTTGCATTTACCGCAATATCCGTCTCCGCCGCAGATACTGCTTAAATAAATGCCGGCTTTGTGGGCGGCATCGAGCAGAACTGCCCCCGAAGGCACTTTTATCTTTAAGCCGCTGGGTTCGAAACGAATTGTGTATTGTTTCTTCTTGCTCTCTTCCATTGTCTATACTTGACGCTAAATGCCCGATTTCTCCTTTTCTTCAGTATCTTACGTCGAGCACAGAGCGTCCAGTTTAATTCCAGATCTCCTGGAGATATTTAGGCAGCATCGAACATTCTCTTGGGCCGACCATAACCTCCCAGTTTGTGGCCTCTTCGAGTTTGCCGCTCATTACGGCGACATAGCCGGGGATGATTAGTTTACGGTGCTTGACAAGATCTGCCACGCCGTGTTTGGTCATGGCGTCAGCCACTGTTTTTTCATTGAGCTTGTCCCCTGAATAAGCCGTCAGGACACTTGTGCCCTCGGTGTCAACCACGAGGATATAGCTTGGTATCCTGCTGGACTCGACGTCCGATTCCACAGTGTAATATGTAAGTGAAAAGTTCGTTGTAAACATTACCGGTGAATTCTCATTAGCTTCGCCGATGCGATAGATTTTTGGCTCTACCTGGACTGGCTTTTGCGGATCTGTATAGATGTTCATCACCGCAGTCAGCATGGGCAAAATCGCGTTCGGTTCGACAGTGTCGAGTACCACTATACCGGCGTATTTACAAATCAGACTTATGGCCGAAGCTAACTGTGCATCAGTGTCGCCGTCAGTTGCAAATGATATTGTCGGATATCCGAGCGGTCTGAACGCTTTTTTCAAGGCCAGTGCCCGCATCTTTGAAAGATTAAGTAGTTGACTTTGCAGATCCGGGCTCTGGATGTTTAATACTATATCTTCTACTCCTGCGGCCTTTGTTTTTTCAGTAAGTTCCGCCAGAGCATCGAGTGAGTCGGACTTTCCTACAATAGGACAACCGTTTTCCCTGGCAATTTTTGCCATTTGTTCGGCGGTCTCCGGAGTAGCCGAGGCAAGTAAAGGCACAGATTCCTTGGTTTTAGCTGCCGCCGCTGCCATTGCATCGGGTGAATCGGTTACCAGGATTAAAGCAAGATTACCGGCGTCTTTTACTGTTGCGGCGGCCTGTGCAAAAGAATCGGAAGAGCCGCTGTCATTGACCAGAGCTATGGCCTTGACTCCGATTTTGATACCGATACGCTCAAACTGGAGTGCATTTACAGCTTCGATGCGTTTGGCTAACTCCTGGCCGGTAAGTTTGTCCGAGACGGTTACCGCAAGAGCGGTCGGATTGTAAAATTTCTCCTCATGTCGGAATATTACGGTTTCCTGCCCAAGCTGGACCTGGTTGTCTGCCGTGCCGAATACAACTTTTGCCATTGGCGGGGCCGATGCGGCGGCAAGTTTTTCTTTGGCTTCTTCAGAAACGTCGGGGCAGTCTTCGAGTTTGGCGCGTTTTTGAGCAAGCGCCATAGCAAAGGCCAGGCATGTAGGCATGCCGCACTTTTTACAGTTGGTTTTTGGTAGGAGCTTGAAAATGTCCAGTCCTGTTAGTGCCATAGTATTTTTCCTTTATTCGTATTTTATATATTATTTAATATCCCTCGTTTCGTGCTTTTTTTACGAGATATATCTGGCATTTGTTAGAACATAGGCTCTAAAGTGGCTACAGGATGCTCGTTTTTGGTGATAAATTCCAGCACCTCTTCTTCGGTTGTGGCTGAGGTCTCGTCGGCAATTTTGGCGAAGAATTCTTCCGGATCAAATCCTATTTCCTTGATTCTTTCGGAGAGGGCATCCTTAATTTCTTCTTTGAGTATTTTCGGCATCCAGACAATCCGCTTAATCCCGCCTTCGGCGCGGATGAATTTTTTTGAGCAGATATAGTGCTTGGAATGACCGATGAAGCCTGGTGTTTGCTGGCCGCCTCCGACGGTCCCTGCCAGTGTCGAAAACTTCATTCCACAGGGTGTCATCTCGGGATACTCTCTATTGACTATCATTATTCCCCCTGTTGACGGCAGTACGGCGGCGATACATTCGAAACAGCCGCAGGAGGTCATCGGATCGGTAATCATACTATACTGGCTCATTCGCTCGACATTGCCGCCACTGGCCTTGACGACAAATGCGTTTACCTTATCCCATTGACCGATGGTTGGCTCGATGCAGTTGCCTTTAGAGATGGGCTGATTCGGCCCTGATGGAATTATCTCGAATGCCGCCCGGCAGTCCAGCCAGCTATAGGCACCGCAAAGACCCGGTCGTTCGGGCGAAACTACACAGACGTGGTTTGGAGCGAAACTTTGACACAGTAAGCAGGAATAAAAGGTATCCACATCTTCGTCCTGCATACCCGCCAATCGCACATCACGCTCTGCATAGACGGCCTGTGCCTGCTGGCGAAGCTCTTCCACCTGCTTTTCGTCGGTGTATATTTTGACCTGTACCTTGTCTAAAATGCTCGAATATTCGTCATGGAATTTGGCGTGCAGGAGCTTGCCTATATGCTCGAGCTTGAAACCCGCCTTTGCAGCGTCCTTGCTGATTCGCACCCAGTTTATGTCCCGCTGTCCCATATGCCATAGGCCCTGTGCCTCGTTCGAAAATGTATGTATCTGTCGCTCAAGCACAGGCTCGAAATCGGGCTGCATTTTTCTTCCGGCTACTTCCACTATAATACCCAGCGGCAGCCTTCCACCCAGTTCAAGAGAATCCGAATCAGGTCCTATCACTTCAACTTTTGCGTCTTCAACCTCACTGATATCCCGCATTCGAAGCCATTCGAAGGCAGGTGTTCTCTGGCCGCCGAACTCACAGTGCATTTCTTCCTTTCGGATACGTTCACCTTCGAAGGCAGGGCTGACAGAGACCGGAATTGGTATTTCGGTGATTTTCACCTTAAGGCCGCGGACTTCGACTGCTTTTTCTACTATCTGGTCATAAGGAATTTTCGATACGACGTGCTCATACGTGCATACGCCGGTAGGAAGAATTTCCGGAATGTCGGAATCAGCAATGACAGGGAAACCATAGTTAATTGCACCGGCGGCGGTGGCATACCATTCGTCTGTAACCTTACCCAAAGCCATAACAAAGGCGAAGATTCTGTTTTTATTATAGAGCAGATTGCGTCGGAAATCGCCCGCCTGGACGCCTCCGAAGCTTAGGGCTGCACGGCTTGCAAAACCAAGAGAATATATTGCCGATGTGATTTCCGGTCCGAAAGGCACCAGTCGTGTTTCCCAGCCCAACTGTACCCCGCCTTCGACGAGCTGCTCGGAGAAAGTGGTACCGTTATTGTGCGCGGACATAAAAACATACAGGCAGCGTTCCTGTAGTTTACGGGCGATTTCAACCGCTGTTTCCACATCCGGTGCAGCACCGGCTATGGCTGCAAAGCCCGGCGCGGTACCATCCACAAACTGAATGCCGCGTTCGCGGAGGATTACGTCGTCGGCCGCACCCAGCCAGATACCGTCCACCGGATTGGGCCCTATCAAGTACTTGCAGGCCTCGATAATCTCCTCTGCGAAAAGTGTTGCCATACCGGCGTCCAGAGCATGACCCAGATAGGGCACCCACAAATCATCGTCAACAGGCGGCGGCAGTAAATCTTTTATCTCCTGCATTACTTCTTTGAAATCGGATAATTTTTCGACCGCCATCCCTGTCATAGAATAAATGATGGGCATATAGTAGCCGGTGTTTGGAAACTCAACTCGGCAATCTTCGCCTTTTTCTTTGATTGCTTTTGTTAAGATGTCTTCGGCCTGTTTGGCTATTTTATGAGCGCCACGTATGGCTGCTGATGCGATGATTTTTGACATAGGAAACCATCCTTTGCGTTTAATATCCTGAATAAACTATATTACATTTTGCTTTTCTTACTGTTCTATTCTACAGATAAAGCCCTGCGGTCTGCCATATCATAGAGCTTTCTTTCTTTTTCTTTGTTGATACCCAGTGCATCTCGCTTGCTTTCGATATGCTCAATCATCATATGAGCGGCTTTAATTGGGTCACGTTCGAAGGCCCATTTGCCACCAACATCCTTTTCAATTTCTTCGGTTAGATACCGTGTTAAATTTGGAGCGCCAAGTACAGGCAAGGGCTCGCCGATAACAGTATAAACACCTGAGGCAACAAAGTACATTCCGATTGAAACAGCCTTTTCTGACATCCATTCTGGTGCAGCCCCTGCGGCGGGCAACTCTGATATATCCTCTCCGAGGCCGCCTTCGGCAACAACATTAGATAGAATTGTCAAAATCCTGCTGTTATCCACGCAGGAACCAACGTGAAGCACCGGTGGGATACCAACTGTTTCACAGACCTCAGCCAGCCCTTCGCCACAATATTTTGCTGCCGCGTCCGGTCTCATTAAGCCGGCTTTGCCGGCTGCTAATGCACTACAACCCGTACTGACGACTATGACATTATTCTTGATAAGCTCCTTTATCATAGTAAGGTGGCCGTAATCGTGCACTTGCTTGGGATTATTGCAGCCTACAACTCCCGCGGCACCGCGTATTCGACCATTGATGATATTGTCATTTAATGGGCGATAACTGGAGCGAAATCGACCGCCAAGGTGGTAAAAAATATTTTCCGTTGTAAAACCTGCAATTCCACGCTCCTTTGCCTTTGGAATCTTGCCTTCACCGTTTCTGTTCGCAAAGTTCTCAATAGCTATCTTGATGATTTTTCTTGCAGTTTCGACAGCTCTATCCTCGTGAAATTCAATGTGCTCTGCCCCAGCAATCTTACATTTGGGGGATGTAGTAATCAGCTTAGTATGGAAACAGTTAGATAGAGAACCGAGCGCAGGCATAATGCACTGCACATCAACCAGCATAACTTCCGCGACACCGGTCATCATAGCTAATTCTTGCTGCAGAAAGTTGCCGGCAACCGGTATCCCATGGCGCATTAAAATCTCATTGGCTGTGCAGCATATCCCTGCAAGGTTGATGCCTGTGGCGCCTTTTTCCTCGGCCATTTTTATTAGCTCTGGTTCCTGTGAAACCGCCACAATTATATCCGAAAGCGTAGGCTCGTGGCCATGCACTATTATATTTACCTTCTTTGCGTCAAGGACTCCGAGATTAGCCCCAAATCGAATCGGCCAGGGGCTTCCAAAGAGAATGTCTGAGAGTTCCGTGGCAATAAGTGAACCGCCCCAGCCATCTGCCAAAGAAGCCCGGATGCCTTGTTTCATGAGATTTTTATAGTCAGAGCCTACACCAATATGTGTTCTGTGCATAATCTCGACAATTTCGCGGTCAACGGCACGAGGAGTTACGCCAAAATCTTTCCAAACCTTTTGTCTGGCAACTGGTGGGTAGGCCGCTGTGCTTACAAGTGTTCCATCTTGTTTTCCAAATTCAGTTAACATCGCATTGGCCAGATCGCTGCCGATTTCCTTTGTGTCTCTGCCTTCTACCTTGATCCCGTATCTCGCTGCAACTTCCCTCAATTTCAACTCATCTTTGATTGTATAATCGCAGCTATCGCTCTCAATAGCCATCTTGAATGTGTGTGCGACGTCACGGCCATGGTCGGAATGTGCCGCAGCCCCGCCAGCAATCATACGAAGCAAGTTTCTTGCTGCGATTGTATCGGCGGTAGCGCCGCATATTCCTGCTTGTGCCTTTTTTGTGATTCGGCAAGGCCCCATGGTACAAATCCGGCAGCATATCCCCTGTTTTCCGAAACCACACTGCGGTGATTGAGCATCAAGCCTGTCCCATGCGTTCTGCTGGCCTGCTTCGGCCATATGGGCTATCATTTCCTGTGACGCTTTATCAATACTACGTTCTTTTGGCTCCATAAATGTACCTCTATTCTAAAGTTTACTATCAGTATCCATTTTGTATTACGCCCCAAAATGGTAGAATGTTTACATAATGGAAAATCCTCGCATTGTCAATTATTGTTTTTGGCCTTTTTACCCCTAATGGGGTGAAGAAGATTCGGAAATAAGTTCCACTAATTTGTCCTTTGCCTGTTTGAGTTGCTCTGTAATTTCACCATCGGCCCCGAACACGGCTGCTCGCTTGAGGTCGGCTTCCTGGAGGGAGCGGCTGTATCCAAGTATTCCCAGCAGCGTTGTATCTTTCAATTGAGATTTTATTACCTCTGCTTGAGTTGATTCTGTAATCTTGTTGGCAATTGTTACAATACAGTCGATACCTAAGTCTTTGGCCATTTTATTGATATTATTGGCTGTTTCGATACTTCTGCCTCCGGGTTCTACAACGGAGATAAAGGCATCAATACCTTGTACGCTTGCCCTGCCGAGAAATTCTACGCCTGCGGCCAAATCAACCAGAACCAGTTCCTGACGTTGCAAGATAGTATGTGTCAGCAGTGCTTTTAAGAATGCTCCTTCCGGACAGGCGCATCCTGCACCACCCTGAGTAATTGCTCCCAAGACCAGCAGCTTCAAGCCGTTAACATTAAGTGAGTATTTTTCCGGCAGGTCGCTGACCTTGGGATTCAGCTTGAAGTATGCGCCCACCGCATCTTTACCGGTGCCGGTGCGCTCGGCGATTAGCTGTTTCATCCTGGTAAGCGGCTCCGGGCTTTGTACTGAAGCCACACCAAAGGCTGAAGCAAGGGTGGTATTCGGGTCGGCATCGATTGCGAGGACATCAAATCCGCTTTTGGCAAATAATTGTGCCCAGATTGCACAAACAGTGGTCTTTCCAACACCCCCTTTACCGCCAATTGCTATTTTTAAACCCTGCATTACAGATATAATAACAACCTTATTATCGGCCGTCTGGGCTCCCATTTTTGATAAAGTACATTCGATGTAGTTATGTGTGAATAACCTAACAGCCTTTTCAGAAGCTGTCAAGCATTTATAATGTAATATTTACAAATGGTGACAGATTGCCGATACTTAGCTGTTTGCTGTATGTTGGTTGCTTTTTAACTACTCTTAGAAGCGTTTTTTAACAAAGCCCCGACGGTTAGATTTACGGCTGCCAACAAAGCGTCTAATGGCAGTTGAGAAGCTGCGGTCTGGTCGAATAGAATAGAAGCTCGGGCTTCGAATTCCTCACATTTGCGCCAAATCACTATAGTCAGCGGCAACCGGGGTAATATAAACAGGCGAATTGAGGCGTCGCCGAATTCGCAGCGTTCGGCGTCAAGCTGTGCCGAAACCTGATATAAAACTTCCGGATTGTCCCCAAAGGCCTCCTCTAATTTTTTGGTAGGCAGACCGTGCTGGCCTCTGAAGAAGAACTGCCCTCCCGGTAATGTGTTACCGGTGACAAGTTTGTTGGCCAATGGTAAATCCCTGGCGTTGATTAAATATGCAAGTATGCAAAGCTGTTCGAGAAACTTGGCCTTTTCCTGTGTAGAATCAGACCGGATGGAATAGATATTCCTGTCCGAAAGATTGACCGCATACTCGGTGTTCAGCAGGGTAATAGTATAACGCGCCGGGCTGTCGAGATATCGGCACTTTGCCCGCTGTGCCGTTTCGGTACCGTCGAGTTTTTCAAGTTGTTCCCAAAGACCTTCATGAGCCATTGTGCTTTGTACCTCTATTCGGATTTAATTTCTGTATAGCTTTGTTCTTCAAAGCAGCTTTTTTTGAAATTCTTCATAATCAGCTATTGTATTGAGGTTTATGAGCCAATCTGTATCATCCATCTCAAAATGCTTAACCGTGCACAGAGGAAAAACATCGATTATTTTGTTTTTTCCTGATGAGAGTGTTTTGTTTATAGCTTCGATTGCTCTTTTACGATAAATAGCAAAGAGAGGTTCGTATTTTTCCGCCGTAAGGCGTCCCTTAGCGGACTTGCCGGTAACAGGAATGACAATATCCGCCCGGCTTTCGATAGCTTCGGTTAGCATTCTGTTTACACAGGCCAGATTTATTTTGGGGATATCGCAGGCAACTACGAAATTGTATTCGCTGCTCGAGGCCTCCATAGCCGAAGCTATACCCATCAAAGGGCCCTGTTCGGACACTTTGTCCGGGACAACCTTGAATCCGAGAAACGCGAATTTGTCCACTTGATTGGCACTGATTAGTATTTCATCGAAAGAGCCGTGAAGCTGCTCGCATATCGCTTCAATGATGGATTTTCCCTTAATCGACAGCATACTTTTGTCGGTGCCCATTCGGCTGCTTTCTCCGCCTGCCATAATTATCGCTGTTGCCTTTAAGTTTAGTATCCATTTGCCTTTTATAAGCTTTATTCTGTTTGGATCCAAATCAAAACTGCTGCCATCTGAAGTCACAATCCTGTCTGCATATTTTTTTACCTGACGGGCTGAGCTTTTCCAGTTTTTTGAATCGCGGCTTCCGACCATCAGAAAAAGACCCGGCTCGACCACTTCTCGAAGCGAGTTTGATTCACAAATTGAAACAGCATCATGACCGATAACGTCCAGCAGTGCGGTTATGCTTTCCAGAAGACGTTCTTCACGAACCCGCAGCCAGAAAACGCGGCTTGCACCGGCGGCCAGAAGTCTTGCCGTGTCTTTTACGGAGCTGCTGTCAAGCTCTTCGGTAATGCTATAGACGCCTTCCAGCGAAGAGCAGGCCCCGCAACCCTCACCGCCTCGAGGGCATTGGCCTTCTTTGTCCTTTATCGTGGTAACTTTTATTCCTATGACATCACAGCTTTTACCGAATTTACCCAGAAGTGTGCAGGCAAGCTCTGTTTTGCCGACGTTACTTGCTGCTGAACCAATCATCAACATTCCATCGAGCTTGAACATTTTATTCCTTATTGTGGTTGACGTCTGTTTTTGAGAATAGCGATGACTTGATTAACTGAATTTTCTTCAATTGCCTCAAGCTCCCGGCAGGGAACATCTGCATATAACTGTCGGAAAGTGTCTTTTAATTCCTGGCGAATTATAATTAATATAACGGCATTGCCGGATGACAGTAACGAATCTATGTTTCTACGCCAGCCATGGCCTTTTAATTCCAGCGGCCCGAATTCATCGATAATAACAAGGTCGGCAAATTTAATTGCTTCAGTGCTCAGGACGGCATTGCCAAATTTAAGGCCATCTGTGATGAAGTTGAAAAAGCCGGTTTGGCTTTTATCTTTATTACGTCTTGCCAGAGGTGTTCGTTTTTGGTTTTGTACATTCAGGACATCGAATCCGAGTAATTCGCCGTTATCGTATAATGAAGGTTCCAGGATTCCTGCAACGATAAAACCTTCGGCACGAGCCATCTGTATAAGACGAGTAGCGCTGGTGGTTTTGCCGCAATGTTTCGGACCTGTCCACAAAATGAGCCTGTTTTGTGTTGATGCCATCGGTAACTTTCCTGGTTGCAATAGATTGTAATGAACCTATTGTCGCGGCTGAATATTCAGGTAATATATGCCGCTATACCAAAGACCCATAGTCCGATGGTAATCGCTAATACGCCGCCCGGGACCAATTGCAATCGCATGTTGAAGGATTGAATGAGTTTTGTTTTGAACCGTTCGGTAAGTTGAATACAATTCGGTACAATGACCGCACATCCTAAAGCAGCCATGCTGCCGCTGATTGCAATATGTCTCAGAACACCTGAAAATCCCGCCTGTACCCAGTATTCATATTGAAAAACATAGGTAATCATAAAGCCGAATAGTGCATAGCTTAAATAAGCTGCCGCTGCAGCGGAAAGTGAGGGCTTCTTTATTTTAATAATGCTAAAAAATAAATCGTAGCACATACCTGTCATCAGAATACCCAGAAGATGACAGCCATAAAACGGGACATTCAGAAACTTATACAACATAGCAAAAGCGGCAATAAGTGTTGCTGTTCCCATCTTTGGGAAATATACCCTCGCCATAGTCATTATGATAAAGCCTATGATAGTGAGAGGGACCGATGCATAAATTACACCGGCATCATACAGAACACCTCCCAAAACAGCTTCTGAAATTCCCCACAGGCCGCCGAAAAACAGTATTCCTAAAATATATTCTTTTTTCATTCGTATCATCCTTTAAAATAATCTGTTATTTGTTTTGTGAAATTTATATCATAGTTTTTATCTGCCTTCAAGCCAATGTTCGACGAAAATACTAAAGTCGGCAAAATCAACATCACAATCTCCATCTAAATCAGCGATTTGTTCGATGGTAAAAGCCTTAGTATTAGTAGTGAGCAACTGATAATAATCGTAAAAAGAACCTTCTGAATCTCCTGTATATTGTTCAAGGATTCCGGCTACCCCACAGAAATTCCGGCCTGTTTCTACGTAAGGATGATAAATAAGCCCTTTATCTTTGTCGGTATTCATATAGTCCGAGGCCCAACAGGTAAGGTTTGGATCGATATTGCTTGTGAGCAGATAATTGTCAAAAGCCTTTCCGTAGCCGGTGTCACTGATATGAATATTGGCGACTTTAATCAGCATCGATTCGTATTTTTCTGCCGTTTGCTCAGGAATAACCCAGGTATAAATGCCTTCGGATGGCGCAGCAATTTCATCAATTGTTACGACCAGTGGCCTTGGAAGGTGATTATTTCTGCTCACTATCATTAAATTAGGGTCATTTTCACTTTGGTATTGAAGGAATGTCGTACCTTTGTTTTCTTCAACCATTACATTGGTTAAAGAAACCCAATCACCGATAGCAATATTATTAAAGGCATCGCTGGTCCAGCCTTTGACTTGAACAGCACCCCAGCCATTGGGATAGTTGGGATCTTGTATTACAAGCCTTGGTCTGCCTCCTGGTCTTATGTGGATTACTGTTCCACCCGTGCAGTCAATAATATTTCCGTTTTGAGGGCTTGTGCCATCAGCATCGGTTGTGTATTGGATTTCGTAGATTGAAAGTGCATCAGCCTTGGCATATCCAGCCAAGACAAGTGCGGGTAAAATAATCACCGCTGTTAACATCCTTTTTTTCATCACTTTGCTCCTATATATATTTGTAAGGTTCATAATATAAGTTTCTTTTTGTTTTAAGGATACCAGTCAGGGTCACCGAGAGGGGGGACCTCTAAATCTTCAGGCCAGCTTGGTTTCCATACCGAATCTTTCCATCGAACATGATAGTCACAGTATAGGATTGAGCCGCCGGTTAATCCACCGGGTTTGGCGTGACGTGCGCTGAAGGCTTTGGGATAGCTGCCGCAGTACTTTCCTGCGGTTGGATTATTTATTTTACCGCCGTAACCTTTTTCCGGGTCGAGCAGTTGGTCGAATAACAGGATCAGTCTTGGTGGGTTTTTTATATTTGTTGTTTTTAAAAAGCTGGGCATTTGCCAGCTTGAGCCTTCGAATCCATAGGGTGGCCAGCAGTTTTCGTCGAGTTCGAGACAGGAGTTCATCGCATAGGAAAAAAACCCGCTTCTTCTGGGTCTGTATTTGTAACTTTCATCCGGCGCGAGCCTTGCGGAGGGACACTGAAATACGGTATCTATACCCGGACGCAAGCCGTAATCGTGGTCTCGCCAGGATTTTTCTCCCATCAGGGGCGGCAGCACATCGATCCAGCCGAAATAATAGTCTGCCCGTTCGGCCTCTGTTTGTGGATTACTCGGTGTGCGGTCACGGCCGTCAATGTGGGGGAAATATCCATCGTTTTCAGAAACATAAATTTCGAATGCTAATCCCCACTGCCGTAATTGACTCTGGCAAACCGTTTGTTTGGCAATGGATCTGACGCGACTTAGCGCCGGTAAAATAAGACCGAGAAGCAAAGTTATCACAGAAATCACTATCAATAGTTCGATGAGGCTAAAAGCAGACTCAGATAAAGGAACGTTCTTTTTTCTCATTATAGAAGTTCCTTAATATGTTTTTGGTAGGCTTTTTCTATAGCTTTTTCGATGTCGCTGTGAAATTTTGTATAAGCTTTGACCCATTTTTTTCCTTGTTCGGTTAGAGAACTCTGGCCGCCCTGGATGCCGCCTCGATGTTTTTCGACTAAGGGCTGATTTAAAGCTTCCTGCGCCTTTTTAAGGTCACCCCAGGCTTTTCGATAGCTTATCCTTAGTGATTCGCTGGCTTTAGTCAGTGAGCCTGTGCTTTCGATGGCCTGAAGCAGCCGCCATTTACCATCGCCGAAAACACCTTCAACATCTCTGGTACTGAGCCAGAGCTTGAATTTCGCCCTTAATTTCTTCACATTCTTATCCTCCGGGGCATTAATCAAAACAGCCAAGCTGGCATTTACAGATTTTAATATTGTGCTTGTTGCAAATAAGTCCAATTTCAATAATTTCCATCTCGAATTTTCTGGCCAGCTCAAAGGCATCGGTACACGTTAACCTTTTTTTATCACCTGAAGGTTGTCCGTTGCCGGCGAATTTGAGAATGGCGTTCAGTAATTCTTCTTTTTTGTCCATTTGTATTTACCCATAAAAATTTCTTTGGATATGCACAACTCGACATATCGACAAAAATATTAAAACTTTTATACTTTGCTGTCAATTTATATCTTGTATTCGTTTTGTTTTTAAAGAGGTTTCTTTCGGTATGGCGCCGATCAGGGACTGTTTACGGGAGTCTGGCATATATTGTTTATAAGTGAGCTGAAAAAAATTGCTGAATTGTTTGGGCTAATGGTAAGCGTTGAGATATTTGCTCGATTTTGTTGTTCCTTTACCGGCCGGTTGGTTTATAAACATCAATTTCCTGTATTTATGTATGGGAATAATCATAACCATACGGTCATTTTCAACAGGCAATATTGACATCGAGCTTCTCGTTCGAAGCCTCTATTTCCTGCTTTGGTAAAGTAAAGAAGAAAGTGCTTCCTTCGCCAGCCTTTGATTCGAGCCAGATTCTGCCGTGATACAACTCGACGAGTTTCTTTGTAACCGTAAGTCCGACTCCGGTCCCTTCGAAATCGGGAGAGGTAGGCAATGCCTCGAATATTTTGAAGATTTTTTCGAAATATTTTTCATCGATACCGGGCCCATTATCGGCGATACTGAATTTCCAGAAGCCATCTTGTTCGACACAGCCGACTTGTATCCGGCCCTGCGGCTTATCCATATATTTTATGGCGTTGCTGAGCAGATTCTGGAATATCTGCATAATGTGAATCTCTTCACATTCAAAGACGGGCAGTTCATCTTCTATTGTAACTGTGATGTTTTCCGGAGGGGCAACCATGTTGATAACTTCCGGGACAAAGTTATTAAGATTAACTTTTACTCGTTTTCCCTCTGTCCGGCCGGCTCTGGAATATTGAAGAACACCTTCAATCAGGTTATGCATTCGCTCAACGCGATCCAGAAGCAAGCTCATCTGTTCGTTGCCCTCGTCACCGAGCTTGTCTGAACAGTCAGATAATATCCAGTTGGCCAGGGTCTTAATTCCTCGCAGCGGTGCCTTTAGGTCGTGTGAGACAATAGATGCAAAATCCTTTAATTCTTTATTCATATTATCCACTTTTTTTATAAGTTCATCCTGCTTGCGTTCAGCCTGTTTGCGTTCGTCTATTTCTTTATTAAGTTTTTCCGCAGAAGTGGTCGTTCTTTCTAAATCTCTTGCCATCTCGTTGAAGGCCCGAACCAGGTCACCAATTTCATCATTGGCGTGGTAGTTAATAGGTGTAATTGTTGATTTGCCGGCCTTACCGATGGCATTTGAGAAATGTCTGGAAATTCTTATAAGCCTCCGTGTTACTAATATCTGAAATGTATAGTACACGGCCACCAGCAATAAACCCAGAGTTACTAACACGACAGCAGAGTGTTTTGCCGTATTCATAAAAGCAGCAGTTCTGTATTTGTCAACAGGAATTGCAACGGTATCCAATGCAATAACATCACCCACAGGGCGATGAAAACCGGCTTTATCGCCGTATAATTTTAATAAGGCCCGGGGAGCATCCTGGGGGTCGCCATGGCAGCGAAGACAACTTTCTTTCATCCGTCTTGCACTGAACTGTACCAGGTGCGGCCTGCCGTCCAAATTAATTTGTCCGGTCCAATCTTGGACTTCAGGATTATCATTGAAATATTGGATCATTTCGAGTTCTTCCGGCCCAGCCTGGTTATTCGGATTCCTCGGATCATCCGATGAAAACTTGATAACATAATCGGGAAACTTCTTGTGGACTTTCTCGAAAATGCTGCGAGCAACGAAAGATGTGGACATCGTCTCAGGAATAAATTCTTCTTGACCAACATGTTGTTCAGCAAATGGCCGGATAGTCTCTTCAACATACTCACGAATAGCAAGGTCAAACTGTAACGCAAGCTCAGATTGTTTGGCTAACAACTCATTCATCTGAGAACGATTAGCAGACCAGGTGTGATAGAGAACAAAACCGGAGAACAACGACACAATGACGCCGACTATAACTAAAAACCTAATGCTGATACTCTTGGGTAACATATTAAATATTTGATATATCTTTTCTATATCTCATTTTTGGCACACTTTACGTCCGACTTTGGTAGTGTGAAGAGGAATGTGCTTCCTTCGCCGCGATTTGACTCGACCCAGATTCTGCCGCCGTTCAGCTTTACGATTTTTTTCGCTATAGAAAGGCCTATGCCGGTGGATTCAGTTTCGTCCGGCAGCGAAAGGGTTTGGAAAATCTTGAAAATCTTTTTATAATATTTATGGTCAATTCCGGGACCATTATCGGTGATACTGAATTTCCAAAAAATGCCCTCGTCAATACAGCCAACTTTGATTTGGCCTTTCTCTTTGTCCATATATTTTATGGCATTGCTCAGCAGGCTCTGGAAGATTTGATGGATGTGTGTTTTTTTACATATCAGAACAGGCAGTTTGTCCTCGATGGTTATTTCAATATTTTCTGGTGGGTCAATTTCACGAATTATTTCAGGTAGCGCTGTATTCAAATCCATCTGTTCATTTTCTTCTATGGCGTGTCCTGCACTGGAGTACCGGAGAATACTATCGACCAGTTTGTCCGCTCGCTTTGCTCTTTCGGCGAGCATCTTAACCTGCTGTTGACCGTGTTCATCAAACTTATCAGTGTAATCCGTCGATAGCCAGTCAGCTAAGGTCCCAATTCCCCGTAACGGTGTCTTTAAGTCATGAGCTGTTATGTATGCAAACTCCTGAAGCTCCTTATTTGTACGCTTTAACTCGCTGATGGTAGATTCCAAATCTTTATTGAGCGATTCCAGAGCCTGCTCGGCATTCTTGCGCTCGGTGATTTCGGATTCCAGGATTTCGTTGGTTTTTGTTAATTCGGCTGTGCGTTGCTCAACTCGTACTTCCAGCTCATCGTGGGCCTTATGAAGCGCCTCTTCCGCATGCTTTTGTACGGTGATATCATGAAAACTCCAAACTCGTCCTGCAAATCTTCCTTCTCGAATCAATGGCTGAGAATACACTTCTAAAATCTTTCCTTCCTTTAAATGCAGGATATCGGAACTGTTCTGGTTATCAGGGCTGGAAGCTTGCAGCTTATCAAGAAAGACGGATGAATTCTCTAACAGGCAGCCAATATGCTCAAAAAGTTTCCGGTCATTTTGCTGTTGATATGTTTCTTCAGGAACATTCCAAATCTTTGCAAACCGGTTGTTCGCGTGACTGAGACGGCCTTTTTCATCAATAACCAGAATGCCATCTGCGGTGGATTCAAGAGTTCCTCTCAGCAGGTCTTCGCTTCTGCGCAATTTTTGTTCCATTTCTCTGAGACTTGCCAGCTCCTTTTTGGCGGTGATGTCATAAAGAACACCCTGGCTTCCACTGGTTTGACTTTTGATGTTTTTGGTTCGGGTTGAAAACAAAGTAACGAACAGCTTATTGCCCCTGGTGGTTCTAAGAGTCAGGTCATGAACCTCGACGCTTGCTTTCTTTAATTGGGCCAAAATATGCTCCCGCTTCTCGGGATTGTCCCAGAACCGTTCCGGCAGGAACGGCTGATTTATGAGCTCATGCGGGTTGTTTACCTCAAGCAATTTAATTAAGGCGGGATTAACATAGATTGTATTATTGTTCAAATCGACGATATAAATACAGTTGCGGGATTTGTTCAGAAGTTCGAAGTACTTTTCTTCTTCCTCCTGGAGCCTGCCTTTGATTGCCTTGAGGATATCGGTCTGAGTTACCACTCCCAGCAGATTTTGGTCATCCATAACAAGCAGCCGGCGAATTTTCATCTTTTCCATCATTTTGCTGGCACTTGAAATAGAGTAGTTGGAAGGTACACTCACGACAGGAGAAGATATTATGTTTTTCAAAATAGTCTCGGCCGGATTTCGCTTCAGAGCAATAACTCTTTTAAGGAGGTCTCGTTCAGTAAAGATGCCCGCAACGATATTATTATCCATAGCAACCAGACATGAGATGTCTCGAGAAGCCATTACATCTGCTGCCTCTTTAACAGTTGCCGAGTTGGATACCGCTGCTACGTCGGATGTCATAAGTTCTTCGATATTCTTCCACATGCTGTAAGATGTCAGGACTCGGACGATATCCGTTTGCGTTATGATACCAACCAGTCGTTCATCCTCCACAATGACTAGCCGCCTGATGTTTTCGGCTTCCATGATTCTGCTGGCGTCCAGTAACGAAAAATTACGGGGCAGGCTGCGGACTGGGGTGGACATTACGTGCTCTACTGTCATTTTGCGGAAATCATTTCCCTTAGCTACGCCCTTTTTAAGAAGGTCTGTCTCCGTAATTATTCCTGATAAATTCCCATTAACTGAAACAACGACGCAGGATATGTTTTTATCTGACATGATCCTGGCAGCAGAAACTACAGAGCTTCCCGGACAGACCGTTGCGATATCTTCAGTCATTATATCACCCACTTCCAGCCAGCTTCGGGATGTGGCAGGAAAAGGACTGTTGTAACTATGTCTTATCCTGCTCTCGACCAATTCACTATGTTGCAGTCTGTCTCTGTTTTCTGTCATTATGCCACTCTAACCGTTTGCTCAAAGGTCTTTTTCGTTTCCTCGATTTTTTCTATAACCGTCATATCGCTTACAAAACTGGAATATCTCGAGGCGTTAAGCATCAGAGGCTGATGAGTAGCTGTGCTCTATCCCGAGCCTTTCTTCCAGTTCCCTGATTTGTTTCTTCAAATTCTGGTTCTCACTTCTGAGCTCATCTTCTATAAGTATTCGTTCGGATATGTCGCGAGCTACTCCGGCAATCGCAACTTCATTTCCATTTGAATCTTTAATGGTTGACCTGGAAAGAGAGATTGGAAATATGCTGTCGTCTTTTCGTTTATGGTAGAAACCGACTTCCCAGGAGCTTCCAACTGTTCGGGTCTGGAAGACACTTCTTGTATTTTGGGTTTGCTGTTTTCCTACCCAGAGAATAGTGCTGTTTTCCCCGATAATTTCCTCCTCTTTATACCTGTATGTATTACAAAATGCCTTATTAACAAAGATAATCTTTCCTTGCATATCGGCAATATAGACACTGTCATCAGTACTCATAACGGCGCCTGAGAGCAGTTGGAGTTTCTTTTCCACCATCTTATGTTTTATGGCGTTTTCGACGGTTATCGTAATGGCTTTGAGATAGTTTTGGTCCAGGTCTTTTATCAGATAATCATAAGCGCCGTCCTTCCATGCTTTGATGGCTGTTTCCTCATCTCCGGCTCCGGTTACGACTATAACGGGGATGTTCTTGACCGACTTAAGAATTTCAAAAGCCGTACCGTCCCCGAGTGAGTGGTCGGTAATTACAATATCAAATTGGTCACAATTCAATGCTTGCAGGGCTTCTTTAACAGAGCCGGCAATTGTGTAATCGTAAGGGATGTCATTCTCGTCAACGAAGCGCTTAAAAGCCATTTGATCGAGCTGATTGTCTTCGATGAACAGAACTTGATGTCTGGTGTCTTCCATAATCTCAATCTCCATTCGACGGTAGTTTGCTTAAAGTCCAATACAGGTTAATGGTACTTATTGCTTCGGTGAACTCGGCATAATCGACAGATTTGACTATATAACCGGCAACACTTAACTTAAAGCTTTCGACAATATCCTGTTGTTGGCTTGATGTTGTAAGAACTACGACAGGGATCTTTTTGAATGCCTCATCTGCTTTTACGATTGTGAGAAATTCAATGCCGTTCATTTTGGGCATATTCAAGTCCAGGAGGATGATGCAGGGCTTGCTATTGCTGTTGTTTTTTAGATACTCCAGAGCTTCTTCACCATTGGCTGTACTATCCAGCCGGTTTTTAATATTCAGATCTTTTAGCGCACGTTTGACAGTCATGACATCCACGTTGTCATCTTCAACGAGCAATATTGGCTTGGAGTTTCTCATTTCTTGGCTTTCATTTTCTGTTTTGGCAATGTAAAGAAGAATGTGCTTCCTTCGCCGACTTTTGATTCGACCCAGATGCTGCCTTCATATAATTCTACGATTTTTTTTGCCACCGTAAGCCCGACTCCTGTCCCTTCGAAATCAGGAGAGGTGGGCAATGCCTGGAATATTTTGAAGATTCTTTCGAAATATTTTTCATCGATACCGGGCCCATTATCGGCGATACTGAATTTCCAGAAGCCGTCCTTTTCGACACAGCCGACTTTTATCCAGCCCTGCGGCTTGTCCATATATTTTATGGCGTTACTGAGTAGATTCTGGAAAAGTTGCATAATGTGAGTTTCTTCGCATTCAATTACAGGCAGTTCGTTTTCGATTGTAACTGTAATATTTTCAGGCGGAACGACCATATTTATAATTTCCGGGACAAAGTTTTTAAGATCAACCTGCACCTGTTTTTCCTCTG
Organism: uncultured Pirellulales bacterium; assembly: GCA_964653075.1. Lineage (GTDB taxonomy): Bacteria > Planctomycetota > Phycisphaerae > Sedimentisphaerales > Anaerobacaceae > NIOZ-UU13. The sequence goes on from CAZZAX010000007.1 coordinate 46,789, forward strand.
TTCGTCCGGCCCTCGAGTATTGAAGGGCACCTTCAATCAGGATGTACATTCGCTCCACGCGTTCCAGAAGCAAATTCATTTGTTCATTGGCCTGGCTGCCAAGCTTGTCCGAACAGTCGGATAATATCCAGTTGGCTAAGGTCTTAATTCCTCGCAGTGGGGCCTTCAAATCATGCGAGACTATAGATATAAAATCCTTTAGTTCTTTGTTAATATTGTCAACTTTTTTGAGCAGTTCATTCTGGCTGAGCTCGATCTTTTTGCGTTCTGTGATGTCCCGGGCGACAGCAATGACAAACTGTTTGTCGCCGAGCGAGCCGGCCGAAAGAGACATTTCCATCTGGAATATGTATCCGTCGCTTCGTAAGGCCGACAGCTCGACTGTACTGCCGATTATCCCATCGGGCTTTCCTGTGGCGAAATAGCTTGTTACGTATTGGTTGTAATGATGTCTGTATTGCTCGGGCATCAGACGGTCGAGAGGTTGACCGAGCATATCTTCTTTCTTGTAGCCAAACATCTCTTCTGCCGCTGGATTGAACAGGGTTATTAATCCATCATTTCCAATTGATATCATCGCATCACGGGTTGTACTTATAATCATCTGCAACAGGTTTTCCTTATGCGCAAGCGTCTTCTCCACTTGCTTATGCCGGGCTATTTCCGGTTGAAGCTTTTCATTGGCCTTTTCCGGCTTATTCATTCGTTCTTTGGTCGTTTTCTCTGAGGCGGATTTTTTTTTGTGTTTCTTTGCTACCATTTTCTCGATTTTCGTATCGTTGTTTTTTTCATTTGTTTGCTATGGTTGTTCACTACAATAACCATATGCCCCCCCCTGTTCGTGGGAAACAAGTTTATCGCTATTCAAGCACAGTCAAACTCATAAGAGAGACGTTCTTTAATTTCTCAGCCCTTGCAAAAAAGTAAGCTTCCGAGTCATGCTTCTCCGGTTTCGTCCGGTCTTATGTCGTATTCCACTTGATTACGAGGGTTATCGGCATATATGAGGTGCAATTTCAGAAAAAAAGCCGTTTTGTGGGTCAGAATAAGACTTTTTCTGGTATTTCCAGGGAAGATTATTTTTCGTGCAAAGGTGCATTTTTGTACCGGGCGGATTAGAAAATAAGGCATCAAATCCCCTTGAAAGTGCTGCAAATGGGAAATATTCCGTGTAATAGGGGTATGAAATTGGCCAATGGGCTTGACAATGACATTGGTAGCTGTTATAATAGGTTTAGTCAGGGGTGTATTTTTTGCCCCTTAAATAATAAAAAGACACAGGCTGGCTTATAAATAAGACCCGCCCGATAACTGTAGCCAAGATGTAGGATTTCAAAGAGGGAATTATGATGAAAAGCGTTTCTGCGTGGAAGGTAATACAAGTTGTTATTTTGTGTGCTTTGTTTTTAGTGCCTTTGGGGTGCAGGTCTTATGATCAGATGGGTGAAACGGCGGCCGAAGGGCGCAGAAGACATAAACGGGCTCTTCGTCTTAACAACCAGGAGATGATGGAGGATTTAGATACGTTTATGCTGCTTGATAGGCCAAGCAAATTGACCGACAAGAGGATACCATAGTAGAGCATAAGTGCATAAGAGTACAAGTCTTAAGCTTCCTGATGGGGGGTTTTCTTAAGTATTGGCGGGTTCCAAGGAAGTTGTGGTCTGGCCAATATATTCCGGTACGAGTTCCTTGATTTTTTTAACTATTTGTCTGTGGTTTTGTGCTTTTGTGATATTTACAAGCTCGTTTATGCCGGCCCGAAGTCTCTCCCTATCCATCGGAATATTATTCCATATACTGATTTTGGGATGCCTTGTGCGCTGCATGTCTTCGCCTTCTATTCGCAGTTCCTCGAAGAGCTTCTCGCCGGGTCTGGGTTTAATGATAGATATTTCAATATCTTCATCGGGCCTGAAACCGCTGAGCGTAATAAGTTCCTTAGCCAGTTCTATAATCTTCACCGGCTCGCCCATATCAAGTACAAAGATTTCCCCGCCTTTTCCCATTGTCGCCGCCTGAAGCACAAGCTGGCTTGCCTCTGGTATGGTCATAAAATAGCGTTTCATTTCAGGATGTGTAACGGTAACAGGCCCGCCCTGGGCTATTTGTTTTTTGAAGATAGGTACAACTGAGCCGTCAGAGCCAAGCACATTTCCAAAGCGAACAGTTACAAAGTGCGTTTTACTGGTTCTGTTGAGGTCCTGGATATACATTTCTGCAATTCGCTTTGATGAGCCCATTATACTGGTCGGATTAACGGCTTTATCGGTGCTGATCATTACAAAGTTGGTCACCCCAGAGTTATCTGCCGCATCGGCGACGATTTGTGTGCCCGCAATATTGTTCTTGATGGCTTCTCCAGCATTAAGCTCCATCAAAGGTACGTGCTTGTGGGCAGCGGCGTGAATAACAACCTGCGGATTATAATTTTCGAAAATTTCGTCCACTCGAGATCTGTCGGTAATGTCGCAAATGATCGCCTTGATGGAAACTGCGGGAAATTTTGTGCTCAATTCACGGTCTATGTAGAACAGTGGATTTTCGGCCTGCTCGACAAGCAAAAGCAGCTTCGGATTGTAATTGCAAAGCTGTCTGCACATTTCAGAACCGATGGAACCGCCGGCACCTGTAACCAGAATTGTTTTGTCTCGTGCAAAGTTTTCTATAAAGTCCACATCAAGCTGCACGGCTTCTCTGCCTAACAAGTCATTGATGTCAACATCTCGAATCTGGGAGACACAAAACTTACCCGAGGCGATATCCGTAATTGACGGTACGGTTCGGAAGCGAATCTTTGTACCTTCGCATACCTGGATTACGCGTCTGAGCTGCTGATGACTCGCCGCTGGGCTCGCGATGGCAATTTCTTTGATGTTGCGATCCTGACATACTTCCGGCAGTTGCTCAACAGCGCCGAGGACCGGTATTCCATGAATATTAGTGCCTTTTTTATTGGGATCATCATCAATAAAGCCGACAACCTCATACTCGGCTACGGTCATACGGTGTATTTCTCGCAGTAGTGCTTCGCCTGCATTGCCTGCGCCGACAATAAGAAATCGTTTCAGTGGTCCTGCTTTTGCAGTTCGAAACTCCTCATAATATAGACGTATTATTATCCGTAATCCACTTAGCAGTACAATGGTGGCAAACATGTCGGCTATACATACACCTTCTGCCGGCCTGTGAAGGTCCGGTGGTATATTTGCGCGAACAGCTTCTATGTTGGCTGTTACAAACCATACAAAGACGATAATTAATGTACTTACGAATGAAGCCCACAAAATCCCGCGAAGATCGGAAATACCCACATAGCGCCACCAACCGCGATATTGTTTGAAAAATCCGAATACAGGCAGCTTTACGATAAGAAAAAACAGTAACAACGGTGGATATATATCTACCCAGCCGGGTTTTTCAAAGTGCATGTTGTGTATCACCAGGAAGGATAGCATCAAAGAAGAAGCGAAAGCAGTTATATGAGCGAGCGTAATCAAAGGTCTGCGAAAACGCAGCAGCCCTGCCGGTAGGGAAGCTGGAGATTCTACAGGATTGTTGTTCTTTTTGTTTGACCTGGGATTTGTTTCTATCTCGGACATATTCCTCAATACGACGATATTATCTGACGTACTCTGAACTAAAACGCAATCAATTGGTACAAATCTGCTTTATTAACGTTAATCGGAAGAAAAAAATCCGAAATTCAAAACAATCTCGGAATTTAATACTTATTTTCGGAACAAAAATGTTTTTAAAGAAGTGCGTTTTTTAAGAATTCAGGTGATTCGTGTTCTTAATTTAACTATAGACAGCTTCGTATGTTTGTAATTTTCTTCGGTCACCTATCAAACCAATGCTCAGAAACATTGAAATCATCAGCTTAGGATATTAATCCGGTCTCCAGAGGTGAATGTAAAGTAATTCTTTACATTTAAGGATAAAAACTTACCGTTTTTCAGTCGATTAATCCGGTGGGTTTTGTTCAGTCTTAGATTCAGTTATGGTAGGCTCGATTTCTGCCTCGTCATAATATGTATAAATATCTTCCAGAGCAGTATTGTCAACTTTGTAGCGCATAAGCGAGTAGATTATGGTATTGGTAGAGAAATAAAAGCTTATTATGAAAGAAACTACTAAGCCTACGACGGCTAATAAAAACAAGTACACCAAAAAGGCCGCAACCGATTCGGTCCAGTTGCTTGTTGCTAAATCTGAAGAACCAAGCAGTTTCATAAATTCCGGCTTTGGCCAGATAGCTGTAAGTTTATTGACCTCTTTGCTGTTTTCCATCCAGACGCCAAGCTGCAGGAAAAGGTGTGTAACCAGCAGCAGTATAAAGGCGAAAAAACGGACAAATGTATAACTAATTGCGCCATATACAGCGGCTATTGTTGTGTAAAAGCCCATTCGCCAGGGCTTTGCATAGACATAACTGAAAGAACGGCTTATGGCATCAAAACAGTCGGAGCCGTCGTATGCTACAGCGGGGAACATCAGGTTGAATCCTGCGAACATACCTATTAAAACGACCGTAATAAGCGCACCGGCAATCAAAGCTAACGGAACAGAGATACCTATTACCAGCTCCCCTGCCCAGGGAATGTTACCTGTAAGTCCGAGGATAAAGATGAATATCACCGGGACGATGATTATGCCGATGGGCGTCAACGGGGCGACAAAAAAACTTGTGAACCTTTTGATACTGAATCGCAGTGCTTCTGTCAGACCTGGTTTTTCGCCACGGGCAAACTGAAGTGCTGCGATTCGGCAGATAGCTCCGCCAGCAATGGAAATCACAGCAAGGTATATTACAAAAAATATTATACAATAAATGAAGTGGTGCCTTAATGCCCATTCCGCCGCCTTGAAATAATCAGCGACATTTTTCACTACACCGGGGATATCCAATGCGAATACCGAATCTACGGAGCCCTGGAATTTTGCAGCCGCGAAGTGCCAAAGCGTGAAGAATACACCCGCACCCCGGCTTTTTCCACGGTATATTTCGATGTATGTCTTCACTTGGCTCGGTTTGTTCATGTAATTTTGTAACTCCGTCTCTATAATTTTCCCCTGAGTGTTTCGTATGACGACTACTGTTTCGCTGAGGTCCATAATCCGACCGGCCAGGCATATAATGATCAATGCAGAGAAAATAATTATCAATTTGGTCGGCTGAATAGCCATTCGGAAAGTACGGAATATTTTCGGAAAAAGAAGTCCTTCAAAAACTTTTGAGGAATTATTTTCGCTGACCATTTTGCTTCCTTCCTACAAGGTTACAATTAATATTGGCCTGGTGAAGAATAACCGAAAATATTTATAACGTATTATCGGTAGGTTTCAACAGATTTCATAAGATTTTGTTATTATGCTGTTGTTTAGTGATTGTCAGAGGCGCTATCGGATGAAGTACCGGATGGTTCGTCCGAATCTTGTGTTTGGAGTCTGGAAACTAATTTATATTCGGATTCCAGCCATGCGCCCAAATCTATGAACTTGCAACGTTTGGAGCAGAAGGGAAAGAATATGGCTTGTTTAGAGTGTTCTTGAATTGATCCTTGAACGATTTTATTACAGACAGGACATCTGGGTTTCATATTAATATAAATTGTTATTGTTATTATTCTTGCACAAGGCCCTGTTCCAGCATTCTTGCATATTCGACACAAAACTTGGCCCATGGCTGAGCTTCAAGGCGGGCCTTTGGTATCATCTTGCCGGTGCCATCACAGATGCCATAAGTTTGATTCTCGATACGTCCGAGTGCTTCGTCGATTTCTCTGAGCAGTTTCCTTTCACTGTCCATCAGTCCCAAAGCAAATTCCTGTTCGTAGTTATCTGTTCCGATGTCCGCCATATGGATTGGCATACTTGACAAGTCGCCGCTTGCGTCCATTCGGGATTTCTTCAGAGTTTCGCCCTCAATTTCGTTTACGTTGTTCAGGATTTCCCTGCGTTTTTCCAATAGTATTTGCTTAAAATGCTTCAAATCGGCTGAAGTCAAAGAGCGTTTCCTGGTCCGGGTAGAACTTACTTTTGCTCTGGATGCTTTTTTACGTTTTTGTGTCACTTGCTGGTTTACCTTTCTTACGACTAATTTTACAGTTTTTATAAAACTCCATTATAACAGCTTAAAGTATATAGTTTATAGTATTATAGTATTAGTTCTATCCAAAGGTTGCTTTTCAAGCGGCAAAAGTATAGTCAGTATAGTCAGATTGTTCAAGACAAATTGCCCGAGAAGCTGTAAAATCTTGTTAAATAATCAGTTAAATTAACCACTTACCGCTTTTTATGTATGTTTATCGGTGATTTGATCGCTGTCTTTTGCAAATTTTCCAAGCGGAACAAAGAAATTTTCCTTGCCGAGACTGCCTACGAATGTCCTGACGCCGAAGACTTTTTCTATTTGCTCTGGGGAAAAAACTTCCTTGGTTTGGCCGATATGATAATTGCTGTTGGCGCCCAGAAGTAAAATTTCGTCACAATATTGAGCCGCCAGGTTGATATCGTGCGTTATAGCCACAATCGTCTTGCCTTTTTCAAGTTGTGTGCTTTTGAGCAAATCATATATGCCGACCTGATGTTTCAAATCCAGAAAGCTCGTAGGTTCGTCCAAAAGTAATACAGGGCTGTTCGCCGCAAGCGCCCTTGCGATAAAAACACGTTGCCGCTCACCGCCGCTGAGGCTTCCAAGGGGCCGCAGGGAAAACTGGGCCGTGTCTGTCGCCTCGAGCGCTTCATTAACCATCTGTTTGTCTGTTTTGTTCTCGAACCCGAATGTCCCGAAATATGGCGTTCTTGCCATTAAGACCGTCTCAATTACAGAAAAACCGAATACCGGCACAAATTCCTGTCTGACGACCGCCACTTTTCCGGCAAGAGCTTCCCAGTTGTATGATTCTATTAGTGCCCCGTCAATTTTTATGGTTCCGGATTTTTGTTTTAGTGCTCTGCACAGCAGGTTAAGCAGCGTGCTCTTACCGGCTCCATTCGGGCCGGCTATTGCCAGAAATGTCCCCGCTTTTATTTCGAAGCTGATGTCTCTCAAAATCATGTTTTGTGGTGTATAACCGAAGCTTAGATTTTTAACCTCTATAATAGCGTTCATTTTAACCAGCTAACTTTTCTACTGTATTTGACTAACAGGACCAGAAAAAACGGCCCGCCGAGAATGGCTGTTACTACTCCGACCGGTAACTGTGCCGGAGCGATGATAATCCGCGCCAGTGTATCGGCAATTACCAGGAATATTGCTCCGACGATACCGCTAAGAGGAAGCAGTTGACGATGGTCGGGGCCGAATACCAGCCGGACTGCGTGCGGTACGAGCAGGCCGACAAATCCTATTAAGCCGCTCAAACTGACCGCGATGGCTGTTATGGCTGCTGCAATCGCAAAGGCGGCTATCTGAGTTCCGGCGATGTTTACACCCATACTTCGGGCATCTTCCTCACCGAAGCTAAGGGCGTTTAATTGTGGACTTATGTAGAATAACGCTATTATACCTCCGACTACGAATCCTGTCCCCAGCCACAGCACAAGAAAATCTTCCTCCGTTATATTTCCCATTAGCCAGAATATGGTTGAATGGACCTGTTGGCTTTTTGCGATTGATGTAAGGAACATAATAACCGCCGAAAAGAAAGCGTTGACCACAACTCCTGCGAGGAGCAGACCGGTTACGTGAAACTTTCCCGTCAGGCGGCCGATGATCCACACCAGCCAAACTGTTCCTAATGCCCCTGCGAATGCGAAAAACGCTATCGGCGAGCGTCCCCAAAGCATCCAGTCCAAACCGCTTATAACTGCGATTATCACCCCTAAGCCCGCTCCGCTCGAAATCCCTAATATGTAGGGATCGGCAAGGGGATTTTGCAAAAGTGCCTGGAAAACCACCCCCGAGCATGCCAGTGCTGCGCCGACCAGACAAGCGAGAATAATTCGAGGAAGCCTGACCCTCACAAATATTTCATAGTCTGGATTTACTGACTCCTGTGCACCCGCTCCGCTGAATACTTCTTTAATGGAAATACTCTCGGTGCCGACCAAAGAGCAGGCGAACATCACCGCCATGAGTACTATAAGTGCTGATACGGTCCTAATAATCAACTTTTTTGGTGTCAGCAGCTCCTTCATTGCTTCAATTCTTAAAAAGCTCGGGTCTTAAGCATCCGGCAATGGTTTCAATTCCCTCGTACAGTCTTGGGCTAAGTCGCGAGACCATATCACCTTGTATGATGTAAATCCGCTTGTTGGCCACTGCCGGTAAGTTCTCAAATTTACTCCAATATTGCAGTGCCCTGTTCTGTTGGGTCGCCAGGTCTTTCTGGTGCATCGAAGGCTCGATGATGACATCCGCGCTGCAGACTATGACCTGCTCAGCTCCGATTGGTGGGTATTTATGTAATGTCGGGCCAATAGCGTTTTCGCCGCCGGCCAATTCAATCATTTCATTCACAAACGTATCGCGTCCGGCCACTCGTAACGGCTCTCTCTGGACGACCCAGAGCACCCTTACTTTAGCTTTCGTGCCAATCAAAACTGAGAGGTTGTCTAATTTGTTCCTGATGTTAGTTACCAGCTCATTTGCTTCGTACTGTTTGCCCGTGGCTGCGCCGATTTTCTCAATGGCCTCAAAAAGGTCGTTTACCTTTTTGACGTTTATAATCATAGACTTATAGTTGATGCGTTTCAGTCGCTCAGCAAGGTTTTTCTGCTGTTCGAATCCAAGCGTAACTATCAGGTCGGGCCTGGCCGCTATTATAGCTTCGATGTTCGGCTGCCAGAATGTGCCTGCCTTTGGCTTTTTTGCCGCTGCAGGGGGATAATCACTATTAAGCGTAACTTGCACTATTTCTTCCTCCAGACCGAGCGCAAAAAGAATTTCCGTAAGATTCGGAGCTAAAGAGACAATTCTGTCGGCTTTCGTCGATAGGGGGGTATCGCCGATGTCTTGAGACTGCCGAAAATCAGATATGGCAAATCCTGTGCCTGTCCAGCACGTGATTATTAATAGTAGCCACCACCACTTACTCATTAGGTCCTCTTAAACTGTTTTTCCAAATCACTTATCGAAAATTTTATCGTGGTGGGCCTGCCATGTGGACAGCGGCTTGCGGATTCGGCGTTTACTTTATCCCGTAGCAGTTGCTCTATTTCGCTGTCCGTTAGTCTTTGCCCGGCCTTGATTGCAGCTTTGCATGCTGCCATATTCAAAACCTCATCGAGCAGCCCTTCGCCGTCAAGGTTTATGTCCTTACGACCGAGCAGGTCGATTAAATCCTGGACAAAATCAAGTGGGTCGGCCTTGGCCAATAAAGTCGGAAAAGCCTGGATGGCCATGGCCCTGGGACCGAAAGGGACAAGCTCGATCCCTAATTTTTCGAGCAGTTCGGCGTTGGTCTTAAGTACATCAGCGTCAGAGACAGTAACATCGAAGCTTTCGGGTATCAGCAGTTTCTGTGATTCGAGTTTGCTTTTTCGTATTCGCTTGCACAAATCTTCGTATATTATCCGCTCATGCAGTGCATGCTGGTCGATAATTACGAATCCCTCGTCGGTCTGCACGACGATGAAGCTGTCGTGTATCTGTATGAATTTTCTTTGTTCCAAGTGAATCACCGGCGCAGGTCGGCTTGTTTCGGTAAGAACCCCGGCCGCAGCCGGGCCCATGTGGCTTTCGGGTATCTGTTCGCTGGAAGGACGCAACGCGACGATTTGCTGTTTTGGTTTATAACTGAAACGTTGCTGGGTTTGAACAGGTCTGTGCTTTTTGAAAAATTCAGCCATTGCCTCTGAAATTGCCTGGCTTCTATGGCCCGGGGCGGGGATTCCCTGCATTTCGGGCGAACCAGTTGCAGTTGGCAGTACTGCATGGGTTTGCAGGTCTGTGCACAAAAGCTTTTCCCGAAGAATAGCCAGGATTTGCGAATGAACCAGATTGGCGTTATAAAAACGCACTTCGCTCTTGGTCGGATGTACGTTCACGTCATAGTCTTCGTAGGGCATTCGGATAAACAGAAAAACGACAGGGAATCTGTTCGGTTCCAGCAGGCCGCGATATGCCTCTTTGATTGCGTGTGAGATGAATTTGTCGCGGATGAATCGGCCGTTTAGAAATATATATTGAAACTTCTTGCTTGTTCTTGAAATGCTCGGTTTGCCCATCAATGCGAGGATATGTAAACTTGTTTCGTTACTTTCGGCCTCAATCAGATTTTCAGAAATACCGCTCGAAGGTATTGGGGATAGTTCCGCTATGCGCTGGTGAAGAAAGTCTTTATCTGAAAGCCTGTAAAGCTCTCTGCCGTTATGTATGAGCGTCATATCCAGCCCCTGCTTGTTGCCGGCAGGGGCATTTGCTAATGCAATGCGGGTGAATTGTTCGGCAATGTGGCCCATTTCGGTGTTGGCGGTTCTTAAGAATTTTCGCCGGGCCGGTAATTTATAGAAAATGTCTCTGACCTGAATTGTTGTGCCGTAATCTGCGCTGGAAGGGCTTATGCCGCTCTTTGTACCGCAATCAATCTCTATACAGTTTGCCCCGGTTTGGCCCTTTGTTCTGCTTGTGCACTTTACTTGTGAGACCGAGGCGATACTTGCCAATGCCTCGCCTCTAAAGCCAAGCGTCGATATGCCCTGCAGGTCTGAGCTGGTTTTGATTTTGCTTGTAGTGTGCGGTTCAAATGCCCGGGCCAGGTCTTCGCCGTCCATTCCGCAGCCGTTATCGGTAACCGATATCAGTCTTCGGCCTCCGTCTTCGATGGAAACCGTTATTTTTGTTGCTCCCGAATCAATACTGTTTTCCATCAGTTCCTTGACCACACTGGCAGGCCGTTCAATGACCTCACCGGCTGCAATCATATTAACCATATTCTGGTCAAGGACGAGTATTTGACCCATTGTGTTCTCCCGTCCCCACAAGGTGCTTTTGAATATCCAATGACGAATAACGAACTTCGAAATTCGATGTTTCTTGTTCGATATTCATTATTCTATCAGGCTTTTACCTGTCATCTCTTCTGGTTGCGACAGTTGCATCATCTCCAGCATAGTAGGTCCTATGTCGGCTAATCTGCCTCCTTTGCGGAGCTTGCTGTTTTTATAGCGTTCGTCGAATATAACCAGCGGAACATCGCCAATAGTGTGAGCGGTATGTGGATTGTCCGGGCTGCCGTCTATCATTTTTTCGAAATTGCCGTGGTCGGCGGTGATTATTGCCGACCCGCCCAGGGCCTTGACCTTATCCAATATCCTGCCTACGCACTCATCTACCGTATCGGCCGCCTTTATTGCTGCGGACAATATGCCGGTGTGGCCTACCATATCCGGATTGGCAAAATTGATTACTACCACATCGTATTTGTCCGAATCAAGTCTTTCCAATACGACCTCGGTAACCTCGTAAGCGCTCATTTCGGGTTTTAGGTCGTATGTTCGAACTCGCGGCGAAGGGACAATTTGCCTGTCTTCACCGGGAAACGGCTTTTCAGTGTAGTCGTTGAAGAAAAAGGTAACGTGAGCATATTTTTCCGTCTCGGCACAGCGAAATTGCTTCAGACCCAGAGAACCCCAGTACGCGCCTAATATGTTTTTCATCTTTGGCAGCTTTGGAAATGCCACCGGCGCAGATATCGTGGCGTCGTATTCGGTCAGACAGACAAAATATATGTCCGGCCTGGTTGTCCTGGCAAATTCTTTGAAGTCCGGGTCAACAAACGCCCGTGTAATTTCGCGGGGCCTGTCGCCGCGGAAATTGAAGAATATTACACCGTCACCATTGTCTATCGTGGCCAGCGCTTCATTGTCTTCATTGACAATGCACGTCGGCTCGATAAATTCATCGGTTACGTCTTTTTTATAGCTTTGAGCGACCGCCTCTGCCGGGTTGGCGGCTTTGATACCCTTGCCTACCCTCATACATTCGTAAGCTTTTTGTACTCGGTCCCACCGGCTGTCACGGTCCATGGCATAGAACCTGCCCATAACGGTTGCGATTTTCCCTACACCTGTTTCCTGGGCCTTTTTTTCAATTTCGGCTATATATCCCGCTCCGCTGTCCGGCGGTGAATCGCGGCCATCGGTAAAGGCATGTATGAAGACATCCTTTACATCGTTTCTTTTTGCCAGTTCAAGCAGGCCGTACAGGTGGTCCAGCAGCGAATGTACTCCGATATCGCTGCACAGGCCCATAATGTGCATTTTGCTGTTATTGTTTTTTACAAATTTTATCAAATTGTGGAATTCTTCATTCTCAAAAAAAGAGCCGTCGCGAATAGTTTTGCTTATTCTTACGGATTCCTGCGGGACGATTCTGCCGGCGCCGATATTTTGATGTCCGACTTCGCTGTTGCCCATCGTGCCGTCCGGCAGCCCCACGTCCTCGCCGCTCGTATGGATGAGGCAGTTTGGATACTCTGCCATCAGCATATCATCTACTGGTGTATTTCCACGCTTGACGGCGTTATATTCATCTTCATCCGGATTTGGATTGTGACCCCATCCGTCACGGATGATTAGTACGAACGGCTTATTTTTCAAAGTTACTTTTTGTTTGGCCATAAAAAAACAACCTTTCAATCAATAGCAATAAAGACGAGGCATGACCTCGTCCTCATAATCGAGTCAATCTAAATTAAGTTGATATCATATGAAGCTCAGCGGGATATGTCAAACATTTAGATAAAACACTCAGAAACAAAGTACGTCCAGAATGCCCAGGAGAATTTTTCTGCTTTGCCATTGCGTGTTTTCTGTATCGAGTCAACAAGGGATTAATGCGATAGTCTTTGGGGTAACAACGAATATTGCCACGGTGCAAAAGATTTCTCTGGAGAGGACTTCGGAACAATATAAATATATAGCGTTTTTTTCAGACTATTGAAACGCCACAAGGTAAAGTTGTTGTCCAAAAATAATTAGGATATTTTAAGATAATTCCTAAATTTATTTGATATATTGGTCAAATATGCTAATATTTACGAATATGAGCAAGAGAATGCTTTCAACATTTTGTCCTTCTTGCGGCTTGCCGATGCAGACGGCAGCAATGTCATGTACAACATGTGGAGTTAAGATTGAAGGGAATTTCAGTGAGACCTTTTTTGGTAGACTTGAGCCCGATGACCAGAAATTCTTGGAGCAATACCTCTTGGCGGGATTTAGTATCAAGACATTGGAGCAGAAAGGCTCTCTTGGATATGCGGCGATACGGTCGAGGCTGGACAAATTAATTGCGAGCTATGAGGCAATTAGAAAAATGGATGCTCAGAAAAAAGCTGTTCTGGAGCAGTTGCGAACAAATGAGATCAGCGTCGTCGAAGCCAAAGAAAAACTCGAAAAACTCTCGGGAGGCTAAGAAATGGAAAATGTATCGTCGGAAGAAGAATTATTGCAGCTTCGCAACGAAGGCAGGATAAGCGAAGATGAATATGAGCAGTTGCTTGGTGCGATGAAAAGGACGGACAAGACTAAAACAAGACCGGCTAACAAGGATCAATCTATATCGGCCGGAACTTCCATTCTTGCGGTGTTATCTTTAGTCTTTTCTATTGTTGCTGCTGCTCTCACAGGATTTATTGGGCTTTTTGTGTTTTTCTTTCCGTTTGTAGTCCCCCTTTTTCTTGTACCGTTTCTTTCTGTCCTTGGGATAATCTGCGGACACTTAGCTCTCCGAAGAATCAGACGGCAGACGGTAGGGGGGCGTGGGTTGGCTATTGGAGGATTGATTATTGGATATATTGTTCTGGGTTTGTGCATAGTCTTTAGTGTTCCTTTTGTTATATATATGTTGACATATAACCAACAGGCCATGAAGGAAAAAGCTAAATTAATGGAAAAACAGCGTGATTTGTTGGCAGTAAAGAAGCAAGCGCAGTTGGCGATCGAAGCAGTCGAGTTGAAACGCTTCGGACTTGATGATATGGAAGGAATACCAAGTCAATCAGGGCTGGAAATTGATAGGGATATTTCCAGCGATGGCAAGGGCTCTTTGCGAATTGAGGTTACACAACCCACAACAGTTCGGTTATTTGAAACCGGCGAAATGGATATTGAAAATGCCCGATTGGTTTGTCAGGCAAAAGTACGAACCGAAAACGTCCAAGGCAAAGTTTTTTTGGAAATGTGGTGTAGTTTTCCAGGCAAAGGTGAATTTTTTTCGAGGGGGCTAATGCAACCTCTGACCGGTACTACAGATTGGATAACACAGGAAACTCCTTTCCTGTTGAAAAAGGGAGAGAATCCTGACAATATAAAACTCAATCTGGTTATAGATGGCAAGGGTATGGCGTGGATTGATGATATTCGGTTACTGAAGGAACCACTTAGTTTTGAAGACCTGATGTCAAATTCCTCTTTTGTTATTCCAGAGCAGAACCTGCAGACGCTGAGAAAATGCAAAGCCGGTTTGCCTGCACATTTCAGCTACTGTTGGTGATTTGGCTAAAAGTTCATCTCTTGTTGCCGCCTGCGGCATCAGCATTACCTTTTCCGGATTAACACTGCCAATTTTCTCGATGGTTTGCTGAATTTCAGGCAAATCATCTTGAGAATCTACGACAAACTTGAGTTGATATTCGTAATTATCGAGTAATTCCTGCAGAACGGCTATATCCAATCTCGAATCCTCATGAGCAGCGGAGATTGTTGCGTCATCAGGAGCAGAGTTACTTAATTTCGGGCTGATACTCATCAAATCACAGGGCATCTGTGGCACGGCCATCCTGGCCGTGAATTCACGGGCTTCAAGCCCGTGCCACCTGACGATTCCTGCTGTTTCTATTGTTATATGTTTGTCGGTGTTTTTTAGCTCCCGAACTAACTGCGGCAGGTCCGAGTTAATCATTGGTTCGCCGCCGGTTATTACAACGAATTTACATGACCATTCTTGAATGGTCTTGATAATATTAGCAATGGTATAATCCTCTCCTGCTCTTTGGTCCCAGGCGTATTTTGTATCGCACCACCTGCATTGTAAAGGGCAGCCGGCAATACGCACGAACACGCTGGGGACACCGGCTAAAAAACCTTCGCCCTGCAAAGAATAAAATATCTCGTTTATTACCATACTCTTCGTATGTTGTATTGTAATATGTGTTAGTCGGTATTCGTGATTTGATATTCAACAGGATCCTCAAGGCCGGCTTCGGCAAAGCCCTTTAACCTTAATCTGCACGAGTCACATCTGCCGCAGCTTCTGCCCTGTTGGTCGGGGTCATAACAACTGTGCGTCAGGGAGAAATCGACGCCGAGTTCTGTGCCGGTAAGAATGATTTCGGCCTTTGTCATATTTAAAATCGGAGTATGAATATGATATCGACCTCTATGCTCAACTGCGGCTGCGGTGGCGAGGTTGGCGGTTTTCTCAAAGGCGGTTATAAATTCACCCTTACAGTCGGGATAGCCGCTGTAGTCGGTTGTGTTGACACCGATAAAGATGTCGAATGCACCTAATACCTCCGCCCAGGCGAGTGCATAACTTAAAAAAATCGTATTCCTTGCAGGCACATAAGTCGGTGGAATTTGGGCATTGCTTTCTAAATCGGTCCTGTCTTTCGGTACTTCAATCCTTGAATCGGTCAGTGCCGAGCCCCCGAGCTGGGCTAAATCAATGTCTATTATCCGATGCTCAGCTATTCGTGGCACGGCCATCCTGGCCGTGATTTCCTGGTCTTCAAGTCTATACTGGCTGGCGATTCTTTTCGCTGCTTCAATTTCCCTCTTATGTCGCTGGCCGTACCGAAAGGTTAAGGCATAGCACTCGAAACCTTTATCACAGGCAATAGCCAACGTTGTCACCGAATCAAGACCGCCGCTAAGCAATATTACAGCTTTTTTGTCTGCCACCGGTTATTCTCCTTTTGGCCAGGGGTAGGCATTTGAACCGGCCGTCGTTTCTACAGGTCCGGGTGGAAGTGTTTTTTGCCATTTCAACAGTTGTCGTGAAAGCTTGTTCACTATGTCAGGGTGTCGGTCGGCAACATTGTCCAGTTCTGTCGGGTCATTAACGATATCATATAGTTCGACCCGGCTGCGGTCCGGGTTCATCAATAGCTTCCAATTCCCATCCCGAATAACAAGCATAGGACTTTTATGTACCATATCGCCGAAAATTCGGAATCGCCATTCCCACATTAATGGTTTGTTGCGCTTCTTGGCTTTACCCAGTAGGGCGGTGGACATATCCTCACCGTCGGGATTTAAATTGCCGGGGATTTTAGTTCTGGCTAAACTGCATACAGTTGGCAGCCAGTCAACACCGGCTATAATGTTTGTATTATCAATCCTGCCGGCCGGTATGTGACCCGACCACCGAACTATAAAGGGCATACGGATACCGCCCTCGTAAAGGCTTCGCTTTCGGCCACGGAACGGCCCTGTATTGCCGATACCACTATGGACCGCATTGCGAATATGCAGGTCTTCGGGACCATTGTCGCTTGAAAATGCAATCAGCGTGTTATCGGCCAGACCAAGCTCGTCGATTTTCTTAATTAGTCTGCCAAGCTGGTGGTCCATATCGGTGACCGACGCGTAGTAAATCTGCTTGACTCCCTTGTAGGGTACTCCTCTCGGGGTGTATCGCTCATAAGGCTTCATCTGTTCGTCGGTGGGATGAAGTGTGGCATGTGGTACCAGTGTCCAGACGTTTACATAGAAGGGCTTGTCGCGGTTCTTTTCGATAAACTCAATGGTCCTGTCAACAATTTGGCCGGTGGACTTGGCCCGGAAATATTCATCAGACGTACCTTCGAGCTGCGGACCGGAAGAAGACCTCGTGCAATGCTCATCGATGCCATAATCGCCGGGCGTGGGCGAGCCGTCACCGGAACCGAGATGCCATTTGCCGAAATGCCCGGTGGTATAGCCGATATTCTTGAGCAGCCCTGTCACGGTATATGCCTTCGGGTCGAGCCAGTTGGGCATACCGCGTGCATTGTTTTGCTTATCAGTTGCAAAATGGCCGTGAACTCTATGTCGAGCCGGGAAATGGCTGGTCATAAACGAGGTTCGTGAAGGCGAGCAGACCGAGCCATTGACGTAAAACTGTGTGAACAGCATGCCGTTTTTGGCAAGCCGGTCCAGGTTGGGTGTTTTTATCTGGCTGTTACCGTAACAACCTAAGTCACCCCAGCCCAAATCGTCGGCGAAAATAAAAACAAAATTGGGTCTTTTTCTGTTTGTGGAGCGATTGCCGGCAAAAGAACATGATGGCACGGTCAAAGCTGCTGCTGTCACACCGAAAGTGGTTAAAAATTCACGCCTGTTCATATTTTTAGTGTTAAATTTCATTCGATGTCCTTTTTTTACGTGTTGGACGCTTTCGCAATAAAGATTGAGTTCAAGAAAGTGCATAAGCAAAAACATTTTACCGATTTTACCTCATGCTGTCAAAAAGCAAAAAATAAGCGATTTTTTATAAGTGCTCTGATGTGAAGCTTTTTTTCTCTTGCATTGAATATTGCTTGTCATAATTAGGCGTTTAGATTATATTATTGATGATTGTATTTGTAAGAGGGGCCAAATAATGAGCGAACCGGTAGAAATAGAAATATTCGATAATCCCCGCCCTGAGCGAGACTATTGTATAACAATCAGATGCCCGGAGTTTACCAGTCTCTGCCCTCGAACCGGCCAGCCGGATTTTGGCGAAATTGTCATCGAATATTGTCCCGACAAATCCTGTATCGAGCTGAAAAGTCTTAAATTCTATATGCAAAGTTACCGTAATAAGGGTATTTTTTACGAGTCTCTGACAAACGATATTTTAGACGATTTGAAGGGTGTATGCAAACCGCGCTGGATGAAGGTTACCTCTCGATTTACACCTCGCGGGGGAATAACTACCGAAGTGGTTGCAGAATATAAATCGAAGAAATAAGCAACTTAATCTTGCTGATTTTTTCAAAACTGATTAGTCTGAAGAACAGGGAGACAGCAGTCAGTAAAAAAATAAGAGGTGCTAAAATGTCGATTATCTTTCATTGTGATTATTGTGGGAAAAAGATAGAAGCCACTGATAGTGCCGGCGGTAAATGGGGCAAATGCCCGGCGTGCCATAATAAGCTGTATGTTCCTGCTTCGGAATCCGACGAAGAGCTTAAACTTGCGCCAATAGACTTAACTGCCGAGGAAAGAGAAAAACAACTGATGGACGAGACATACAGGCTTACACAAGACATATTAAAGGAAAGAGATATCCCCGAAGGAGCCGATGAACAGGATGAGCCCACTAAGACGGCCGGACTTGGATTTGAGATGAGCCAGGTAGAGCTGAGACAATATATCGTTAAATATCTACGATTGATGGCTGATAGTGAATTATACGAAGCCCAAGAAATTGCGGCCCTTATAACCCACTATGGTGCCCGTGTTGTGAAGATTCTCGATAAAATGGCCGTTGGCGATATCCCGGAACCGGAATTGGCTGGTATTTCCCAGCTTGTGCTTTCGGGTTTGATAAGGTCTTTGAGGGATGAAATAAGCTGATTTTTTTAGAGAATTTTCGGACCCGGCCGAAATGGTCCCAAAAAATACCTTCAATTTGCAAATCTGAACCTTTTTTTTCGGTCTGCACAAAAATACCCCGCCTTAGATTTCCTTTCAGTTTGGTTGTTAGAAAAATGTTTCCTATATTTTATGTGGAAACGGTAAAGACAACCTGATTGAACCCCTTAACAACTTGGAGGGAAACTTATTATGGCCAATGCGACGACAGCAGTGCACATTACCCATGAGACAGTGGGGAAAGTTGGCGGTATAGGCGCCGTCCTGCAGGGCTTCTTCACGAGCAAATCTTATTTTGACTCAATTGACAGGTCAATCCTTGTCGGACCATTGTTCACTACTGAAGGCTCATTATCAGAGCGGCTCGGCGATGATGGAAAAGTCTTATATTCATCTATTGATGGATATTTAAATACCGGATATGAACCGGCTTTTCGTAAAATCGAACAAAATTACAATGTAGGTATTGTCTATGGCAGACGATTATTTGTTGACAAACAGACAGGTATAAAAAGTTCACCTGAGGTGGTATTGATCGATGTAAGATTTATAGATAAGGGTGTCATTAACGAATTCAAAAGACGTTTGTTCGAGGAGTTCGGTATTCAAAGCCATTTACATGAACACCTGTGGGAATACGAGCAATATCTCAGGTTGGCACCTGTGGCAATTGATGTTCTAAAAGCGATAGGTGCTGCTAAGGATTCGACAGTTGTTATTTCGCACGAGTTTATGGGAATGCCCACGGCGCTGGCGGCGGTTCTGGAACCTTGCTGTAATTTAAAGACAATTTTTTATGCTCACGAAGTAGCCACAATGCGCCGCATCGTAGAAGAGCATCACGGGCATGATACGATGTTCTATAACGCCATGAAGCGGGCTCATATGAGTGGACTTTTCGTCAACGATGTGTTTGGCGACCAGAGTAACTATTTCAAACATGCTCTTGTGGAAGCTTCGAAATACTGCGATTACATATACGCGGTTGGCGATTATGTGATGGACGAATTGCGGTTCCTTGCGCCGGATTTTGAAAACGCTAAGATAAATATAGTTTATAATGGTATCCCTGCATATAAAATCAGCGTTCAGGACAAGCTTGCATCGAATGAGAAACTTCGAAGGTATTGTGAGAATCTGTTGGGTTATAAGCCCGATTTTATCTTCACACATGTTACAAGATTGGTGAAAAGCAAGGGAATGTGGCGTGATTTGCGCGTGCTTGAGCATGTGGAAAAAGAATTCAGAACACAGGGCAAAACAGCGGTGTTGCTTGTTCTTTCGACTGAAGTATCAAGACGTTGCAGCAGTGATATCTACAATATGGAATCGACATATAACTGGCCTGTAGCTCACCGTGAGGGCTGGCCGGACCTTTCGGGAGGTGAGGCAAATTACTATACGGCTGTGCAGGAATTCAACACCAGAAGCAGCAATATAAAAATTATTTTCATAAATCAGTTCGGCTTTGCGCCCGGTAGATGTGGTAAAAGGATGCCGCCGGACATGGAATTTATGGATATCCGCAAAGGAAGCGATGTCGAATTTGGACAGAGCATTTATGAGCCGTTTGGCATAGCTCAGCTCGAACCGCTGACTTTTGGTGGAATATGCGTATTCAGCAGAGTTTGTGGTTGTCTGGGATTCCTGCGGGACATAACAGGAGGAGCAGATGTTAAGAATGCGATTATCGCTGACTATACGAACCTGGCAGACAACGGATATCCTGAGATTGAGGACATACTGCAGATTAACCGGCCGGTGCGCGACCGGATAGAAGCAAACGAAAGCGAAAGAGTTGCAATGCAAATATGTTCACGTTTACCCAAGAACGAGGCCGAGGTAGAAAGTATGATTAAAACCGGATACGATCTTGCCAGGAATATGAACTGGGACATTGTGGTCAAAAACTATCTGCTGCGCGGTCTGAAATCCGTCTGTAAAGAATCTGAAGATACAAAAGTGCCGGACGAGTTGCATATCTCATAAATCATTTATAGCATTCTGCTATGCTTTTCTTTCTTTGAGCTTTTCTGCTTGACTGCTCAGGCCGGAGCGGTTAAACTGCTCTGCTGTGGGTAAGATTGCGGAAAAACCGGTTATTGGCATTTTAGGTGGTATCGGATCAGGAAAAAGTACCGTTGCTGCAGAGTTTGCCAAATTAGGCTGTAAGGTTATTAACGCAGACAGAATTGCTCACGAGTTACTTGATGAGCCGGCTGTTAGAGAAAAAGTAGAAGCTATTTTTGGACAGGCTGTTTTGGATTCCTCGGGGAAAATTGACCGTGAGAAATTAGCTGAGGCTGCATTTGCTGATGATCAGATGCTCGCATTACTTAACAGTATAATCCATCCCCTTGTTCTGAAGAGAACTCAGGAACTTATTGAGAAATTCGAGAGCCAAAATCAAGTCAAGGCAATCGTGCTGGATATGCCGTTATTGGTGGAAGTTGGTTGGCAAAAGAGGTGTGACAAGCTTATTTTTGTAAATTGTGAAAAAAAATTAAGGCTCCAAAGAGCGAAAAAAATGGGTTTTGACAAAAATCAGGTCAAAATTAGAGAAAATTTTCAGATTTCTCTGGACAACAAGGCAAGCCTCGCCGATAATATCATAGAAAACAATTCTGACTTCTCGGCAATAGTCAGGCAAGTCACTGGAATTTTCTCTTACATTGTGGATAATGGGTAAGTGGGGTTTACAGTAGAAAGCTCATTTTAGTGTTGCCCGTTTTTAATATATAGGTTTTATTTCAACTGTTCAAGGTTCAAATCTTATTTAATTCCTAAGTTCGCATCCTTGAATTTTCTTGCGAAAGCAGGAATGAGGGTTACGCGAGTGCAGGTGGAAAGCCCGGGAAATCGGGACTTTAGAATCGTATTCCTGCTGTCCGATTTTGCGGATATGAGCTTTGCAGGGCACGGGAAAAAAATGTAAATGGAAAAGGAGTAATGATGGCTAAGGCTGTAAAGAGCACAGGCAAAAAACGCAAAAGTACAAAAAAGAAAAAGATTGATACGGAAGAACAAGCTGCGACGGAGCTACAAGGGCAGGCAATCGACTCGGTGGAGCCCGAGGCCGGAGCCGAACAGGCAGAGGATAACTCGACTGTAACCTCGACCCAGGAGGCTGCGCCTGTTGATGCCGAGGACGAAGCCCGGAAAGCCAAAGAAGCTGAAGAAGAATCTACCCATGCTAAATATGAGCGGATTAAGAAAGGCAACTTGTATCTAACGGATTTGCAGAAACTGACTGTTGCCGAGCTGCATGATATTGCGAAAAACGATAAAATCACGGAATACAGCGCCCTTAAGAAACAGGATTTGATTTTTAGAATTCTCAAGGAACGTATTCGCCAGAACGGACTGATGTACGGTGAAGGCGTATTGGAAGTGCTGCCGGATGGTTATGGATTTCTGCGGAATACGGATTATAATTACTTGTCATCGTCGGACGACATCTATGTTTCACCATCTCAAATCAGGCGTTTTGGCCTGCGGACAGGAAACATTGTATCGGGTCAAATCAGGCCGCCGAAGGATTCGGAGAAGTATTTTGCTCTTCTGCGAGTTGAAGCGATTAACTTTGAGAACCCCGACAACCTCGCGGAAAAGATAGTATTCAGCGACTTGACGCCGTTGCATCCGGAGGAGCGTTTTATACTCGAGACTTCGGTGGAAGAATTAAATATGCGAATAATTGATTTGGTCACACCGGTGGGCAAAGGTCAGCGTGGCCTGATAGTTGCTGCGCCGCGAACAGGCAAGACGATTCTGCTGCAAAAAATTGCAAATTCCATCACTACAAATCATCCCGACGTGAAACTGATAGTGTTGCTGATTGACGAACGGCCCGAAGAAGTTACGGAGATGGAGCGGAGAACCTCTGATGATGTTGAGGTTATAAGTTCCACTTTCGACGAGCCGGCCTCACGCCATTGTCAGGTGGCCGAGGTCGTGATAGAAAAGGCAAAGCGGCTCGTCGAGTACGGCGTTGATGTAGTGATCCTGCTGGACTCGATAACCCGTCTTGCCCGTGCTTATAATACCGAGATGCCGCACTCAGGCAGAATTTTGACCGGCGGCGTCGATGCCGGCGCGATGCAGATGCCCAAGAGATTTTTCGGCGCGGCAAGAAATATCGAAGAAGGTGGTTCGCTGACTATTTTCGCAACTGCATTAATCGACACCGGCTCAAAAATGGACGAGGTAATCTTCGAAGAGTTCAAAGCGACCGGAAATATGGAATTGCACCTTGACAGGCGTCTGGTTGACAGAAGGACCTGGCCGGCTATAGACATCAGCCGAAGCGGAACCAGACGGGAAGAGCTGCTGCTCGACCCGAAAGAGCTACAGCTCGTGTATCGGCTGCGAAGAGTCCTGAGCGAATTAAACCCTGTTGAAGCAATCGAGCTGCTCAAAGGCAGGCTTACCAAGACCCGAACCAACGCAGAGTTCCTGATGACAATGAACCTCGATTAGACTCCAATAAAAGCACAAAATCACCTATAGTAAAAGCAGGCGGAAATGCCTGATTTGTGCTTAATTGTTCGCTTTACATTGTTGTTTGCTTTTATTAGGATAATATTCCGGCTAATGTATTGCGCCGGAATTTTTTATAGGCGATTGTCGAAACCGGATAAGTTATGGGCGAACAACTCTCGAAAGTTTATGAATCTAAAACGATAGAGCGGCAGGCAAATGAAATATGGTCTTCTCATCCATACTTTCACGCTGAACCGCTGGGTGATGGCAAAGACGAAAAGACCTATACAATTGTAATCCCGCCGCCTAATGTTACGGCACCGCTGCATCTTGGCCACGCATTGAATAATACGTTGCAGGACGTCCTGATTCGGTTCCGCCGAATGCAAAATTATAACACGCTTTGGATGCCCGGTACCGACCACGCCGGTATCGCCACGCAAACTGTCGTTGAAAAGCGAATCCTCTCGGAAGAGGGAAAGCGGCGAACAGAACTCGATCCCGATCTACATATCTCCCGCCAGAAGTTTGTCCAGCGTATACAAGCATGGAAGGACGAATATGAGGCCACGATCATCGGACAGCTCAAGGCGATGGGTTGCTCCTGTGACTGGAAGCGAACGAGATTCACAATGGATGAAGTTTGCGCAAAAGCAGTTCGCGCCGCTTTTTTTAAACTTTTTAAGGATGGCCTTATTTACCGGGGTAAAAGACTGGTAAACTGGGACCCCGCCACCCAGACGGTACTGGCCGACGACGAAGTCGAGCACGAGCTGGTACAGGGGCATTTCTGGTATTTAAGGTATCCTCTTGTCAAACCAGTTGACATGGCAGGGCAGCGTATTGAGTATGTTACTGTTGCTACTACCAGACCTGAGACAATGCTTGGCGACACCGCTGTTGCTATGAATCCGGCTGATAAGCGCGCCGAATACCTTATTGGTAAAAAAGTCCGCCTCCCGATTGTAGGACGCATTATCCCAATCATCGCCGATGAGCACGTAGTGCTGCCCGATCCAGACAGTGACGATGAAAAAGCGCGGTTTTCAACCGGCTTTCTTAAAGTTACTCCGGCCCACGACCCGGATGACTGGGAAATAGGCCAAAGACACGGACTTCAAATAATTAATGTAATGGCGCCCGATGGCTCGATTAGCGATAAATACGGCTGGGAGGATGCAAATGAGCCGGAAGCGCAATCCTTGCTTGGAATGGACCGTTTCGAGGCACGCGAAGCCATCGTCGAATGGTTCCGACAGGAAAAACTCCTTGAAGATGTTCGCGAATATTCGCACGAAGTCGGACACAGCTATCGAAGCCATGTGCCCATTGAGCCGTATCTGTCCGACCAGTGGTATATCGCCGTCAAAAAGCCAATCGAGCACCTCAAGGAAAAATTTGGCGATGGTCTTATCGAGGGAACCGATGTGCCGCTGAACTCCTTGGCCGGCCTGGCCCTAAAGCCATTACTTGACGGCCGGTTGCGATTTATCCCCGACCGCTACGCCAAAACCTATCAAAGCTGGCTCGAAAACCTCCGCGACTGGCCCATCAGCCGACAGCTCTGGTGGGGACACAGAATACCAATATGGGTAAGTCAGAATTACAACATTACACCAGATACACCGCTTGAGACGTTAAAGACGGAAATAGATCCTTCCCAAAAAGGATACATAAATAACGTAGAAATCATTTCTCAATTTCGAGTCGATGAGAAAAACGATCAAGTATTAGAATATATTTGTGTTCCACTAGGACATCCCGATATTGAGAAGCATTTAGAAGGTATCGGATTCAAGCGAGACGAAGATGTTCTCGATACATGGTTTTCTTCTGCATTGTGGCCTTTCAGTACGATGGGCTGGCCGGAAGATACACCGGAACTGAAAACTTTCTATCCGGGCGATGTCCTTTGTACCGCGCGCGAAATCATAACCTTGTGGGTATCGCGTATGTTGATGATGGGGCAATATTGTGCCGGCGATATTCCGTTTAGCGACGTTTATATTCATGCGATGATACAGGATGGTCAGGGGCGTAAGATGTCCAAAAGTCTGGGCAATGGCATTGATCCGCTCGTAGCTATCGACAGTCACGGTGCCGACGCGATGCGTTTTACCCTGGCCAGTATGACCACGGACACGCAGGATATTCGGATGCCGGTCGAATCGATGACCCTGCCCGACGGCCGCCAGGCCAATACATCTCCGAAGTTCGACATCGGCCGAAACTTCTGTAACAAGCTCTGGAATGCCTCACGTTTTGCCTTGATGAATCTCGAAGGAATCAATCCTGACCGGTTCGATGCCGGCAAGATGGATATTACCGACCGCTGGATTCTTTCACGCCTGGCTAAAACTATATCCGAGGTTACGGAGTCTCTGAATAAGTTTAAATACAGTGAGCCGCTGGCCGGCCTTTACAGATTTTTCTGGAACGATTTCTGCGACTGGTATCTGGAATGGGCCAAACCGAGAATGCAGGATGACCGGAAAAAGCCGATTGCTCAAAATGTCCTGGCTTATGTTCTGGACCAGACCCTGCGCCTGTTGCATCCCTTTGTTCCGTTCATTACCGAGGGAATATTCCAGAAACTAAGCGAAATCGCACCGAACGGGGGGCTCAAGGGGATTGTTGAGGCTAATAAAGCAAAAGCATTGGTTATCTCCCAATGGCCCGAAGGTCTTGATTCCTTGACTGATGAAGATGCCGAAAAGCAGATTGACCTTGTCCAGGCCGCAATTCGGACAATACGGGATATTAAAAGCAAAAGAAATATACCTCCGGGTAAAATGCCCGTTGTTTCCGCAAAGTCGCAGCAGGAAACGGTTGAGATTCTGAATGTCAACGCAGATCTTATCCGGCAGTTGGCCGGTGTTAAGGAATTTAAGGCCGGAACGGATCTTACGAAGCCTCCTAATGCCGCTATATCGATTATGGAAGATGCTACGGAAGTTTATGTGCATGATGCTGTTGATGTGCAGGCCGAACGTGCAAAGCTCCAAAAACAAAAACAGCAAATCGAAAAGGCCAAAAAGGCCGCTGAAGCGAAGCTGGCCAATGAAAATTTTGTCAATAAAGCCAGGCCGCAGGTGGTTGCTCAGGCCAGGAACAGGCTGGCCGAGTTGTCGGAACAGTTAAAAACTGTTGAAAAACACCTCTCGGAATTGGATAATAGTGTATGAGCCCATACAGAGATGGATGGATGCGTAAAGAAACAACTACAAAGACTCGTGTACTCGTGAACTCATAGACACGTTTACGCATATACTTAGTAAAGGCGGTGCCAAAATGGAAACGGAAGCCGAACTGTCGCGTATAATCATTAACGAGATGTCAGACCAGCAGGTGATTGTCATAAAAGAGCGTCACGGCGAGCGCAGTTTCCCCATCGTTATTGGCATAGTTGAGATTTTTGCAATCGACCGCCGCATAAAGGGCATCGAACCGCCACGTCCGATGACCCATGATTTATTGGCCAGCGTAATTGAAAATCTCGGCGCAAAAATAGAAAAGATAGTAATAAACGACCTGCGCCACCATACTTTCTTTGCCAAAATTCATCTGAGCGTGAATGGCCGAACCATTGAAATTGATTCCCGGCCTTCGGATGCGATTGCTTTATGTGCTGCTACAAAAGCACCTATTTATGTTGCTGAGCATGTTTTTGAGAAGACTTCTCAGTGAGGAAAGTCGAAACAATCAGCAGTCCAACTCCTATGCAAAGCAGGCTGTCTGCGACGTTGAAAGTCGGCCAATGCTTGTTGCCGATATAAACATCGATAAAATCACGCACCAGGCCTTCGTTAAAAATCCTGTCGTAAAGATTGCCGCAGATACCGCCGGTGAAAAGACCCAGGGCAATATGGATCGACCTGTATTGCGTGCCGCTGAAAAGAAAAACTCCGATTACTATCATCAGGGCAACAACCGAAATTGCCATGAGTATATAAGGCTTGCCGGCGAAAGCGCTGAAAGCGGCTCCGTCGTTTAATGCAATTATAAATCGTAAGAATCCATCGATAATTGAGACGTTGTGAGATGGCTGCTGGCCTAACCAGTCGAAGACTGCCTTTTTACTCCAAAGGTCCAGCAACAGCCCTCCCAGCGCTAAGGGCCAGAAAATAAGGTGTGCCTTCGAATCCGACAGCACGCTGGGTAAGCGCTTCACAGGTGCCTGCTCCAGCCCCAGCGGTGCACTGCTTTCTTCTGTCTTGGTCTCTGTCATAATCGGCCTTATGTGTATTGTATTTATGGGCTGTAGTAACTTACCCACTCTCTATCATACTTTGAGTATTTTCTAATTGAGGCACAATTATATCATTGTAATCGCTGTCGTCAAAAGCTTTTGGTAACTTAAGGTGTTTTGGTCTCTTCAGAGTTTTTTCAAATCTGTAAATTGAGAATTGACAATCGACAATTAATAATCAATAATCTCAAAAATAATCGATAATCAATTATCATTAATCGTTTGAAAGGCCCGGGTGGCGGAATAGGCAGACGCGCTAGCTTGAGGGGCTAGTGACCTTAGGGTCGTGCTGGTTCGACTCCAGTCCCGGGCAGTGGTTTAAATCAGCGAATGCTGAGTTAAACCATCTTGAGCGAGGAACGCGTCGAAGGGTCTGCACCGGAATTAATCAGGGTCAATCCATTATGTGGTATCTATACATAACCAGCAATAGTAATGGTCGTTTCTACACCGGGATTACAACGAGCCTCGAAAGACGATTTAAAGAGCATCGCCAGGGCAAGGGTGGACATTACACATCTCGCAACAGACCGCAAAAATTGCTTTACTTTGAGTCATTTCCTGATAGGAAAAAAGCCCAGGCCAGGGAAAGCCAGATAAAACATTGGAGCCGAAATAAAAAAGAAAGCGTTGATAGAAGGAAATATTCGCAAATTACGTCAGCTAAGCATTTCAAGAGACCACTTATTACCATAGCACAAACCTACCTGGCGATATAGAGCCATCGTTTAGTGTCTTGCCGGGGGAATTTTTTCAGAATGTCTCGCTATTTTTCTTGCGCTGCACGATGGGCATTGTTAAAATGTCCCAAGTTTGTCCCCGGGTTCCTGTGGTATATGTTTATATGATTAAAGAGGTAACAAAATGTCGGACGCAGAACAGCAAGATTTACCTAAAGGCCGGATAATGTCGATTGATGCCCTCCGCGGCTTTGATATGTTCTGGATAATCGGGGGCGGCAGAATCTTCGGCAGTTTGAATTATATATTCGATTGTCGGGCAACACAGTTCATAAAAACACAGCTTACCCATGTAAAATGGGAGGGTTTTCGCTTTGAAGATTTGATTATGCCGCTGTTCTTGTTCATTGTAGGTGTCGTGATGCCGTTTGCTTTCAACAAACGCCTTGAGGGGGGCCTCAGTAAAAGCCGGCTGTATCGCCATATTATCGTGCGATTTGTGATTCTGTTTGTCCTGGGTATGATAGCACAGGGGCGCCTGCTTGAGTACGACCTGTCTCAATTGCGTATTTTCTCTAATACCCTGCAGGCGATTGCGGTGGGGTACTTATTCTCTGCTATAATAATACTCAATCTCAAGCTCGTATGGCAGCTAATAACAACCGCTGCCTTGCTGTTGTTGTTCTGGGCACTGATGATGCTCGTTCCTGTCCCCGGGCATGGTGCGGGCGTCTTGTCGCCTGAAGGAAATCTTGCAATTTACATCGACAGGCTGATTCTCGGCAGCTTCATTGATGGGACCGACCCGCCCTATACCTGGATTCTAAGCGGCATGACATTTACCTGTACGGTCATGCTCGGCGTATTCGCAGGCCACCTGCACCGTTCCAAAAAAACCAACGGTCAAAAAGTCCTCCTGCTTTCGGCAATGGGTGTTGGCTCATTGGTGCTCGGCTGGATTTGGAACGGCTGGGTATGGATTTTTTCTTTTCCTATCATCAAGCACTTGTGGACGAGTTCCTTCGTTCTTTATTCGGCGGGATGGTGTTTTCTGCTGTTAGCGCTCTTCTACCTGATTATTGATGTTTGGGGCTTTAAGAAATGGGCCTTCGGTTTTGTGGTAATAGGAATGAATGCGATTGCGGTGTATATGGCTACACGGGTTTTTAATTTCCGTAATATCGGGTATATTTTCGTCGGCGGTCTTGAAAAGTGGTGCGGCCCGTGGAATGGATTTATTCAGGCCGTGGCTGGTTTTGTGGTTGTCTGGCTGATACTGCTGTGGATGTATCGCAAAAAGACATTCATTAAAATCTAAAAAAAACCAATGCACAAAGTAAAACTATTGTAGTTCAGAATTAAGAAAAGGTGAAGAATCTTGGATAATGACCGGCAGAATTTGGTTGGGCGCCGGTTGGCCTCGGTAGATGCGCTGCGCGGCTTTGATATGTTCTGGATTATTGGCGGTGGAACACTCTTGGCGAACCTGGCAGAAGTATATAGCCACACTGTAACCGATACAATCCGGCAGCACTTAAACCATGTCGAGTGGAAAGGCTTTCATTTTGAGGATTTAATATTTCCGTTATTTCTTTTCATAGTTGGAGTGGTATTGCCGTTTTCGTTTACCCGGCGTCTGGAGCGTGGGCACAGCCGCGCCGCACTCTACCTGCATGTCCTCAAACGCTCGGCCCTTATTATTTTCTTGGGCTTGATATTTAATGGTCTCTTGCGATTCAATTGGGCCGAAATGAGATGGCCGGGCGTGCTCCAGCGAATCGGGATCTGTTATTTCTTTGCCGCAATAATTGTTATGAATACGAAATGGCGGACGCAGGCGATTATTATAGCGGCTGTTCTGATTTTGTACTGGATTGCCACGATGCTGATTCCGGTGCCGAACTATGGAGTTGGTAATCTCACGATGGAAGGCTGCTTGTCCTCATATATCGACCAGCAGTTAATTCCGGGCGAGCTCTATTACGGATACGGCGATAATGAGGGAGTCATTTCGACATTACCTGCGATTTGCACAGTCCTTTTGGGTGCGTTGGCCGGTCACTGGCTGCGCTCCGGGCAGTCCGGCAATCGCAAAGCGGTCGGCCTGGCCATTGCCGGCATAGTCAGCTTACTCATTGGGTGTCTCTGGGGACGGGTTTTCCCGATTATCAAAATCCTCTGGACAAGTTCCTACGTCCTGGTTGCAGGCGGCCTGAGCTTGCTGCTCCTGGCTCTGTTTTACTGGATAATTGACGTCAGGGGATACAGAAAATGGGCGTTTTTCTTTGTTGTTATCGGGATGAATCCGATAACGATATATTTCCTGCAGAGATTTGTCGATTTTAATGGAATTGCCGAATTTTTCCTTGTGGGAGTCATCGAGCACGCGGATTTGTTTAAACCATTGATTCTACCGCTCGCTGTTGTGTTGACAAAATGGTTGTTTCTGTGGTTTTTATATCGCCACAGAATATTCTTCAAGGCCTGAGATGCAGATCAGCAGCTTTTAATTTTTTTAGCCCTGAAAACGGAAATTTTTTGACGAAAAAAAGTTTTTCTTTGTAAATTTGGGTAATTTTTTCCTTGACCTTAGCGAAGTAGTATTGATATAATAATGTAGCTTTTTCATTTTTTGCCCCTGCTTTTCTCTTCCTTCTCCCCTCCCTCCGCAAAAAAGCAGGGGTTTTATTGGACGTTAATACCGACAGAAGGATTATCTATTTTCTTTCTTAATACGTCCGGCGAGCGGCAGGGGGGCTATGTCACCTTATAAAGGCTGGATTTTCACTTCACTGAGCTTCGTTCGGACTTGTTCTTGAGCAAAGCGAAGAGAAGGCGACCTTTTGCATGTCTCTACTAAAAAAATAAACAATTCTTAGATTAAGCCTAATCTTTCGGCCTCGGCGTAGAGGCCGTATTGCTTCATTTTTTTGAACAAAGTTGTACGGTTTATTTCAAGTGCCTTGGCTGTTGCCTGCCTGTTCCAGTGATTGGCTTCAAGGGCCTGCTGGATAATATTTTTTTCCGGTCCGGCTAATGACCCCTTGAGGCTCATCGGTTTGTATGTCTGCTGCTGTTGATTTTGTTCCTGCCTGGTTGAGTTTGGCAGGTCATCGGGACCGATAAATTTATTTTTGCTCAACAGGGCCGCTCTCTCAATTACATTTTCCAGCTCACGAACATTCCCGGGCCAGGAATAGCGCTCTAAATATTCCATCGCCTCGTCGGTAATACCGAGCTTGTTTTTGCCGTGCTGGGTCGAATACACCCGCAAAAAGTGTTCACATAACAGCCGGACATCTCCCATCCTTTCGCACAGCGGCGGCAGGTCTATTATTACCACGTTTATCCGGTAATATAAATCTTCTCGAAACCTGCTTTGTTTTACTTCCTCCTTGAGGTTGCGGTTTGAAGCAAGAATAATGCGTGTATCCACGGTGTGGGTTTTATTACTGCCGACCGCTTCGAACTGTCTGTCCTCCAACACACGCAGAAGCTTTGCCTGCAGGGCTGCCGAGGCGTTGGCAATTTCATCCAGGAAAATAGTACCTCGGTCTGCCGCCAGGAACTTGCCTTCTTTATTGTTTACAGCGCCGGTAAAAGAGCCTTTAGCGTGGCCGAATAATTCGCTTTCGAGCAGAGTCTCCGGGAGTGCCCCGCAGCTCACCTCGATAAATGGTTTATTGCGCCGGCTCGAACGGTGGTGGATTGCTCTTGCCAGCATGCTTTTGCCGGTGCCTGATGGACCGGCCATCAGTATTGTGGTCTTGGTATCGGCGACAGCTTCAACAAGGTCGAAGATCTTCGCCATTTTGTAGTTATGGCTGATTATGTTCTCAAGGCGGTATTTCTGCTCGAGCTGCAGGCGGAGGCTCTCGTTTTCCCTCAGAAGTGATTGCTGCTTAATGGCTTTTTCTACTGCCAGCCGTAGCTCATCATCGACAATTGGCTTGGTAAGATACTCATAAGCCCCTTGTTTGATGGCTTTTACCGCACTTTCTATTGTGCCATAGCCGGTTATCACGATAGCCACTGTTTGAGGATGGTTTTGCTTGATAATATCCAGCAATTCGAGACCGTCTCCGTCCGGCAGATTAACGTCTGTTATGACCAGACTATAGTGCTCCTGTTCCAGCCTGGCTAAAGCGCCCTTTAATGTTTCAGCACCGCTGGCCCGAAATCCTTCAAGTCTCAGGAACTCACAAAGAGAATCCAATATGATTTTATCGTCATCTATAACAAGAATATTCTTTTCTCTCATAGAACTTCCCAATCCATTTTATGTTTCTTTTATAAATCATTTCCCACCGGCAGATAAACCGTAAAGATACTACCCCCCTCTAAGCTGTTTTCAGCCGTTATTCGGCCACTGCAGCTTTCAATTATGTCCCTGCATATTGCCAGTCCCAATCCTGTTCCTTTACCTTTGTCTTTTGTTGTAAAGAACGGCTCGAATATAGCTTCTGTATTGTCCGCAGGTAAGCCGGTTCCCGTATCGCGAAACTCCGCTGTAATCGTATCGTTCGCAGCCAGGCGCGTTGAGATTCTTAATTCCCCGCCGTCCGGCATCGCATCCAGTGCGTTCTTGGTGAGATTACAGAAAACCTGAAACAGATTGCCGCTTCTGATTTGTGGTAAGCCGGATGTGTAGTTTCGCAATATTCGAACATTCGAAGCCTCTGCTTTCGAACCCATTGTTTTAACAGCATCTTCGATAATCTGTTCTATCGAAGTATATTCCAGCGGTATGTAAGTGCTGCGGGAGAATTCCAGCAGCTCGCTTACGATTTGAACCATTCTCATAAGCCCCTTCCGGCATTGTGCGAGATATTCTTTGGGTTTTGCCAGGTCTTCCTTCTCGACAATTCTCATTGTAAGATTAACGTATCGCAGAATACCATCAAGAGGGTCATTCAGTTCATGGGCTACCTTAGAGGCGAGTTTGCCGACAGCAGCCAGTCTTTCAGTGTTGGCAGACTGTCTTTGGGTATTGACCTTTTCGGTTACATCTTCGATTAAGACCAGGGCACCGAGTTTTTTTGCTGTTTTAGCTTCTTTCAACGGTGTGCAGATAATTCGCAAAAGTTTTGTTTTGCCTTTCGATGTATAAACCACGTCATCGTATCTGGATATTGTTTCTTTTGACATGGCTGA
>CAZZAX010000008.1:0-77754 GCA_964653075.1 uncultured Pirellulales bacterium
AGATAACAGCAATACCCATATCACGGGCCTGGCGGGGATTGCTAATCCTTACATCCCGGCCGTCGAATGTTATTTGGCCGTGATAGTCGTCAAACCGGCCCGCAAGCACGTTCATCAGCGTTGATTTGCCTGCGCCGTTCTCACCGATGAGCGCATGTACTTCGCCGCCGCGGACATCGAAATCCACTTCATCAAGTACCCGCGTACCTGAAAATTCCTTCACGATGTCCTGCATGCACAGGATTTCATTATCATTCGAAGGCATTTGAACGTACATAAGTTTATCTTTTGTAATAGACACCATACTCGCCAATTGCATCAAACATAGCAAGAATATTTTTAAGAGCTGGTTATTGTTGTTTTTCTTTTTTTAGAAGCTCTGCCGGGTGACCGATATTTTTCAAAGCAGCTTGAAAATAATCGGTTGTTTAAGGTATTATGTAAGTAGTAGAGATTACTGTTGAACGGAAGTTATATTTGATAGAGGTGGTTCATTGGATATGACTTCACGACAGCGCGTTCTAACGGCATATGAACATTCTGAACCCGACCGGGTACCATGCTGGTGCGGGGCATCGGTCGAATTCTGGGAAAAAGCCAAACGAGAGCTTAAACTTGATGACGAAGGCCTGCGTGTGCGATTCGGGGATGATTTCCGGAGGGTATTCGCCGAATATGACGGGCCGGAGTTTGCGCTGTCTGAGGGCGCCACGTCGAGAACAGTATTCGGAATTGAACGACAGGGCCTTGGTTATGGTCAGCCGATGAGCCATCCCCTTGCGAATGCCGCGATAAAACAGGTGCACGATTATCCCTGGCCCGATCCAAATTGGATGAATGTCTCGAAAATAAAAGCAGAGGCACAAGCTTACGAAGGACAATATGCAATCCTCGGCGGCGACTGGTCACCATTCTGGCATGATGCTATCGACCTTCTTGGTATGGAAAATCTTTATATGAAAATGTATGACCAGCCGGAGCTCGTCGATTCGGTAATGCAGCACCTCGTTGATTACTACGCAGAAGTCAGCCAACGAATATTCGATGCTGCCGCCGATGTTATTGATATATTCTTCATCGGTAATGATTTTGGAAGTCAAACCGGCCCTTTACTGACTCCTGTCCTTTTTGAGCGGTTTATCCTGCCACACCTCAAAAGGCTGATTGACCTTGGCCATTGTTATCGCTTGAAAGTTCAGCTTCACTGCTGCGGCGGCTTTGCTCTGTTGATTCCGATGCTGATTGAAGCCGGCCTTGACGGTCTCCATGCGATTCAACCATCTTGTTATGGGATGGACCTGAAAAGGCTCAAGACCGATTTCGGGGACAGGATTCTATTCAACGGTGCAATCGATTCACATCACGTACTTATTGAAGGCACACCCGAAACCGTTTCCGCCCAGACGCGCAAAGTGCTTGATATCATGGCACCAGGCGGGGGCTATATCGCCGGGGCCAGCCATGACACAATACTCGAAGAAACTCCCCTTGAAAATGTGCTTGCAATGTTCGAGGCCGTTCGTTCGTGGCACGGCCTTCCAGGCCGTGAACACGGGCAGGATGCCCGTGCCACATTATAGTAAAAAAGGCATTAAATAATGCTTCTAATATCTGTATACATTTTTCCAATAATCAGGCATCAGCTCTTTTACCTTGGCTTCGAGTAATTATAGACAAATAGTTATTTGCTAATTACGTCTAACTGCCTTTATACTTTGCCCAATAATCGGGCATCAGCTCTTTTACCTTGGCTTCGAGTTCCTGGTCGCTTATAGCGGTCAAACGGCCGTGCTCATCATACTGGTCGATTACCCATCGGGCTAATTTGTGAATTTTAATCTTGTTGATTCTGTCTTCACCCTTAAGGCCAAAGAACTCGTTGACCCAGTGTACGACGCCGTCTGTCCCGCTTTTGTCGGTGATAGCCACGCGGGGCGGCCGGGCGAGCAATTTTTCAGTGTCGAAAATGTTATATATTTGCTCATCACGACGAAGACCGTCGGCGTGGATACCGGCCCGTGTAGTATTGAAAGACCTGCCCACAAACGGATAGTTGTCAGGTATTGGCAGGCCAATCGACCGCATGTAGTCGGCTAATTCCGTGATTACCATCGTATCAATTCCACAGAGGCTTCCTTTTAATGCGATGTACTCGAAAATTGCGCTTTCGAGAGGAGGATTCCCTGTGCGTTCTCCGAAGCCAAATAAAGTTGTGTTTACCACATCGCAGCCGTAAAGCCAGGCTGTCCCGCCGTTGGTATGCACTTTGTGGAAATCGTTGTGTCCGTGCCATTCGAGGCGGTCGCTCGGCACACCACATTCATGGTTTAGTTTATAGATTAGTTTCGGAATACTTCTGGGAAGTTCAGCACCCGGATAACTAATCCCAAAGCCCATTGTATCACAAAGACGAATTTTAGCAGTGAGCTCTTGCGGCACCTGGCTGCTCATTTCCATTAACCGATCTACGAACGGAAGTACAAAGCCCTCAATATCGGCACGTGTCAAGTCTTCAAGGTGGCAGCGGGGACGCACGCCGGCCTCGAAAGCCGCCTCCACAACCTCGCAATAGCTGTCCATACATTCGGCACGGCTGCGGAATTTCAGTTTATGGAATATATGGTAGTCTGAGCAGCTTGTGAGCATGCCGGTTTCTTTTAGTCCGGCTTCTTTAACAAGGCGAAAATCCCCTTTGATCGCTCGTATCCAGCCGGTACACTCGGGATATTTATGGCCAAGGCTCCGGCATTTATCGAGCGTTTCCCGGTCATTCTTTGTGTAAAGGAAAAACTCGGTCTGCCGTATCACTCCATTCGGCCCGCTAAGACGGCTCAACAGGTCGTAGATATGCACCATCTGGTCAATAGTATAAGGCGGACGTGCCTGCTGGCCGTCGCGGAAAGTCGTATCGCTAATAAAAATGTTCCTGTCTTTAACTGCTCCGAAGTCAAATTCCACTGCTTTGCCGTCTATATTTTCAACCACTGGTTCTTCAAAACGAATCAGCGGGGGTAAGCTGTATGGATATGTATCCTCCAGAAGGTTCGGTTTCTTTGCATCCACGAGGGGATGACGTTTTTTTGCCCTGTTCATTGTAGGCCCTTTCGTTTCTTATATTACAGACTACAGACTATTGCTCTACGTCAACGCCCTGTTCGGCGCAGACCTGAGCAATGAATTCTACCGCTTTGCCGACGGTTTCCACCGAAAGGGCGGCGTCCTCGTCCATTTCAATGCCGAACTCTTCTTCGAACATCGCCACCAGCTCGATGGACTGCACGCTTTCGGCCCCAAGGTCGGCGGTAAAACTGTCTTCTGTTTTGATTTGATCCAGGTCAAGTTTTAAGACCTGTGCGGTTACTGCTTTAACACGTTCTTCTACTGTTGCCATTGATTTTCTTCCTATTCATTTTATCGAGTTAACATTGCTTTTCGGCCTTTTTTGACGGCTTGTTTTCTAATCGGCGCCGTCATTTCGAATACGGCTTCCCACATATCCTGCTCAGTCCGGGTCCATTGGCATTTGCGTCTGCTCATTGCCATTTTGGCCGTCTCATACAGTTTTCCTTTGCCGAATCCTTTCGTTACGACACCCTCGATGAACCATGAAAACGCCGGTATATATTTCGGCAGCGGTTTACCAGTACCCATAATCAGGGCCATCGGTCCGACATAAGAGCCGGTATTAAAAAGTGTCCCGATTGACGTCTTGACGTGGTCTCCGATAAGAGAGCCGACCTTAACCGAGCCGGTATCGATTGTATGTCGTCCGTCCAGCATTACCGAGACGTTCGAGTAGTCGTTTTTCAAATCGCTGTTGGTCGTAAATGCCCCAAGATTGACCCACTCTCCGACATAGGCATGCCCTAAAAAGCCGTCATGGTACTTATTGGAGTGTCCGTGTATAATCGATTCTTCCACTTCGCCGCCAATCCTGCAGAGAGGCCCGATTGAATTACCCTCGCGGCACTTTGCACCGAGCAGGATTGCCTTTTTACCGATATAGCAGGGCCCTTCGATACGTGTGAAGGGGTGTATTTCGGCATCATTGTCGATATAGACCGGCCCGTGCTCGGCATCGATAACCACCATCGGATGTACCACCACCCCCGGGGCGATATAGACATCCTTTTTACTGCCCCGAATGGCGTTCGGTTGTTCCACCGTACCTTCGATACCGTATTGTCCGGCTGCTGCAAAGTCAGCCGTTATCTGCCCGGCATTGTTCAGAATCAGGTCCCAGATATACTGCCATCTCGGCAATGCGACCTTGACATTGGGCAGTTTTGCCCTGGCTTGGTCAATAAACTTTCCAATCTCACCCTTCGGCAGCTTTTCAGCATCATCTTTGGCAATGCGGGCATACATTAGGTTACCCTGTTCATCCAGCCCGACCTCACTCGGCCCGCTGACAGCTACATCAAAGCTTTCCGCCTTGATACAGGGGTTCAGGACAAGCAGGTCATCGCCTTCCAAAACGGCTGAATCGTTGACCGGATATTTGGTCTTGTTGGCGTATGAGTCCGCCATATAATCAGGTACGATACAGGCCGCATCGCTTGCACCTACTTTGGCGATGAGCTTTTCTCCGAGCGAGCTGAAGCCGCATCGAAGCTCCCAGATTGGGCGTCCCAACACCAGGGGGTAAAAGTTGCCTCTCTGCTCATCAGAAATGTCAGCTAAAATCAGTCGCATAAATTTCAATCCTTATTAGTACGGGCGGTTCGCGAACCGCCCCTACGTTTTTTGGTTTCCCGCAATGTGGCGACCCTTAATTCCCGCAAGGCGGGTTCCCTTGGTTTCCCGCAAGGCGGGTTCCCTTCCTTCTTACCAGAAACATTCTCAGCCACATACAAACAGGTTCGGAAAATCATACTAAAAAGTCCGAATCCTGTCAACTGTAAAGACAGGTTAGTATAAAAAGTGCTGTAATACAGAGAAAAAACTCCCGTAAAGGCGGAAATTGCAGTTGACGGCTGTGAATTTGTTTAGTAGAAGGAAAGAGCGAATTCATGCCTGCAACTGTAGATAGCGCAGGCATAGGTGAGTTGAAAATTCCTTCAATTCCGGCGGCGAGACAGTTAATATCATATTGTTCAGGACCGGGGGTGAAAAAGAAGGAGTTGCGAGACCCGCCGCTCCAATTCGTCCCGTTGCTTCCTTCGGAAGAAGGAAAGGGGGGCGGGGGCTGGAAAAAAGTGCCTTTAACGTATTGCCGAATAGAAAGGAGTCTCATAATGACTATACGGACAAAGATAAGGCGGATTAGCGCGAGCATTGTTCTGCTGTTGGTGTTTGTGGTAATTTTTCAGGTTTGCTGTGAACGGCAGGTTTCCTCCGCTAAGAGCAGACAGGCGGAGCAAATCCTGAATGATAGTGGTATAAAGGGAGGTTTCATTGTGCACATCGGCTGTGGCAACGGAAGGCTGACAGCCGCACTTTGCGCAAATAACAGTTACCTGGTGCATGGTCTGGATGCTAATGCAAAAAACGTCCAGTGGGCACGTAAGTATATCAAGTCTCTCGATCTTTACGGCAGGGTATCGGTCGAGCAGTTCAAAGGAAACCGCCTGCCTTACGCCGACAACCTTGTAAACCTTATTGTCTCGGAAAGGCCGGCTGAGTTTCCCAAAGACGAAATTTTGCGCGTTTTAGCCCCTGATGGTGTGGCTTTCGTAAAGAAAGGCCGTAAATGGGCAAAGATTTTCAAGCCGCGTCCTAAAGAGATAGACGAATGGACGCATTACATGCATGATGCCGGGGGTAATCCCGTGGCCCATGATTCGGTCATCGGACCGCCTCGCCATCTGCAATGGGTCGGAAGCCCGAGATGGTCAAGGCATCACGACCATATGGCCAGCGTCAGCGCGGTGGTATCGAGTGCCGGACGAATCTTTTATATCATCGATGAAGGGCCGAAGGCTTCTATCCAATTGCCGCCGAAATGGTTTCTTGTTGCAAGGGACGCTTTTAACGGCACAATCCTGTGGAAGCAGCCGATTTCATCCTGGAATACCCATCTATGGCCTCTCAAGAGCGGACCTGCCCAGATTCCTCGTCGGCTGGTTGCAATAGGTGACCGCGTTTACGTTACGTTAGGGCTCGATGCTCCACTGACCGTGCTTGATGCAACTACAGGCGAGACTATCCGTACTTATGAAGACACTAAGACTACCGAGGAGGTTATTGTTTCCGATGGTGTGCTGTTCCTGCTGGTTACAGATTCTCCGGTTAAGTGGAAAGAGTTCAGGCCGCAATCAACGTATATCTGGGACCCGAAGGAACGAGCAAACAAAGACTGGGCGTGGGATGAAAAAGACCGAAAAATAATGGCCGTACAGGCCGACACCGGCGAGGTCCTCTGGCAAAAGGCCCGGCGGGTAACTCCTTTGACTTTAGCTGCTGATTCGAAATGCCTTTATTTTCATGATGGGGAGAAAGTTGTGTGCCTGGATAGAAAAACTGGCGAGCAAAATTGGAACTCGGAGCCGGCCGAAAGGCGCACTCCCATTCTGACAGGTTATGCACCTACACTTATCGTGTACCAGGATGTAGTTCTTTTCTCAGGTGGAAAGGGGGCCATAACTGCTTACTCAGCGCAGACCGGCAAGAGGCTCTGGATGGCCAAACAGGCCCGCTCCGGACACAATTCTCCGGAGGACCTTTTTGTTATCGATGGTCTTGTCTGGTCGGGGGCGACCGCAAACGGCAGGGACTCAGGTATATTCACGGGAGTGGATCTGCACACCGGCTGGATAAAAAAAGAATTTCCGCCCGATGTAAAGACTTATTGGTTCCATCATAGATGCTATCGAAGTAAGGCGACGGACAAATATATACTGCCCTCGAGGACCGGCATAGAATTCGTTGATTTGAGTTCGGAGCACTGGACCACGCATCATTGGGTCCGGGGGGGCTGCCTTTACGGTATCACCCCTTGTAATGGCCTTATCTATGCGCCGCCTCATCCCTGTGCCTGCTATATCGAAGCCAAGCTAAACGGATTCAACGCTCTGGCTCCTGCTTCAGCCACTCGAGATGTCCCGGAGAAGATTCCGGACACTGGCAGACTCAAAACCGGTCCGTCGTATAGAAGAATTTATGAAAAATCAAAAGTTGGGAATCAAGATGATTGGCCTACTTATCGCCATGACCCGGCGCGCACCGGTTTTACAAAAACAACCGTGCCCGCTGAGCTGGAATGCTCATGGCAGCAGGATTTGGGCGGCAGGCTCAGCAGTGTGGTGGTGGCTGATGGCATGCTTTTCGTGGCGTCTATCGATAGCCATACTGTATATGCTCTCGACGCTGAATCGGGTGAAATCCTTTGGGATTATACAGCGGCAGGGCGGGTTGACTCGCCGCCTACAATATATAAGGGCAGGGCCTTGTTCGGCTCAGCCGATGGTTGGGTTTATTGCCTTAGAGCTTCTGACGGTGTTGTTACCTGGCGGTTCCGGGCCGCGCCTAAAGACCTGCGGTTAACGGCGTTTGAACAACTGGAATCAGTTTGGCCGGTTCACGGTAATGTGCTCATACAGGACGATGTATTATATTGCGTTGCGGGAAGGTCGATGTTTTTGGATGGAGGCATGCGTTTGTTACGGCTCGACCCGAAAACAGGGCGAAAACTGTCCGAGACCATTCTGGACGACCGCGACCCGGAAACCGGCAGAAATTTGCAGGTATATGTCAAAGGTTTGAATATGCCGGTTGCGCTGCCGGACTTATTGTCAAGTGACGGCCAGTATGTCTATATGCGGTCTCAGCGGTTTGACCTTCAGGGTAAACGTCAGCAAATTGCCCCGAGAGATGCTTCTGAACAGGCCGGGGAGGGGGCGCACCTGTTTTGTACAATCGGTTTTCTCGATGACTCCTGGTTCCACCGCTCTTATTGGATGTATGGTAAAGCTGTAACGTCAGGATGGGGCGGGTGGTTCCGGGCAGGCCGTTATGTTCCATCCGGAAGGATTATGGTTTGTGATGATTCCTCTGTTTACGGTTTTGGGCGTAAGCCCGAATATTTGTGTCAGTCGTCCGTGTTGGAATATCAGTTCTATGCCGCTGAAAAGGAAATTAAAAGCGAACCAATACAGCGCGTAATGGCGGCTGAAAAGAGAATGAATGCCGCATCCGAAAAGAGAAGTGCTTCTGCCGCTGACAGGGGAGTTCGGAAAAAGTTCCCGCTTTCGGACCGGTCTGCAACTGTCTTCAAGTGGCTGCAGGAGGACCCCCCGATTCATATTAGGGCTATGGTCCTGGCAAACGAGACATTATTCATTGCCGGTCCGAAGGATGTTGTTGATGAGGAACAAGCATTTTACAATCCAAACGACGACAAGATTGAAGGCAAGCTTACCGAACAAAGTGCCGCCCTTGAAGGTAGTAAAGGGGGTTGCATCTTAGTCGTATCCGCTTCGGATGGGCAGAAAATGGCGGAATACGGGCTTGAATCCCCGCCCGTGTGGGATGGAATGGCGGCGGCAAATAATCGGTTGTACTTTGCGAGCAAAAATGGTAAGATATTATGTTTTGCTGGCAATCACCTGATTGTTTCAAGCAAAAGTGATCTATTTAAATAATGGCATAATAACATAAAAAAAGCTAACAATAATAATACTGCCTATCAGGCAGTGCTTCGCAGTGAAGCCCTGCTTCGCAGAGTAGTAAGGGGTACCGCCTTGAGGGAACCCAAATTAGTAGGGATTTAAGATATGAAACGACAGCGCATCACAATAATAATTCTAATGGTCCTTTTTGTTTTAGTACCGTCATCGGCCTTCGCATGTTCGGTACCGGTTTTTAGATATGCGCTGGAAAGATGGGCGGCTGATTATTATGAAGCTCTCTTTATCCATCGTGGCCCGTTGACCCGGGAGGAAAAGCAGCTCCTGGATAAGCTGCGACAAGAAGGCTCTGAGGCCGAGGCCTTCTTGAATTTACGTGTTTTGGAAATGGATATTACCTCATCGACAGAGGATGAGGTTAAGTCCCTCTTGATGAGCGAAAAGCTGCCGGAGACACTGCCGGTTCTTGTTCTCTGGTATCCCTGGCAGAAAGGCCGGACGCCCCCCCTCTGGCAGGGCCGGTTAACACCCTCAACGGTAGAGGCATTTCTCCAGTCCCCTGTTCGTCAAAAACTGGTGGAGCGTTTGACCGAAGGCCAGACGGCTGTATGGATTTTTCTTGAATCGGGCAATGCCGCTAAGGACAAAGCTGCTCTTGGACTGCTCGAAAAGGAGCTGGAGACGGTAACGCGTGAGCTGAAAGAAGAAGCTGAGTCTATACCTGATGAGTACGCTGTTCCTGAAATAAAATACGAATTTTCGATTTTGCCTGTTTCACGCACCGACCCTAATGAAAGTATGCTTCTGAGCTTGTTGCAAAGCAGCGAGTCGGACCTTGACGAATATTCGGATAAGCCTGTCA
The DNA here is from genome assembly GCA_964653075.1 of uncultured Pirellulales bacterium. Lineage (GTDB taxonomy): Bacteria > Planctomycetota > Phycisphaerae > Sedimentisphaerales > Anaerobacaceae > NIOZ-UU13. The sequence goes on from CAZZAX010000008.1 coordinate 9,430, forward strand.
TCTTTCCTGTATTTGGGCGGGGCCGGGCGCTTTATGCACTAATTGGAGAGGGCATCAACACGGATAACATTCGTGAAACAATAGCTTTTATAGTCGGTCCCTGCGGATGTGAAATTAAGATGATGAATCCGGGAGTGGATTTGCTTATGGCCGCAAACTGGGACGCAGCAGCAATGCAGTTCTATGAGGAGTTTTATGAGACATACAACGAGGTGCCTGAACTGACCGGCGTGATGCCGGAAGCACCGGCTGCGAAACTTGATACGGAAAACAAAACTGTTGAAAATATTCCAAACTCCGAGGAACTGGAGTCAGACAATGCAAAAACCCTTGCTGCTGAAGGACAGGTTGGAACGGTCGAAGTCAAAAAGCGCAAGATTCTTGGGTTAGGTCTTGTGGGAACAACCGGGGTAATGCTGGCGATTATTGTGCTGCTGGTTGTTTTGGGTACTGTGGCACTAAGCCCTCGCAGAAAGGGTCAGCTATGACAATTTGAATGATGGTAACCGGCGAGAGTATTAGATTTGCAGCGATCGCGGTTATAAAGTTGACGTATGGTTTAAGCAAGTAGTAATTATAATGACTATTTCACGTCTGGTAGTTAAGGAGATTCTTCATCGCAAGCTAAATTTTGGGTTGGGATTATTATCTGTTGCGGTGGCTGTGGGGTGCCTTGCCGGTTCGCTGACACTGGTGAAATTACATGATGCGCGGACGAACACAATCCTCGAACAAAAAAGAGTTGAGACTCAGGAAAAGATGCGGGTTCTGGAAGATGAGGTTAAGAAAGCGATGCAAAAGCTTGGATTTAACATTGTTATTCTTCCCAAAGAGCAGAACCTAAGCGACTGGTATGCTGATGATTATGGAGCTAAGTATATGCCGGAGCATTACCTCGCTCGGCTTGCTCAGTCTGAGATTGTTACTATTGAGCATCTTATGCCAAGATTGCGTCAGAAGGTGAAGTGGCCTGAAACAAAATGGGCAGTTATCCTTTTGGGGACAACAGATAAAGCTATAAATCCTGCTGTGGATGCCAACGAATTATCTATCGAAGCGGTTCCACGGGGGAAAATCGTGCTGGGTAATGAAGTTCATCAAGGACTTGGATTGGATATTGGCGACAGGATTAGCCTTATGGGCAGGGAGTTGGTTGTGTATAAGTGTCAAAAAGAGCTGGGCACAGAGGCCGATATGACGGTATGGATAAATTTGCGGGAAGCTCAGGAGCTGCTCGATAAAAAAGGATTAATAAACGAAATTCTGGCTTTAGAATGCCGCAGCGCCTGGGCGAACCTGCCGAAAGTCAGGACTGAGATTAACAGTATACTCCCGGATACACAGGTGATTGAAAAGGCATCCAGTGTGCTTACAAAGACCCATGCTTATACTAAAGTGGAAGCCGAAGGAAAGGCTGCTATTGAAAGGGAAAGAGAACATATGGCTCATTTGAAAGTAACATGGATGCGTTATGCTAAGGTTCTGGTTTCATTGGCGATGGTGATATGTGTCGTGTGGGTTGCATTGTTGGCACTTGGGAATGTACGAGGACGGCGGTCGGAGATAGGTTTACTCCGCGCACTGGGGCTTCGTTCCAGGCAGATAGTTTACATCTTTTTGTCGAGAGCTATCATTATAGGCCTTGTCGGAGGGATTCTGGGGTCCCTGGCCGGGGGCTTTCTTTGCAGCAATTGGGCAGGGCCAATTGGTGAAAGCAGTTATGATTGGATGTTTAATTTAAACATGCTTGGGCTTGCAGTATTTGTGGCACTGGCAATCACGGTAATTGCTAGTTGTGTACCTGCAATACTTGCAGCCCGGCTGGACCCTGCTGAAACTTTGCGGGAAGAATAATTGACCTGATTGGAAATTGGTCGAGTTTTTTGAAAGAAGACAACCATGAAAATTTGGCACATGCTGGTAAGGGAAATTTTACACCGTTGGCGAAGTTTTGCAATAGGAATTTTCGCTGTTATTGTTGCCATTGGTTCGCTGACCGCAGCGCTGACTTTACTGAAGGTACATGACATTCATACTCACAAAATCTTAACTGCCAAAGAAGAAGAAACCGAGAAAAAGATGGCGATTTTGAAAGATGAAATGCGAAAAGCAACATTGAAACTGAAATTCAACCTTTTGATTCTTCCCAAAAAACAGAGTATTCGAGACTTGCACATGAAAGGTTACCCTTCAGAATATATGCCGGAAGAATATGTTACGCGCGTGGCGAATTCGGGTATTGTTTTAGTTCGTCATTTTTTACCTACCCTGCAGCAAAGAATAAAATGGCCGGAGAAAAAACGCACGATTACTCTGGTTGGGACGCGAGGTGAAACCCCGAACCTTCACAAAAGTCCGAGGGAACCGCTTGTTCAGCCGGTACCATTGGAAACTATAGTGCTCGGCTATGGACTGCACCAGAGTCTCGGATTGGAAGTTGGTGACAAGGTCAAGCTTCTTGGCAGAGAGTTCACCGTCCACAAGTGCTACGAAGAACGTGGCAGCAAAGATGATTTTACAGCATGGATTCATTTAAGCCGGGCGCAGGAGCTTCTCGATAAAGAAGGTCTTATCAATGCGATTTTGGCTCTCGAATGTCTTTGCCAGGGAGTAGAGAGTTTACTGGGGGAGATTCGAAAAAAGATAGAACAGATTCTTCCGAACACACAGGTTATTGAGCAGGGAACCAAGGCCCTTGCCAGAGCCGAGGCCAGAGGAACAGTGGCTCAGGAGGCAAAAGCATCAGTTGAGAGAGAAAGACTGCACAGGGCTGAAATGAGATCTGAACGCGAGTTTTTTGCGGCGGTATTGGTCCCCCTGATTATGGTGGCCTGCGCCGTATGGGTCGGATTACTGGCATTTAACAATGTTTGCGACCGTAAGACTGAAATCGGAATACAGAGAGCGATGGGTTTTCGAGCAAGGCAAATTATGTTTTTATTTCTTTCTAAGTATTTGGTAATTGGAATGCTTGGAGGGTTGTTTGGGATTTTTGTCGGTCTTGTTTTTGGCAGGTGGCTTGGACTTACATTGGAGGAAGATGCGAAAGGAATTACCGTTGCTGGTGAGTTGCTTAATCCAGGCTTGTTCTTGCTGGTCATGGTTACAGCGCCGGTGTTAACTGTTATATCTGGCTGGCTTCCGACTGTGGTCGCAATTCGGCAGGATCCGGCTGAATCGCTGCGTGAAAAATGAAGTGAGATACGTAATACTCCAAAGGACACCTTGCGGTGAAGAAAAAATGCTTAAGTTCAAAAATATTACTAAGAGTTTTGATGGTCCTGAAGGGAAGGTAACTGCTCTCGATGAGGTCAGCTTCTCCATATCGTCGGGCGAATTCTTAGCGGTACGCGGCCCGAGTGGCTGCGGAAAAACTACATTGTTGTTAACCGCCGGCAGCCTGCTAAGACCCAGCACCGGCCAGCTCAGTCTTGATGGCCAGGACCCGTACATGCTCAGCTCTGAGATGCGAAGCCGGATGCGGGCGCGCAAGATAGGATTTGTATTTCAGCAATTCCACCTGATTCCATACCTGACAGTGCGGCAGAACATTATGGCCCCTTCGCTGGCTTTGCCGGCTAAGGAAGCCGTCCAAAGAACGCAGGAGCTTGTTAGTAGTTTCGGGCTGGACGATCGCGCCGGTCATGTACCGGCCCAGCTTAGTACCGGCCAGAGACAGCGAACAGCCCTGGCTCGTGCTCTTTTGAATAAGCCGAAAATTATTTTGGCTGACGAACCTACGGGGAATCTGGACGAGGACAACTCTGATATTGTATTCGATTATCTCAGTAAATATGTCTCTGATGGTGGATGTGTGCTGCTTGTTACTCACGATGTCAGGGCGGCCGCGCACGCAACTAAAACACTCCAAATGAGCCAGGGAAGAATAATTAAATAGAGAAAATACTCTGGTAGAAAAGCTGAGCGAGCACCTGTCTGGGGCTCTGCAATCGAATATCACGGGCTTTCACATGGCTGACCAGGTTCGGCGTGTGCCTGTCCATTACATTTACACGAAAGATGTTTTTCACGTCGCATAAAGCGGGCGACGAAGTCGCTGCTCGGCTTACCCACCAGCTCATCCAGACGGCCGACCTGTTGCAGGACACCGACATTCAAAATAGCCGCCCGGTCTGCCACGGTAAATGCCTCTTCCAGATTGTGGCTTACGTGGATAGTAGTCAGGCCGAGCCGGCGCTGTATGTTCAGTAATTGAACACAAACTTCCTGTCTTGTAACCTCATCCAGGGCGCACACCGGCTCATCCAGAAGTAATATTTTCGGCTGCAAAACCAGTACCCGCGCCAAAGCAACTCGTTGTTTTTCACCGCCACTGAGACCGTGAATTCTGCGTGACAGTAACCGCCGGATGTCCAGCAGCTCTGCTGTGGCGGTTATTTTGGATTGCATCTCTTTGTATTGACAGCCGCGGACGCGTAAACCGAAAGCTATATTTTGTTCTACGGAAAGATGCGGAAAAAGGGCGTAATCCTGAGGTACATACCCGATACCCCGAGCGCGGGATTCGATATAGGTTACATCACGTTTTTCGATGTATATTCGTCCTGAATCGACCTTTTTAAGACCGCAAAGGCACTCCAGAAAGATTGTCTTGCCGGAGCCCGGCGGCCCTAAAAGGATAAAGTATTCTCCCTTCGCGATGTTTATACTAAATCGATGCAGATGGAACGTGCCGATATGAAAAGAGATTTCTTCGGTGCGAATCATAATTTTGCCATTGTCGAACCGCCGACAAGTCGAATGCCGGTTACCGCAATCAGGGCTACGAATATAAGAAGTAATGCTATTGCCAGCGCTACTTCAAGATTGCCGACGGATTGTTCGAGAAAAATGGTTGTACTTAAGACTTCGGTTCGGCCTCGGAAAGAGCCTACGAAAATCATCAACGGCCCGAAAAGTCCGAACGCCCGGGACCAGGTTAGAATACCGCCGGCGATAATGCCGTTTCTGGCTAATGGCAGACAAACACGGCGAAAACTCCCGAACTGTGTACAGCCTAAGGTAAGGGCCACGTTTTCATAACGCCGGTCAACGTCGTCAAAAGCGGTTTTGGCTGAGCGGATAGCCAAACTTGCTGCAGCCACAAACTGGCACAGCACGATACCTTTGGGCTGAAAAACAAACTCGATACGCAAATCTTCCTGTATCCAACGGCCGAGGCTTGTCTGAAAAAACACTAAAAGGGTAAGACCGGCCACAAGCGGGGAAAAGACTATGGGCAAATCCACAATGGCATCAACCAGTATCTGACCGGGAAACCGAAAGCGGCTAAGCGAGTATCCCATTGGGACCGCAAAAAGCAGCGCTATCAAAGTCGTAACACAACTCGTCCAGATACTCATCCAAAGGGCGTGGCGGATGAATTTGGAGGCCAGGACCGTTGCGACTGCTTTTTTATCCACGTAAAAGATATCTGTAATTATCAGCGTCAGAACAAAGATAACAAAGACGGACACGAAGAAAAATGGCGCCGCAGAAAAGATGCGGTCGCGCCAACCTCTTACGGGTGTTTCCACAACTGTTTTCATTACCAGCCCAAAGACGCAAAAACACCCCATTTATTAAATTCATAATACAGCATATGTCCGATGCAGATTATTACAATCAAATTTCATTTTTTCCTGTAATTAAGGTGCATATTCTATTGAGGAGGCTCGTTTCTGTAAAGGTGTTTTAAGGAAAATATCCTGCTCCCTGTTGGAATTGGAACCTTTTATACATTGTTATACTGTTCCGTTATTTTGCATAGCCGTACTCGGCAAACATATCGGGTCCCTTGGTTCGAGCGAAATTAATGAGCTGCCTGAGCGATTCGGGTTCTTTGGTACAGCTCAGGCCAATGATATGCACCCGGATTTCTTCATCGTATTCATAAGGAGTCTTAACGACCTCCGGACTCTCACGAAATGTATGGGCCACGCCGTTCCACATAATGGCCGCATCGACGACCTGGGTTTTCAGCCTCAAGCTAAGCTTGGGGATGGCTCACTGTTCTTTATGTAAAGCGTAACTTTTAATTACAGTTGTGTATTACTAAACTTTACATGATTGTCCGAACTCTATGCAACTTCACGCATCAACTCGCCGGAAAAGATGCTTTCGCATTAAAGTATATGCATATTGAATTGGATATACGTCTTATGATTTTAGCGGTAGCTGTCCCTTGGTCTCTTATTAACTCGACCGACATGACCGTCAAGGAAATTAACATTGACACCGCCTTCTGTTTGTCCCGGCTTGCGTCCGTGCGGGAAGATACCTTTCTTACGGAAGAAGTCGCATACCACCCAAATCTCTGCAGGTCTCGCACTCGTGCACTGGCGATATCGCTCATCCTGAGGGCCGGTCTTGCTTGTCTGGCCAAGCCAATCACGATGAGCCTCCATACCATGCAAAGTCAATTGTCTTGGCAGGAAAAAAGTGGGATCACGCCAGGTACTTCCATCTAATTCCTGTTTGTTGGCTCGGTAACTCCAGTAAATGTATGTAATATTACCGACCTTACGGTTAGAAGGTGTGTCGATAACAGAATCCACGCCCCCCGCAGGTACACCTCCGTTCGGATCATTCGCGAACTGCTCCAATAATTTGGCTTGCGGACAATAGAAAGCTTCTATCAGGCTGCCGTCTCTATAGGCATTGAGCTTCTGCAGCAAGCTGCGGTGAGGATTATGTTCCGTTGCCTCCAGTGGATAACGGTTATTTCTGTCATCGTTGGCGTACATTATCAGGGCAATATTAACCTGGCGAAGGTTACTGAGACATGTTGTTTCATGGGCTCTAAATCGCGCCTTGTGCATGGCAGGTATGAGTATCCCCAATAATAGTGCGATAACAGCAATGACCACTAACAGCTCGATTAAGGTAAAACCTGTTTTTGTACGATTTCGATTGTGCATTCGACTCATTATCTTATCCATCTCTTTTTCTGCTTACGTTTGCCTAAGGTTTATTGAATTCAATCCAAATCCCATAGTTGACATTTTCACTGCCAGGCGGTTTTGGTATGTCAATCCGGTAGTCTTTGATTCCCAGCTTGTTCATTATATTATACAATTCCTTAGCTTTTTCATCTACATTATATTTCATTTTTTTACCCTGTCTTGCACGTATCTTTTTTGCAGTTTTAACAGGTAAGTTTCTCGAAAAACCGCGTCCAATGTAAGCTGTTGCGCCCCGTTTGAGCACACGATATATCTCGCTGAATGCCTTCACTTTTTCTTCCCATAGGTGATATGAGCCTCTGGAAACGATTATATCTGCATAATTATCCTTAAAAGGAATAGAATGAGCATCGGCGAAGATAGCGCTAACCTGTTGGCCAACATCATTTTCCTCTGCTAATCTGTAAAAATTTGGAAAAAAATTCGGATTAATATCGGCATTGATCCAGTGCATTCGTGTACGCTTGCACAATTCGACAATTAGCGTGCCGGGACCGCTTCCTAAATCTATCCCGATACCATCTTTTTCGCTCAACTCGAAATCTGAAACAATCTGCTCGGCCAAAGGAGCATATACAGGCGCCAATGCCTTACGGCTGCTTCTTATCATACCAATCGCATTTTGTCTGGTATATTTTTCACCCGATGGTGAATGCAAAGGTTTATTGTTGAAGCACCCAGCTCCACAAAAAAGGGATATCACGGCAAGCATGTAAAATCGCTGTAACAGTTCTGTCATCAAGCTAATCTCCACTCAGGATTTTTGCATCAGTTATAAACCCGGGTACTGGTTTTATATAACAATAAGGTTGGCTTTTTGTTCCACTTTGACTTAAGGCAAATACTCTTTGGCCGAAGCACATAATCTGTCCATCTTCAAGAGTTACTATTACACGACCATTGCGGTCAACGGCCAGTCCCCAGCTAACCGGAGCAGAAGGCACATCTTCAGACCAGAGGACACTGCCGTCCTTGAGATTTAAGGCGACAATCTCCGATTTTTTTGCGACCACCACGGCATTACTGCAAACCGCAAGGGCGACGCTGTCTGTGCAATTATAGCTCCATAACGGTTTATCGCTGATGCCAAATCTGTTCCAGTCAAGGTTAAAACGGTTACCGGGCTGCGCCATCTTTCTTTTTAATAACTCTCTGTCAATATGGTCGAAGCATAAAATCCTCCTGTTCTTTTGGCCGCTTATCCACACAATATCTCGACCACCGGTCGATGTAAGTCCGCAAGGACTCCCAAGGAGAAAAACTTTGTTAAAGACGGTGTTATCGAAGACATCATACTTCGGGTGTGCATAGAATGGCTTGCCGCAGGCCGCGACCTGATCGCCGAGCAGAGTAAGCTCCCAGCCGCGAGGGCTTTGCGATGTAAAAACATTGTTTTGTGCAAGCTGCCGGAGAATAGCTGGGTTGTTAAGGCATTTTCCATCTGAAATGTTATACACCGCCGGCGACATAGATGTGCCGCTGGCCAGGTAAAGCTTGCCGTCATGAAGTAGTTGATGGCCCTGGACGCTTGCTCCTGTGTGGGCCTGCTTGTCCAGATGGCCTGATGTGTTGTTCTGCCATTTTATACGTCCGGTTGCAGCATCTAACGCATATATATAAGTGCCGTCGTAATTAACAATGCCGGCGGCAAAGTATGCAATTCCGTCTTCTATTAATACCCCGCTTGCGGCCGGCCAGGTGGAAAGCAGCGAGCCATATACGGGTATCTTGCGTTCGGCTGCTGCTGCTCGAAACCGCCAGAGAAGCCGGCCCGTCTTTGCCTCGAAGGCATAAACCCATCCGTCACCCGAGCCGAGCAGGGCACGGCCCTTCCAAATAGTCGGAGGAAAGCGGACCGCACCGCCGGTATATGCCTTCCAACGTAGCCGTCCGTTTGCTGCATTCAGGGCTCGGACGATGCCGTCGGGGCCGCTGGTAAATACCAGGCCGCCGACCGCAACAGGGGCTGTGGGAGTTGAAGCTCCGGGGGCCGGTGTAATTTTAGGATTAAATGCCCACAGTAGTCTGGCTTTCTCGGGGATTACAGCCTCTGTTGTTGCACTGCCCGTATTGTCTGCGCGGAAGGTAGGCCAGTCAGCAGACGATTCAGGTAAGTTTGCGACTTTTGTTAAATTCCTTGCGTTTTTCTCAAGACGCTCTGCTTCGGTTGCATGTGGGCTGAAATTAAAATCGCCTGCAGGCCCCAGACAGGTGATGCCATAGAGCGTAAGCTGGCAATCACATACCGAAGGCCAGAAGTATAGCAGACCGTTGGCAATGGTTACGCCATCGTGACATGGAGGACGCATAGGTGAAATCCAGTCCGGACGCCCGCTCGCTATGTCCAAACGTGTCGAGCCGCCTCTGGCCCGGTAGAATATACCGTCGATAGATCCTGTTGGCCGAGTGCATGCCCGGCGAGCTGTCTTCAATTCTGCCAATATGACACCGGTTAACGGATCGAACTTCTTGCTGAGATTGCCTTCGTCATTTTGACCGCTGAGACCGTAGAGACCGTCGTCTCGAAGGATTAACTGAAAGTTGTTGTAAGGATGTTCCCAGAGAACGTTTCCATCTTCGGTGGAAACGGCAAGAAGTTTACCGACCTGTGGACCGGCAAAGTACAGGGCCTTATCACTGCACTGAAGATAATCTGTAGTTCGCCAGTTGGTGCGCCAGTCCTGACGATTCGAATAAGTTCCGATTGACTTAAAAAGTTCCGCCGCATTCTCAGGTGTCTTTCGCCATAGGACCTCACCGTTCTTTGCGTTCAGGCAGGTCAGATACGCTCCAAATCGAAAGATGTAGATTCGCCCGTTTTTCATACACATTGCCCGGCCGTCCACCGGCTCATCTTCCCGATAGCTCCACAGGACATGTTTCGTTTTTGGGTCAATGGCCAGTACATTTCGACCGAATCCCCACGGATGGGCTGCGTACGCCTTCTCGCTGTCCTTGATACCGTCTGGTTGATTAAAGCCCTTTGATATCGGGTTCCAGGGCCAGCCGTGCAGCTCCCGGCGCCATCGCATTGTCGGGTCTCTTTGTTCCTGCTCTCCCATAAGCGCATAGAGAACACCGTTCTCCAAAGCCATCCACTTCCAGAATGTCCCGCCGGCTTTCTCCACCGGTGGGATAATTTCATCCTTCAATTTGCCGGTAGCTGTATCAATTAGCTTGCAGGACTTATCGTCGCCGACATACAAAGTTGTCGGTGTTGCAATCATTGTATTGCGGTGTATCATCACGCCTTCAGCCAGGTCCCGTTGCCAGAGCATCGTGCCGTTGTAACCATTGAACGCTACAAGCTTGTTAAGTAAAGGCTCTTCCCGGCTCTTAAAGGCCACGTGTCCGAACGCCTTGAATGCACGACCCGCCGAAGCCACCGCCACCTGAGGCATCGGCGCATATCGCGGCTCAGACAAAAACTGTGTCAGATAAGGTGCCCGAATGACCGTATCCTCTGATTGCGTATTATTGTCCGGGCCGTGGTAAGGATGGCTCCAGTCATCCGCTCCTTCGGGAAATCCCTTGACCGAAACTTTATTAGATCCCATCAGGGCTTTACCTTTGGGTCGCAGAACACGAAGCACCTCCGTTTCAACTTCTTTGGGCAGCTTAAACAGCACAACAGCGGCATCGGCTGAATTGTCAGCTAAATGTATCCTGGTTAATGGGCCTTTTTCTATAAAGATGCGTGTACCGTAAAAACCCGCTTCATCGACTATTTTACATGCCCTCTCGAAATCTTGTGCTTTACGAAACTGCATATATATCAGCAGCTCACTGTTTTGTGCCAGCTCTAAAGCAAGTTTGCATCTCCTGTCACCAAGCACTAAGCAGATTCCACGATTAACTCCGATTTTTTCGAGAATCGGCTTATACGATTGGGCTAAACAGATAAGGGGCATGCAGAAAAGAATGCCGGCAATTGTCATCAACAGGCCTGATTTTATCTTATTCATTTTTCTCCCTTTCAAGAATTGCAAATAATACTGTCCATTCAATGAACTGGTTTTTACGGCAATGAGATTTTAATATGGAGAAAGACCATACCCTCAACGTTATAACTCTGATGAAGCAAAGCACATAGCGACTTTTGTCAGGCTGCTGCGATAAAGTTTTCAGACTTCAAACAATAACTTTCTCTCGCCTGATGTGAACTTTTATCACTTTGCTCATCATAATGACAAATCAGTATGTCACGTCTTACAAGGCAACAGAATCTTTTTTATATCTTGTCGATGTTTTGTCCAACTGTGCCAGCTTGTCCCTGTTCTCATAGATTTTCAATATGGCGTCCCCTATATCTTTTATATCTTTTTTACTGCCGAGAAGCATATTTTGACCGAACCAGACCGCCTCTTTGCAAAGCTGATCGTTATCAGGATAGTGGTTTTCTCTTCGGTATCTATTCAGTCTCTCTCTCGAATAAAGTCTCTTATAGCCGGTTGAGTTTAATGCCTCTTCGATTAAGCCGTCTTTATACTGTGGGCCGTATCCTCCTGAGCAGGGGATGCCTTCTGCCCTGAGTGCTGATAAAAATTTATCTCGTGGCAGGCCGTTGAAGTATTCTTTTTTGTAGCGTAATGGATACAAATGGTATGCCGCTCTGGTTACTTCTTTGTATAGCTTGTGAGGCAGAATGCCGGGAATGTCTTTAATTTTAGAAGTAAGATATTTGGCATTCCGGTTACGTCTTTCCGTATCACTTTCGAGACGTTTCATTTGGGACATTAATATAACCGCTTGGAATTCTTGCATTCGGCGGTTACTTCCCCTTACGGGATAGCTGCTGGTCCTTTTCACGCTTCCATATGGTCTGCCGCAGTTATGGAAAGAGTAACATCGGTCCATAATTTCGTCATCGTTTCCGACAATGGCCCCGCCTTCACCGGCCGGGAGATGTTTGGAGTTCTGGAAACTGAAACAGCCCAGGTCACTTAAGGTGCCACACTTTTTACCTCTCCATTCGGCTAACCATGCCTGGCAGGCGTCTTCTATTACCAGCAGGTTATGTTTTTTGGCAATAGCGTTGATTCTGTCCATATCTGCGGGCAGTCCCAGAATGTGGACCGGAAGGATAGCTTTGGTGTTTTTGTTTATTCTTTCTTCTATTTTGTCCGGATTTATCTGAAATGTCTCTGGATCTGTATCGGCAAAAACCGGCAGTACCTTGCTGAGGATAAGCGCATTATACGTTGCAATAAATGTATAAGGTGAAGTAATAACCTCATCTCCAGCATCGATACCAAGTACGTGCAGAGCTACTAGCAGAGCCGTAGTACCACTGGCCGTGGCCAAACATCTTTTTGTTCCCATTAATTCCGCATACTTCTTTTCGAATTCTGATACCTTTGTACCTCGTCCCCGAAACCAATTTCCGCTGCGTAATACAGATAGAATAGACTCTTCGGCACTTCTGTCCCAAACCGGCCAGCTTTGAAAACGTTTGGTTCTGACCGGCTTACCGCCGAGAATAGCGGCTTTACCTGCTGTTTTGCTTGCGTTTCCGTATGCGCCGATTCGGCCCGATGTGGCGGCTATGATAGTGCCTGTTGAGGCAACAGTGAGAAACTCTCGTCTTGTTAAGTTTTTCTTGTTCATTTTTCTGACTCCTTTACTTTGTAAGAAGTTTGTTTTGTGGTGTTCTTTTTTTGGCCTTTTTCTTTTTTATTTTTTTCTTGCCGCTTTTGGCGTCCTGTTCCGCCATAAACTTTTTCAAAACCTCTGATGAATGACGATGTTCCAGGGCCTCTAATGCCGGATCGTTGGTGCTTTTCATCCATTTTAACATTTCCTTCCGCATTTTGTCGAGTTCTTTTTTATATTTTGAGTCCTTACTCAGATTATGCAGTGCATCAGGGTCATTTGCAAAATCATAAAACTCCTCGACAGCTCTGTATTGGAAGAGCTTGACACGGGCGGCAATCTTCGGATGGGTTTTCGCAGCAGCCTGCATGGCTTTGAACGTCAGGCCCGATTGCGATTCGTTCTTAAAGACACGTTCGTTGTCGGACCACGGATTAAAGATATATCCGAACCTTTGGTTCTGAATGCAGCGCATTGGATAGCGGTTTCGTGCGGAAGTCTGGTGGAATTGTGTGAAGACCTGTTTTCGGCCGGCCTGTTTTTGACCGAGTAAAACCGATAGAAATGAATTGCCGTCCATACCACTTGGGGCGTCTAAGCCGGCCGCATCGAGTACGGTAGGCATAAAATCTATCCCGGAGATAAAGTGCCGGTTGTCCACAGTGCCTGGCTTGATTTTACCGGGCCAGCGGGCTATCCACGGCGTGCGAGTGCTGTGAAGATAGCAGTTGGTTTTTGCGAACGGCAGAGGCATACCGTGGTCGGACAGGAACATTGTTAAAGTATTTCCTTCCTGATCCGATTCACGAAGGGCACGCAGTACGGCTCCAACAGTATCATCACAGCGGCGAACAGAGCTATAGTACTGTGCTATTTCCTTCCGTACATCAGGTATATCGGCTAAGAAGCCGGGAACATTGATTTCCTCATCTCGATATACCCGCGAAGGCGGTGTAATATCTTTGAGCGTTTTTTTAAATCTGTTTTTCTCCTGCAAGCTTCCGTGAAAAGGACGATGCGGGTCGTGAGAATTGGCCATCAGGAAAAACGGCTGGCCGTTGTTTGCTGCTTGCTGGAAAAAGTCTCTGGCAAACTTGTAATAGAGTTTCGCATTACGACCTTGCCCCAATTCTCCGACATCCCTGGCCATATTCCATTTGAATTTTTCTATAGGTGCCAGGTGTTTGACCTTGCCGAGAATGCCGTTGAGATAACCGCCCTTATTCAGGCTCTCCTGTAAGGTAGGCACACCGGTATCAATCGGCTGGAAGCCCTCGGCTCCATTACGGTGTGGGTAGCGACCGGTCATTAATACTGAACGGCAGGGTTGGCAGACCGCTATAGTAATATGAGCGAGAGCAAAACGCATCCCTTCGGAAGCTAAGCGGTCGATATTGGGTGTAATATCGGGTGTCTGTCCGCCGAAACAGCCCGTCGAATCCCAGTTCATGTCATCGGCTGTTATCAGTAGAATATTTGGTCGTTTTTTCTTTTTGCCGGATGCAAATACCGACACCTGCCCGGAAGCCAACAGCGCGGCTCCCAATCCCATCGTTCTTAAAAAATTCCGGCGTGAAGTTGCTTTTGTACTCATTTTTCTCCTTATTATTCGTAAGCCGACAAGGGCTGTTATCGAGCGTTAACTGCTTCTGCAATGCTCTTCATTTTTCTTTCCCGCAGCATTTCCAAACCGCAAAGAACGGGCAAACTGTTATTCGATGAGAGGTCCTTGTCCTGCACTATAAGTTCGATTACCAGGTTGTCTTTTACTGCAATACCCCGGAACTGTCTTACAATAGCTTTGCAAGGTCCTCCTGCTTGTCTGACGATGTCGAAGTTATCGAGAACCACATTGCCCTGTAACTTAATGTCGAAGATACGTTTGCCTGTCTGCTCGTTGTCGAAATCTGCAAAATATAGTCTGACTGTATATTCAGCGGGCTCATCTGCTTCGGATAGCAGCGGCACAATACATCGCTTAAGTCCTTTGGCACAGGATGCAAACAGCCAGGGACTGTCCGTTCCATCTATATCTTTGGCTTCACTGTTATTACGAGGATACTCCGGCTCTTTGAGAAAATCCATTCCCAGTTTGAACGAGAAGCCCAATGCTGCGCGGTCCCGTGGCAGTCCGGGTCGCGGGTAGCCGAACCATAGCGTCCCGTTCGTATCGCGCATGTCGCCGGGGGCGCCGAGGTTGATAGCCATGTGTTGAACAGGTGTATTGGCTCCGCCATTGCTGTAAATGCTCCATCTCTCGTGATCCGGGCGCGGCTCCAGCGCAATAGAGCAGACTATGGGGTAAAGGCAAATGCAGCCGGCACTGGCTTCAGGTGCCAGAACAAGGCCGTCGGCGGGAATTGCGTTAATCCAGCATCCGAGTCGATGACCGGAGAAATGACGTACACCGCTGTCGTTTTGCAGGTCATAATAGCTCGTGTAGCCTGAACGCATCAAAAGCATTTGTTGACAGGCGGAAATCGCCCCGCAGTGATGTCCCGGACGAAGGAACTGCCACGTTGTCTCTTCGCCGGTCAGTGGATGACTGCGTGTTCTTTGACGTCCGGTCTTGAGATCAAACGCCCACGGTTCGGCAAGAACCATCCCGCCGATGATAAGCGGACGATGGCGATAGTTGGCGTCCTTGGCCCACAGTAACTCTCCATTATTAGCCGAGAGAGCCACCAATCGGCGGCGAGAGAACTCACCCGAAACAAATTGCCTCCAGTAATGGCCGTTTGCATTGGCTCCGCACAGAACCACAACACCGTCATGATACATTGCCGTCAGCTCGCCGCCGCCAATTCCAATATTACTGCAGTCGGTGACATCGACAGCCTTTTCCCAGAGTTTGCCCCCAGTCTGAGCATCCAGCGCAACGGCAAGTCGCACGTCGAGATTCTTTTGTGCTGCTTCTGCATTTTTGGTTTCTTCGCTGCTAAGATTCATCAGATGTGATTTGTCCTGCCGTAATAACTGTTCTCGCTGCTGCGGCGTTAGCGAGCTGTCAACGAAAAACAGCCATCCATCCCCGATAGCGATAGTCAGGTTGACGATATTTGTGCCCCGGTGATTCCATAATGTCTCACCGCTTCGAGTATCAATTGCAAACAGAGAATCCGAAACGCCTGTTTGTCTCAACACGCTGCCATAAAGCAAGCCGTCAACATAGGCGAGATATCCCCACCTGCTTGAACCTTTTTCTGATGCCGGCATATTGTAGCTTTGGAGGGTCTGTCCTGTTTCGGCATCGAGCCGCAGACATTTATCCCCGACAGCTACGAAGAAACTATCTTCACTTGCGGCTAAGTTGCCGCACTCTCTTCTTTTCAATCTTGTGCGCATTGCACCGGGTATATCACGCTTCCAGAGCAAAACACCGTTGTAGGAATCATAAGCCATTACCATGTTTTCGCCTTGGACAAACAGCCTGCCATTGACTGCAAGAGGTGAAGCTGCAGCGTCATGACGATTAACCATTGGAGCCGGGCCGGGATCGCCAAACCATAGCAAGCCCAATGAGCCTGATACGATTCTGTCGTCACTGCATGCCGAATTGCCCGGATCCGCATATTGGTGTGTCCATTTACCTGCCCCGGGCAGGGCTCCGCGTTTGAGAATTGCCCAGCAGCCATTGGTTTGGCTGATTCGGCATCGACCTGATTCCATTTGCCCCAGCCATTGGCTGAGCTGTCTGGAGGAGATGGTACGGGCTTTTCCAGATATATTGGCCGGCACACCAATACAAACAGCACCACCGCACGGTTTTAGGTGTCGTAAAACCTCCTTGGGTTTACCAGGTATTTCTCCGGTCAGCAGCAGACTGTCGGAGACAATCAGGTTGGCGAAGTAGTTCGAGTAAGGCAGTTTCGAAAGATTTCCTTCATCAATAGTGACCCGCTCACCGTATAGCCCGGCCGCATCCAGCGCTAATCTTGCAGCAGCGGCTTTTTCCGGGTCAGGTTCGATCCCAATGATAGTCAGATCAGTGCGCAAAGCTAATTCCCGAACCAGACGGCCGTATTCGGCGCCAATAACAAGGCAATAGCCCTTTGTAACACCGGTCTCCATAACAATCGCTTCAGCGGCTGCTTTGTAAACCCCGGTTAGTTCATCTTGAGGATAGGGATTTTTTACCGCCTTGATGAACGGGCGGGGAGCAGTCATTTTTGACTTAGCCATTCGCTTAGTAGAAAAACAATAGATTTTGCCCGTATCTGTGCTTACATATAGTTGGCCGTTAGCTACAGCCAGTCCACGTGCTTTACCATCAACTTTTGCCTCCCAGATAGTCTTTCCATTGTCTCTGCTGAAGGCATGAACCTGGTCTTGTCCGCCGGCAATTACCAGGTTGGCGGTTAGTATCAATTCCGCATCGCATTCACTTGGCACTCTCCACCGGATAGTCGGCTTGATATTCTTACTACGATGCTGCTTTAATTCTTCTTCTGAGGTTCTCAATTGCTGTTGCTGCTTTTTGCGGTTCTCGCCCTTGGCGCTTCTAACACTGCTTCTAAGTGACTTTATCCTGTACTCCAGCGAATTACGACGCCTGCTGGCTTGGGCGTACTTAGTTCTATCGATAGCTATTAGATGTTGTCCGGTTGCCATGTAGGCCATATTACCCGTCACTGTGAGCCTTCGACCCGGAAACCAGCCAAAGCCCACCATGCCGGTGTTCTGGTTAAGAGCTAAAAGGTGATTTTGTGTTCCTGTGTAAATCTGTTTGTCTGCGAGCAGGGCATATGTGCCGCCAATATTACCTCCGGCTTGTTCTCCCCTCCAGCCGTAACTTCTGTCGAAGACCTCTCGACCGCTCGCGCGGTCGAAGCCGACAGGCAAGGCCCTGCCTGATGGCACGAAAAGCCGTTTGTCGGTGGCCAACAGGTATCCCTGTGGCGAGAGATCTTTGCGATGTGCATCCAATTCACTAATACTGTCATTTTTCCAGATAACAGTCCCGTCATCTGCCTGAACGGCATAGAGGTAAACAATTTCGTGCGGGAATATTCCGGCGCCGAAATAAGCTATGCCTGAATCAACAAGAATGCCGGTACGAATTGGCCAGCGAGAGATCATTTTACCGCTGCCCAGAAGCTGTTCGTCGTTTGGACCGCCGCGTACTTTCCATAACAGGTCTCCATTTTTGGCTTTTAGACAATAAACAAATCCATCGTCAGAGCCGGCTAAAACCCGGTCCTTCCATACCACCGGCGCCAGACGAACCGGCCCGCCGGTGAAAAAGGACCAGCGTTCCTGGCCGGTAGCGGTATCAAGCGCATAGACTTTATTATCAGATGAAGAACCGAAATATACCATCTTACCAGCGACAGCTACCTGAAAAGCATCATCGAAAATAACTCGGTGACGCAGCAGGAAACCCTCCCTTGGGCGCTTGGCAGGAGCCGGCCAGGCGGGGCGGGGCCGGTGGGCCGGAGTATAAATCCATTGCAGTTTCAAGGGGGCTGAAAGTGATTCTGATGTGCAGCCCGTGCGCGCATTGTCATAGCGGTATGTAGGCCAGTCAGCCGCACTCACTGAGGCGGCAATAACAAAAAGACAAATAAGAATACTCAAGTGAAAGGATTTAAGGGTCGTCATAATAAGTTCTCCTGAATCTATGTTTTGTAAAAAAACGTTACCGCCTAACAACACTTATTGTCAGGGATAATCTTTACATTAAGCTGTCTCCTGTCGGCTGATTATATCAAAGTTAACAAGGATTGTAAAACCAAATCGTCATTCCACCTGCTTTCAACAGTGTTGCTCACTATTTCGTGTCTATCGTTATGCGCATCTGATTCCATTTGTAATTGACCGTATGGGAGCGCCCCTCTTTATTTTTCATCGCATCTGACCAAATCAACACCATCTTTTTTCCATCCTTACTAATCCACTTTGGCGACAGCTTGGGCTGATAGGTCAGGTTCCCGGGATTATCTGCTGTCCAGTAGTCGGTGTAGTAGAACTGTCGCCACGGGCCGTAAGGGTTTTTCGAGTACCAGAATCCGAGGCTGCCCGTGCGCGTGTGCATCCATCTGTCGTAATAATCCTTATCCGTAGAGGTCATCCCCCTTCCGCCGTACGTGCCGCCGCTGACCATGATGTAATATCCGAGACCTTCGTTCCAGACCACCGAGGGCAGCCATGAGTACCATCCGAAATAATTGCCGTCCTGGCTCTTTTCAGGAAATACATGCACATAACCTCGTTCTTGAATATTGAAAGTCCAGATGGGTTTGTCACCCTCGTACCTTGCGAAATACTCCCACGCACTGCGAACGCCGAGCTTGTCTTTAGCAACCCGGGCCAGCAGCAGCTTGTGAGCGCGGGCTCCCTCGGGAGAGTAGATGTATAGGTAGCCGTCATTCGTGGCCGAGTTGTCCTTTCCACATTGTACAAAGTCAGCGAAGGAGAAAGGATACGCCTTCTTTGTCTTATGCCGAAGGCCGAATTCCTCAAGGAAAAACATTTCTCTGATATTCACCTTATTGCGGGCGTTATCCAGCGGGCCTGTTTTGCGTTCGGTGCCGTGGCGATCTGCTCGATACCACGTATGCCCGTTGTCTGTGGATTTTAGAAGCTTGATTCCCCTGAAAGGACCGGACCAGCTGTCACCCGGCGTCTTGGAAACAACAGAATACAATGTGCCGTCTACCGAAACGATTCCATAACCAAACCAGCTTCCGGATTGCCCGGAAAAATCCGGGTAATTGGGTATTTCTTCTCGCTGAAAGTCCCTGGGTCCGCCGATAATGCGATACAAGTGGTTGTGGAAGCCATGTTCTGCGCCGAGCCAGTTCCCGTCGCACATCGAAGTGACCTGAGAATCGTCTGCCGCCCAAGTTATGCACCAGTTATCGCCGTTGCCGTCGGATCGATATAGCGTGTCTTTGTGAAATGTAATACCTGTGGGGATTTGTCCCTTGGCGACTGCAGTTCTGCTGCACGCCAGAGATAAGATTGCCAAAGTCACAATATGCAGTTGATGATATCTCATTCCTTCTATCTTTTATTGTAATTATATTCCGGTGTTACCACCAATGGTAGGGGGGTGATACTCGTACCTGCATCTCACTGAATCGCCGCCATTCGTTATGTCCGTCAAGGAAGATAATATTAGCACCCGCTGGTTTGGCTCCACGTCTTAGATGGTTGGTGCGGTCGGGAATTTGCCACCTGGACCATGACCCGCCGTGCACTTCGGTAAAGGTTGCGGTCTCCGGATCAGAAGTGCTGCTTAAAGTCGCGTCGATAACCAGCTCGGTTATTGCCGCCTGCTTATGTATTAGTGTTTTCACCCAATCCTTCTTGGGCGTCCCCTCCGGATGATATGACCTTCCATTAACGGTATCCATCATCCAGAAATAGCTGGTAACCCGGAACTGGTTGCCTCGGTTGCTTTCCGGTTCCGGTACTGTATCGGGCAGGGTCCCAAACGGGAGATTTTGTGAGAACTGCCAGAGGATTGCCATGTCCGGAGTCTTCAATGGGTCGGAGGGACAGTAAAAAGTATTTTTATCCCCGCCGGTTGCGATAATATAATCGGTGGTGCTGTAAGCAATGTCCCACAGCCAGTTCCCGCTTTCATTGAGCGGTAGCCGGTTGTCATTCTCCGAGCCGTAAAGGTGCAGACTAATGCCGATTTGTTTGAGGTTGTTTGAGCAGGTAATTTTCTTTGCTTGTTCCCTTGCCATTTGCAGGGCAGGCATCAATATCGACATCAAAAGGGCGATGACAGCTATGACCACGAGTAATTCTATTAAGGTAAATCCTCTTTTAAGATTATCCATTGTGGTTCTGTCCTTTCAGTTTTGGTGCACCTGCAGACAGAAAAACTATTTTTCAATCATATCACAATGTCCACCCTTGTCGATATGGTGGATTTATATACTGATTCGCCTCGTCGCAGTTGGTAAATCGCATATTCTCACTGTCCCATTTCAGCTTACGTCCCAACATCTGGGTTGCGATAATTCCCAGCCGGGCTAACTCCGTTAAGGGGCCTCCGTAATCGAAATTCGACCCGGCCGGCCTGTTGTTCTTAACAGACTCCAGCCAGTCATGATGATGTCCCTTTGTACGGGGGATTCTTTGCTCGGGAAGTTTGTATGCTTTCATCTTTGTCTCAGGTATTATCCTTACGCCGCCGGCGCCATGCGAGCCGTGCATAATCTTTCCCTTATCACCGATTACTATAGCTCCTGTACGTGGTACCTTTCGTCCTTCTTCCAGTTCCTTCGGACGCGGTATTGTTTCAACACCACTGTGCCATATGAGTTTGACCGGGCCTCGCTTGTCGTTCGCCGGAAATTTAAATGTAATAATTGAGCCTGCCGGGAATGTGTCACCATGCTTTTTCGGATCATAATCTTTGGCCTCGGCTTGGATGGTCTTTGGCGCTCCAAGATCAAGCGCCCAAAAAGCCGGGTCAACAACGTGACACACCCAGTCGCCGATTGTCCCGGAACCAAACGGCATCCAGCCGCGCCATCTGCCCGGTAGATACATCGGATTATATTTTCGATACTTGGCCGGTCCGAGCCATAAGTCCCAATCCAGTCCGGATGGAATCTCGTGCCGCTCGCTACGCTTGCCCAGTTGGTCGATTTTACAATGATTCGCTCCGCAAGCCGCGTGGATGGTATGGACGTTCCCGATTGCTCCGTCCCAAATCCACTCACAGAACACTCGAATATGATCAGCGGAATGTCCCTGGTTGCCTAATTGTGTTATTACCTTGTGCTTGAGGGCGGCTTTCATTAGCTCACGAATCTCGTAGATTGAATGAGCTAATGGTTTTTCGCAATAAATGTGTTTTCCTCTCCTTATTGCATCCATACATGCCGCCGCATGTGTATGGTCCGGCGTGGAAACCACTACCGCATCAATCTGGTTATCCATTTCGTCCAGCATCTTTCGAAAATCGGTGTAATGTTTGGCGCCTGGATAACTCTCAAATGCCTTGCTGCCCTGTTTCTTATCCACATCGCACAACGCAACGATATTTTCTCTGCCGACACCGTTCAGATTGGCTCCGCCTCGACCCCCGATACCGATACATGCGATATTGAGCTTTTCACTCGCAGCGGCATAGGCCCTGCCGCCGAGTACGTGGCGGGGAACAATAGTAAACGCCGCTGCTGCTATAGCACTGTTCATAAAATCACGGCGCGAAATCTTCGTCTCTTGTTGTTTTGTCTTAGCTGGTTTTGTGATGCTCATAAATGTCCTCCTGTTAAAGACCAGGTTTCTTAACTGAGTAAACTTGATTCGGCATTGCCGCTCAGCTTACATTCCATAATATTAAACGAATAGCATAAAAAATGCAACTCTTTCCTGCATATTTTGCTGTTGCAGCAGATAGTAGAAGATAGACTCAACTGTTTAGTTTTTTTTGGGAAAATGTGGTGAATACAGCAAACGCTTCTTTCGCAAGGCCAGTTTGCCGTTTGAAACGAACTGCTCACCTCGCTCGGAAAGATGTTCTATCATACGATGCCGCCACTTTCGTAAGATGCTTTTATGAGATGATTCTACCGCCAGGTCATACAGCTCGCCCGGGTCTTTTGTCAAATCAAAGAGTTGTTCCCTGCCTTCGTAAGCGTAGTAAATATACTTGAACCTGCCGTCGGTCAGTGCGTTCCAGTGGTCTTTGTTGTAGCACATCGAATGCTCCAGGTCGATGAGCTGACGCCAGTTTTTCGTATTTCCACGGACCAGTTCGAGCATACTCTTTCCGTCAAGATGGTTTGGAACAGGTGCTCCGGCCGCATCGAGAAATGTCGGCAGTACGTCCCGAAGCTCCACCGGCAGAGTTATTTTATTACCTCGCTGATGGTTCATTCCCATGCTCACAGGCCAGCGCAGAAGCATGGGAATCTTGGCGGAAGCTTCATAAGCATAGGTCTTTCGCCAGAGATGATGATCTCCAAGCATATCCCCATGGTCGGAGAAAAATATAATAAGAGTATTATCATACATGTCACGTTTTTTCAGTGATTCGAGAATTCGACCTATCTGTTCGTCAATGAAGGTAATCGAAGCATAATAACCCCGGCGGGATTTTTTAGCCTGCCGGATGCCCAGGTCACCATGCCAGAGGCTTGCATTCGGCGGGTCCTTGTGCTCGGCGTACATATCGGCCCAGTCACCAATATAGGGATTTGGCATTTCTTCTTCGCTGTACATATCCATAAATCGTTTCGGCGGGTCATATGGGCTGTGCGGACGGGCGAAAGAAACTTTCAGAAGAAAAGGTTTTGAACGATTGTATTTTTCAATGAAATCAACTGCTCTGTCCGCCGTCCACTTCGTAGGATGCAGGTGTTCCGGCAGGGCATACGTTTTGGCTCTGTAGTCATTCCAGCCGATGCCGGTTGCATCCGGATCAAGCTCTGGTGCCTGCTGTTTGAACCAATGGCGATAATCGCTGACAAATCCCGGTGTTTCGGACCGGCCGGATTCATCGAGCAGTATGCCGTCGTAGCCGCGAAGTTTCCTTTGCGGATACCAGTGCATCTTGCCGATACCGAACAAGTAGTAGCCCGCATTTCGAAGGGCCTGCGGCAATTCGAACGGATACACGTCTGCGACCCGTCCGTAGCCGAGCATCCCATGGTGCCATGGTGACAATCCTGTTAGAAGTGCGCTGCGGGCCGGCGTACAGCTTGGAGTCGAGCTGTAGGCGTTCGAGAAAACAACACCGTCCTTTGCGATGGAATCTAAATGAGGTGTTTTTATGATTTTGTTACCCGCACATCCGAGGCAGTCACCCCGTTGCTGGTCGGTCATAAGATAAAGGATATTGGGCTGTTGCTTTCTCTTTGAAGCCGCAAAGCTTGTATTAACGGTTAAATTAATACCTGCCGAGGCCAGGGCCGTACTTTTGAGAAAATTCCTGCGTGTTATTTCATACAAGTGACACTTATTCATATCGACCTCCTGATTTGATTTCAAGTTCGGCACCGGCATTTCGATTTCAACTGGTAATACTAGGTTAAAATTATATGACTAATATGCTTTTTGTTCAAGTCGATATTGTCGCGAACCCAAAGTACTTGTAATAGTATCCGATAAAGATATAATGCACAGTTAACTAAAAGCAGGACAGACTCCGCAATAAGCGATCACTGGAAATAACGAATAGGAGAATTGAGAATGGGCAAACAAGTTAGCATTATGCCTTGTCTGGATATGAAGAATGGCCGTGTGGTTAAAGGCGTTCATTTTGTGGATATTCGTGATGCCGGCGACCCCGTCGAATGCGCAAAGGCCTATTGTCAGGCCGGGGCCGACGAGCTGGCTCTTCTGGACATTACAGCTACTGTCGAGAATCGGGCTACTATGCTTGACGTTGTCGGTAGGGTTGCTGAAGTGACAACGATCCCTTTTACGGTCGGAGGTGGTATTCGTGATGTTGCCTCGGCGGCGGCGGTATTAAAGGCGGGGGCTGATAAGGTATCGGTAAGCAGTGCCGCATTCAGAAATCCGCAGGTCATATCGCAGATGGTTACTGAATTCGGCGCCGATAAAGTAACCGTCGCCATAGATGTGGACCGGAACGAATCATTACCGTCCGGCTATGAAGTTTATATCGACGGGGGTCGAACTGCCACTGGGGCCGACGCCATCGAATGGGCCGGGAAAGTTGACGGCTTCGGAGTCTCTGTAATATTGCCGACCAGTAAAGCGGGAGATGGCGCCAGAACAGGTTTTGACCTTCCTGTCATAAAAGCCATGGCCGATGCCTGTTCGGCCACAATCGTCGCCTCGGGCGGAGCAGGCAAAATGGAACATTTCTACGATGCGGTGGAAGCTGGGGCGACAGTTCTCCTTGCGGCTTCCGTGTTCCATTTTCATATCATTGATATTAAGGAATTGAAAGACTATCTGCGAAGTCGCGGCTTAAACGTAAAATAATGTATCAGCCCGGATTGCCACACCTGAACCAAATGTCAGGAGTTTAAGTAATTTATCGGGCATGGGATTACTAATGCACTACAGGATTGAACCCCAAAAAGTTTTGGGGGTGTACCGTCCTTGTACTTTTTCATTGCCCCACGGTTTCAAAATGCCCTATGGTCGTCAGCTTCTTGTCCTCCGGCAGATGTTTATTGCGAAGGTATAGAAACTGGCGGTTATGCCATAATATTCTCGTTGCCTTGTTTAAGCTGTAGTGATGAACTCTTTTCCTTACGTCGCACCAATAAGATTCACAGCAATCACAAATATCAAGATGCTTATCATACCACCAAAGCTGAAAGCCGCCGAATGACCGGTATTGGTCGTTTTTAATCCCTAATACGTTGCCGGTGTATAACAATTGCTTGATTTGGGCTTTGTTTTGGATTTCTATTTTTCTCATCCTTCGAACCCTTCCTGATAAGTTCACGGCTATGCAGCTAAAATCTTGTTCTCTATTTATGTAAGGCACCTCACGGCATAAAGGTAACACATTATATTTTATAGTTTTATAAGGCGGCGGCTGAATGTTCTCCCTGGCCCCCGTCTTATGTTTTTCTTCGTTGAAATTGCGATGTGAACTCTCTCAGCTACTAATATTATAGACGTGTAAACATAAAAGTCTATTACAAAAATTCGAAAAAATTATCTTTACGAATGTACTTTTTCCTTCGAATAACAATAGTAACATCAGAAAAAGGCCTTTTCGAGCTGGCAGGGGGGGGTATTAGTATTTAAGGCCGGCTTAGAGATTTGTTCGCAGCCGGAAAAAACAGAAAATATTCGTGTTTTTTTCATTTTCCCCAAAAAAAAATTGAGAGACGGTCTTTCTTGTTATCGGGGTTAAGACGGGCAAATCATCAGGTATGTGAGAAAATATCTGATGTCTCAAAACGGAGTCTTGGGAAGTGGGAAAAAAATAGGAAGTCTTCATTTTGTTACTGTCTTTACCTGTGTTAAACCGTGGCCGGTTATCGATATTTGGAAGCATCAAGAAAGGCTAAAGATTAACGACGGAATCTGTCGATGCTTAATTTAAATGAAAAAATAATGGCTCTGGAAAATGACCAATCCGGCCATATTTAGTTTGAACTGATGTTGTCCGCTATAAAGTTTTGCATTCAAGTCAGATCGTAATTTGGGCAAAGTCAGGGAAGGCTAAAGAAAAAAGGAAAGAGCCATAATTAAATATTGCCCCTGCGAAGCAGAAGGCGAGTATCTCAAAAAAACATATAAAAAATGAAAATATAGGGATACACTTGTCTATAACTTCGTGGGGGCTTTTTATATTTATTTTCCTTGTCAGCTTCTGGTTGGAGGCTGTCCTTGGATAATATACGATTGCAATAAAGCACAATTATGATTTGGTAATATAATGTAATGGACAGGAGGCTTTTTTAATGTAAAAATATTATATGAAACTGCAGTGTAAGTTATGTTTTATGAGGAATGTACGATGAAAAAACAAAACCAGCCTGCAAAAGTCACCAAACGATTTCTGAAAGTTCTTTTCATAGCATTAATTATTTTTTCTGCTTCCATTTCTCAGGCTCAGCAGTGGTCAAGATATCGCGGTCCCAATGGGCAGGGTATCAGCTATGCTAAAAACATCCCTGTTAAATGGACGCAAAAGGACTACAACTGGAAAATAAGCCTGTCCGGAGGTGGCCATTCCTCTCCGGTGCTATGGGGCGACAAGGTCTTCGTGACCAGCGGCGACCAAAAAAGAGACTATGGTTATCTGTTGGCTCTGCGAGCATCTGACGGCAAAATATTATGGCAAAAACAATACTCGCTGGCTCCGTATCGTCCGAATCCTCGCAACAGCTATGCTACCGCAACGCCGGCCGTAGATGCCGACCATGTCTATATACTCTGGCCTACCCCCAAAGAGACAATCCTGATAGCTTTGAATCACGACGGCGGGGAAATCTGGAAGCGCACCTTCGAGGGTGTGTATTGCCAGCATGGGGGGGGTGGCTCACCCATTGTCTTCGATGACATTGTGGTCTTTACCCACGAGCACGAAAATAGCACTAAGGATGTTCCTGGTGTCTGGGTTGCTGTTGACCGTAAGACCGGCCAAACACGCTGGGAGCTGCAGCGAAAAACCGGTCCCAAAACCTCCTACTCGACCCCGTGCCTTTACTCACCGCATACAGATATACCACAGTTGATTTTTACCAGCAATTCTCATGGTATAACCGGTGTCAATCCTCGCAAAGGAACTGTCGTATGGGAAACCGAATCAATCTTCCCCGCTCGCGTGGTGAGTTCACCTGTTATTGCAGGGCGTCTGCTAATCGGTAGCTGCGGCAATGGCTCCAGGGGTAAATGCCTTGTTGCTGTTAATCCCCTCGCAAATGGTGAATCATTCAAGCCCGCAGAAGCATACACTATCGGCAGCAGCACAGCTCCGTATGTTCCTACTTCTGTCGCAAATGAAGGCTTGCTCTTTACATTTCATGACTCGGGTTATGTCTCCTGCCTGCGCAGCGCAACAGGTGTGCAGCTCTGGCGAGAGAAACCCGCCGGCAAATTCTTTGGCTCACCGGTTTGGGTAAATGGCAGGCTCTACTGTATCACAACTGAGGGTGAGGTTGTTGTAATCAGGGCCGCCTCCACCTACGAATTATTGGCGGTCAATCCTCTGGGCGAAAGAAGCCACGCTACCCCTGCCGTCGCAGGTGGCAGAATATACCTTCGTACCCTTTCGAACCTTATCTCCATCGGGCCGGGGGAAAAATAGAATCCGGCGGGTGACTCCTGATGCGTTGTCCTTTGCATAAGCTGTGCAAAAAATGTTGCAATTTCAGTCCACATATGTTATTTTGAATAAGTTAGAAAAAGTAACAGTATGGACGGGTTTTGAAAACAGGCCGTTTAATCGAAAATGTCTAAAATAAAGGAAAGGGTCTTGAAAATGAAGCTTAAAGTAATCTGTCTTGTCGTTATCACCTGTCTTGTACTTGCCCCATTTACCACTGCTGAAGCTAAGCATAAAATTAACATACCGGACATTCTCGGTTACAAAACGCTGAAGTGTGATTTTCACATGCACACGGTTTTTTCTGATGGCATGGTATGGCCTACTGTGCGAGTCGATGAAGCTGAAAGAGAAGGCCTTGACGCCATTGCGATAAGCGACCATATCGAATATCAGCCGCACAAGAAGGATGTTCCGACCAATCATAATCGTTCTTATGAAATTGCTTTGCAACGCGCCAGGGAAAAAAATATACTGCTCATTAAAGCTGCTGAGATTACCCGTGAGACGCCTCCGGGTCATTTCAATGCATTATTCCTTACTGATATAAATCTTCTCGATACTGAAGAGTTCCTCGATGCCGTCAAGGCAGCTAACAGTCAGGGCGCCTTTGTCTTCTGGAATCATCCCGGCTGGAAACCAAAGTTCAAGGGCTGGTTCGATATACATACTCAATTATATGAAAATTTATTGTTGCAGGGAATTGAGGTTGTAAACGGTGTCAGCTATTACCCCGAAGCACATAAGTGGGCCCTTGAAAAGAACCTGACGATGATGGGAAATTCCGACATACATCAGCCTATGGTTGGCACTGAAATGACACCTGAAATTCACAGGCCGATGACGCTTGTTTTTGCTAAGGAAAAGAGCATAAAAGCTCTCAGGGAAGGTTTAATTGCAGGAAGGACCGCGGTTTGGTTCGAGAATCAGTTGATTGGCAAGCCGAACTATCTTCATGCAATTTTCAGAAAGTCCGTGAAGGTTGATAAGCCTTACCTCAGGAAGGGCGATACGGTATGGTTTGAGATTACGAATAATTCCGACATTGACATCCAGGTGCTGAATCTCGGACAGGACCAACAGAAACTGGAGCTTCCCGCCAATGCCATCACGATAGTCAAGACAAAAGTTGATGCCAGGGCCGAACAGGCCGAGCTGAGATACAAGGTGACAAACTTCCTGATTGCTCCGGACAAGGGCCTGCCGGTAAATCTTAATATTTCACTGAATTAGTGCCGTTTCTAAAAAGTGAAGTAAACATTCTATAATGACGTTGTGCATATATATACATCTTCCGTTTGGAGTGTCGTGAGACGCTTAGGTTCTGTCCCTTTCTATATCATAATAGGCATATCGGCTGTATTGGAACAGCCATTCGTAATCCTCGTCATCGACTTTTGAGTTTAGCCCGTTTCCTAACGGTATCTCTTTCATTATCTGTCACTTCCCTCAGGGTCTTTTGGATATTTTGCGATACGTTTGATTTCGACTTTTTCCATAGATGTTATTCTATAAAATTGTGGGATTAAAACTCAATATTTAGATTTGTTTTTTCTTGCCTGATAAAATCCGGGAGTATATAATCATATCAGTGGCGAGCCGTTCTGAAACACTACAATAACAGGAGGTGTAATAATGATAAGACAACTTGTTCTTTTGTTTTTAGTTTTTGTTCTGGTGGCCGCTCTCGCGAGCGCCGCCATCTGGACGCAGGTAATTCCTGAATACCGGGCTTCAGCGGAAGTACGAGTGCGGCCTGTTATTCCATACCTGGTCTTCCAAACCGAGGATAACGGAATGATTCCCCTGTATGAATCATTCGTGAATACACAGGTCTCCGTTATGAGGAGTGTGACAGTTCTTCAGTGTGTGTTGGATCAGCCGGAAGTCCGGGATACACAATGGTACAAGAAACCTCTCGTATCACTTGTGCAGCACTTGCGCGGAAAACCACCTGCTCCCCCCGTGGAAAGACTCAGGAATTCTCTTTCAATCCGGCCTCGACCCAAAACCGAGATAATTGATGTCGTCTTGACGGACTCCAATCCCGAAGATGCCCGGATTATTGTGGATGCTGTTTTGGACCAGTATATGCAATACATTGGCGAAAGGTCTGATGAGACTAAGGACCATCTATACCGCCAACTGGTAGAACAGTATAAATCTTTGGACAATGAAATTAAGGGGCAGGAGTTGATTTCTGCCGAGCTTCGCAAATCGCTTGGTACTGACACTCCACAGGAACTTATCTCCGGTATGAGGCTTCGCTTGGAAGATACAAAGGCCCGTCTCAGCGAATTGCGAACGAGTATTAATGTATTGGAATGGGAAAGCAAACAGGCTGTTACCCGTGACCGAAATGATGTGCCGGTTGCTTCTGCTTCCGAAATGGAAAAGAAACCGGAATACTACGAGGATTCGGACTGGCGGGCGCTTGATAGAAACGTAAGAACAATTCAGCACAACATTGCGGCCAATGAGCTTGAACCGAACAATCCGGAAATCATTCGGGCGACAAAAGACATGGAGTTCGCAAAAGAATTGCTTCGACTGCGAGAAGACCAGTTGGATAAACAGTGGCGTGACCGGCCAAAAAATACCTCTGAAGTGCCAATAAACATTACTGATACCGGTGGTCCCGATTACGAAGCAGAGTCGGGAAATTTGGAGCTTCGACTGGCCCGGATAAAATATGAGGAGCAGCTCTTGGTTGCAGATTTCAGGGAAAAGCAGGCAGAGTTTCAAGAGCTTTTCGAAAGCGCCCAATTACTCGAGAAGGAGAATAATGCCGTGCAGCGTAAGCGTGAGTTATTCGGCGCTGTTCGGCAGCGTTTGGATCAGAAGAATATGGAACGCAACGTCCCGGCTCCAATTGAGGTGTTGACCCGGGCCTTCGTGCCTTCCGAGCCTCACAGGGACCGTCGAATTTTATACACTGCCATTGTGCTGGTTCTCGATAGCCTCGGAATAACATTGTCCGGCTGGCTGCTCCACAGACGCGGATTTCTGTAAATCTGTTGTTGTTAAAATCTTGTCTTAAAGAACCTGTCTTTTATGAGCAGGCATCCCCTTTGGGATTTTAGTGAAAGGACTTTTAAATGATACCCATAATTTATCGCTCAGTGTTTACTTTTATACCTTTGTTGATAATGGCAGGATACATATCTTTGGCAATCATATTCATGTTGTTGTTTTATCGGTTTGTTTGCGCAGTTGAGAAAATCGCCTGAAAAATTGAAGACTCATCTAAATGCATACAATCCCACAACATAAAAATCATTCAACTCCTTGTATGGCAGCGACCGAGTGTGTTATAATTACGGCAAATTGACATCCCGCCGGAATTCAATATCTTTCTTTGAAAGAGAAAGGTAAATACGATGCAAAAAGAAAACGGCTTTACACTAATAGAGCTTTTGGTAGTCATTGCCATTATTGCATTGTTGATGGCGATATTAATGCCGGCACTACATCGGGTGAGGAAGCAGGCCAGGGCGGTGTCCTGTCAGATGAACCTGCACCAGTGGGCTATCGTCTTTTCCATGTACACGGATCAGAATAACGGATACTTTCTCAGCGGACTGGCCGAAGGCGTATCCAACGTTGGCAAGTACTGGTGGATGGAACCGCTCAAGCCATACTATACGGATGAGCGAATCCGCCTGTGTCCGGCGGCAACAAAGCCTTACAACGAGGGGGGGCGGGTTCCATTCGGGGCCTGGCACGAGGGGGGCGATGCGGGCAGCTACTCGCCGAACGGGTGGTTATGCAATCCTCCGGCGACTATGGAATCGCTGCATGGCCGGACGACGGAAAACAATTGGCGCACGGTCGATGTCAAAGGGACGGGGGACATCCCGATGTTTTTGGATTGCGCCTGGGACGATGCCTGGCCAAACCACACAGATCACCCTCCGGAGTATGACGGCGATGTGGTGGAGTCCGTCAACAACAACGAGATGAAGCGGTTCTGCCTTAATCGGCACGACGGATTTATCAACGGACTGTTCACCGACCGCTCTGTAAGAAAGCTCGGACTCAAGGTGTTGTGGAAGCTCAGATGGCATCGCAAATTCGACACTGCCGGCCCCTGGACTAAAACCGGGGGTGTTGCGTACGAAAACTGGCCGCAATGGATGAGAAGGTTTAAGGACTACTGAAAACAGAATATTGTCTTATCCTCAAGCCCCTGCGGCTTGCTCGCTTTTTCCTCTCCCTCCGCTCCGCAGGGGCTTTATTCTTGTCCTTCGGATTTTCCCGTTGACTTACATACCAGCGCAGTATAGAATAAAGTAATAAATCATTTAAGGACAGCGGCTATGAGCAAATCAAAAGCATTCACGCTAATCGAGCTCCTCGTTGTAATTGCCGTCATTGCTATTCTGATGGCCATTCTATTGCCGGCATTGAACCTGGCACGCGACCAGGGGCGCAAAATGGTATGCTCTAACAACCTCCATAGCATTGCCTTGGCAAACCAGATATACGCAACAAATTTTGATGACTGGGGCGTGCCTTGCCGTTATATCTCCAACCAAGGGGCTTACGCATGGACGGCCAATCCCGATTTCCGGAAATACATCGGCTACGAGGGGGCAGAAGAGGTTCCGGATCTGTCCCTTTATCAAACCCCCAAGAAATACAAATGCCCCTCTGATCAACAGAAGGCCTGGTTACACGCCTATGACATTGAAAGTGGCAATCAAGGGGGGACTCTCGTCAGCTACGGCTTCAATATCGAAGACTGGTATCCTTCGGTAGGTCAGGCCTCTTGGACTGCCACCATGGATCTGACCAGATTGGCTTACAAGATGTCCACCGTCAAACAGCCTGCTCAAAAACTGCACTTCAACGAAGCGCACGACTGGTGGAGCAAGTGGAAAGGAGCCAATTACATCGATGGTTGGGACGTATTGGGCCAGGAAGGCACTGTCAATGACTACAAGGCCGTCGGTTGTGGCGGCCCTACCATGTATCGCCATAATGACTCTGCCAATCTTGCCTTCTATGACGGCCATGTCGAAAGCTGGCACAAGACAAAACTATGGATACCTGAACACGCTACAATCAAACCCTACCAAACCGGCATCTGGGTTGTTAAGAGAGAAACCTGGGAAGAAAATGGTGGCGGCCTCTAAAGCCGCTCCTTGCGTTCTGATTTGAGTTATAATTCCCCTGCCTCAGATACTTTTCGGCTTGAGTTTGGTTATTTCTTGTTGTAACTTTTCGTTGGTGGCTGTTAATTCGGCGATCTTTTGTTTTAAGCGATGCTCAGAACGGCTGTGCCTGGCTCTTATCCAGCAAATAAGTATGACCGATAAGATTAAAATCACTATCGACAATCCATCGACTGAGTAGATAGTCTTAAATGGATCGCTGGCTAATTTCCACCGCTCAGTTGGCGTTAAAACCAGAGATATAGTATATAGTGATTCTATGATCATATGTTTTGCCACCATGTTACTCCGACAATTTTATCGGCCAAATATATTGCTGGATTAATTTGAAAATTGCCGCTATTGCCTGTTTTTCTATCTAACTTGGCTGACAAAGTACCTAATCTTCCAATCTGAAGCACCCGACAGGACGCTGTGGAGATTATTTCTTCTGATACGGTCTTTCTATAAACCGCACGTTTTGGCACAGTTTTTCCCTTGCAAATCTGACTTAAGTTAACTGCTTCGCTTACTTCTGCGCCCGGCAGCTGAAATGTATGTCAGAACTTGTGTGATTGAACCTTCAGAAGACCGGGCCTGTCTTTTGGATTTGCTTTCTTTTAAGGTTTACGCTAAGTTTCCCGACAAATCACTTAGGCTTTATCATATGTTTTAGTTGTTTACCCTTAAAAAACTAATCTTCAGAGCCTTACCCGTATCCTTTTGGTTTTGTCGGGCGATAGGCTTCGGACACCTTCGAGGATTTTCATCTTGTCTGTACCAGGTTCGCCGACCTTTACAGTGTACGTTCCTTTCTTAAAGACCTTGGGTCTGAATGAAGTTCCGTTAATGCGAAGAGTGTAAATGATTTCGTTGTTTGACTCGTCAATGACCTGAACAACCGGATTTCTCATACCTCTGACTTCGATAGTCGGCAGATATGCGATGGCTTTACGGCCGTAGTTATCTTCCTGTTTGATTGTCCTGGGCCACCCGGCATATTGTCTCGAAGCCGGGTCTGTAATATCTACGTTTCTGGGCCAGCATTCGATTGTGATTTCTCTTTTCTTCTTATTGAATTTAACGATACCGAAGCCGGCCGCACGTGTCGTCAGCTTCCGCCCGCCGTTACGCTCCGGACTCGGATTGGCGACGGCTAAGCACGTCACTTTATTTCCGAAACCATCTGAGAATTCTCCCGTATATTCCGGCGCGCCCGGTTCGCGGTTCTTGCCCGCCGCGAGCGGCCTCCACCACCGCAAATACAGATTCGCAATCGAAGGCACGCAGAAAGAATAGCACGAGTCGTTCCAGTCGTCTATCCCGTGGTGAAAGATTGTCGCTAAGTGCTGGTCGCCCGCAATGTGTATGGCAAAGGCCCTGCGTATCTCGGCGATTGCTTTATTACGTCCTGTTTGAGGCCAGCCATTCGAGTCAAGGTCTGCGTGCAGCCTGTTGCCCGTCTTGCCGTGAATATGCGCGCCGCCGCAAAAAATTGTCTGTGACAGCACCGCCTTCATATCTGCATCGCGCCAGTCGGTTCCCCACTGACGCAGGAACTTCAACTGGCGTTCACCCAATAATACCGCGCCGGGCACGTCCACGCTCTTCGGGTCATAAGTGGGGTCCAGAACATGGTCCGGCCGCGGCCCGCGCTGGGGAACAAGACCCTGCGGACCTGACTTGAACTTCCTGTCCTCTATGATGGCAAAGCTTACTCCGCCCACGGTCATCGAGGTGTAGTAAACACCGATACCTCGTTCTATCGGAGTTGGGTCATAAGGGTCGGGCAGATGGCTGGTTTGCGCCCGTTCAACTTCTTTAACGTACTCAAGCGGGGCGGCATAACCCCCGTCATGGCCGGCACGAGTGCGTGATAATCTTCCTCCGGCGCCCCATAAATTGGCCTGACCCACGTCGTGGTCGTCGGGTATTGTAATCGTCGGAGTATTGCGAATAATATCACCGAAGTCCCTGCCGAACTTAAGCCAGTACGCATAATGCCTGTTATGGTCATAGACCTGGTCTCCGGAGAAAAACAGTAGGTCGGGCTTTATCTTTTTGATGTTCTCAACGATATCGACTTTTGGTATGTCTCCGCCGTGTTGTGTATATATTGAATTACCCGTAAACGCGGCCACGACAATCGTATTTTTATCGACCGGGTCCTTGCGGATTATACCCGTGTAATATGCATTCTTGCCGTGGACAACACGATATTCGGTATCTTTTGTCGTGTCCCAGTTCTCAACGCGGAAAACAGCCGTCCAGCCCCTTTCGACTACTTGTGCCCGGTCTATTTCTTTCCACCTTCCATCCTGCTTGGTTTCGAGCCGGACTGTCCTGTCTTCACCTCCCTTAAGCGGATACAACTGGGCGGTCATCTTCATAATATTGTTATGAACGGTATAGAGTGCAAAGCAAATAACTTTGTCCCTGGATACTTCTGGGACTGTCGGAACCTGAGCGCTAACTGTACTCAATAGCAGGATGCCCGCTATGACTACCGTGAACACTCTCGTTTTCGTAAAGTTCATTTCTCTTCCTTTCCTGAATATATTGCTGTTACCTTTATTCACAAATGCCTGCGATAAATTATCAGTCTTTAATCAGATACGGCTGTTCCGGCAGCTCGCGTATCCAGATATTGCGAAAGCACATCGGATTGCCGTGGTCCTGGAGCCTGATATGCCCCTTCTCGTGGGGCCTGCCGTACCGGGCCTTTCTCTTGTGTGAAGTCGTTCCCTCGATCTCAAGATTATTATGAACAACCACACCGTTGTGAATCACCGTAATGCGGGCCTTGCGAATGCACTTGCCGTCTTCATCGAATAGCGGACGAAGAAAGCTGATATCATAGCTCTGCCATCTTCCGGCCTTTCGGCAGGCATTGACCATCGGAGGGTTCTGGCCGTAAATCGCTCCGGCCTGGCCGTCTGCGTATGTCCTGTTGGTGTCATAGTTGTCATCCGTATATGAATCGAGAATCTGGACTTCGTACCTGTCCATAAGGAACACCCCGCTGTTGCTCCGCTTCTGGTCCGTTATCTTCGGGTCAAGACCTCTCGGCGTGCGCCACTCGATATGTAATTGGCAATTGTCGAATTCTTGTTTTGTACGAATTCCACCCGCCTTCTTTGGCACCTCCATATAGTCGTCTATTATCTTCCATTTCGCTTCGCCGCCGCCCCTTTCACTTGCCCATGCTGAAAGATTTGGCTCCTCCCCGCCGAATAAAACAATGGCATCCGATGGCGGCTGCCCGAACCGTCTTGCAGGATTGATTACCGGCGGATGTGGCCGGCTCTTGTCATGTACGCCGTACTTTTTTACTGCATTTCCCGCATAGCTGCTCACGCCTAAAACCATTGCCGCCAAAAACAGGCAAACGACCCTCTTAATCGCTTTGACACCCTTTTTCATAATTAACTCCTCTGATTTTGTTGCTGTTACCCGAAATTCTCCTCAATTAGCTGCCGTCCGGCAACGCTGCCGAACATAAAAACGATATAATACCACTATCCCCCCCCAAAAACCACCCTTTTTTCCCTTTTCTCGAACAGCCCATCATAATGTAGGGGCAATCCCATGTGATTGCCTTGATATGCTCCCTGTGTGTGCATACCGTTATCGTTGTAGGGGCGGTTCGCGAACCGCCCTTCCCAATAATCAATCATCAACCTGTGCCATAGGTATAATCAATCGAATGGGTGGCACGCTCAAACTCGTTTGGGCGTGGCTAAAATTGAAGGGTGGCGTCTTGCCCCACTAATTACCAACTCTAAATTCTACATTCTCTTTGAATTCAAAACGATCCACTCAAAACTCAAAACTAAATCGCCCCAATAATCAATAGCAAACTGGAGCAAAGCGCAAGTCCTGAGCGTAGTCGAAGGATCATCATTAATCAATCAAAAGGGCATGTCCCGCCTGTCCTGAGCAGAGCCTGCACTGCCTGTCCTGAGCTTGCCGAAGGAAGTAGAGTCGAAGTGTCGAAGGATTTATTAAGTGGGTTTAATCTAAATACAGCCAGAAGTAGCGAGTTGACACAACCGTCACCCCGAGCGAAGTCGAGGGGTCTATTTAAATATTCGCCCGAAGGGCCTCCATAATTTTGAATTTTGATGTTTAATTCTCCTATTTACATTTTGATTTTTCAGCGTAGTGACTTTCCCCACCGTTTTTTGAATACAGTCAGAAGTAGCGAGTTGACACAAGAGTTTATCCCCGATGTTAGCTTACTTGCTATCCTGTCGGGGTTCACCCTGAGCAAGAGCCTGCCCTGAGCGGAGACGAAGGGCTAAATTCTAAATTCCCTTGACTCTTCTCAAGTTCTCTGTTATTTTCTACTCCTAATGCGTGAGTCACAACTGCGGATTTCTCTAAAAAATGCCGGCTTTGCCGGCCTCAATCGGCGATTCACGCTTAACGAGATACGCTTCAAGAGATATGAAAAATGAATTGAAGCAGCGAATAAATTTTCAACAAAGAGTGTTATATATTATAAAGAATAAATGAAGGATCAACATGTCCATATAAGTCAGAAAAAAAGGATTCGATCATTTTCTGTTGATAAAAATGAACTTAGGAAACTTTTGGAGATCCTTCAGGAAAGAGCCTATGCAGCAGCCGAATTGGAAGAGAAACATTTGATTCGATTAGATGATCAAACAGACGAGGAATTTGAACAAACAAAAAAAGATTTAAATGAGGGCTTTAAATTATTTATAACCCTATCAGGGATTGATGGCAGAAAGCTTACAGGTGACATTGATGAAATATTTGATTCTCCTAATTACCCACCAGAAGTAGAAGAAGTATTCTTTGATACGTCGACGCCTCTAAGATTTAGGCATAACTATTTTCCAAGAAACAAAATGATTCTTTTTTTGGATTTCAGGAAAGCCGAAGTGCTTAATTTCAGCATACTTCCTTCTGAAGAGACTCTAAATGAAAGCAACTTTGAGATTATTGGTAAAGACGTTACATGGGTGAATGGCGTCTTCAAGGAGTTTCTAAGTTTTATCGAAGAAAAACCTTCTACAATCCCGTGGATACATCGGCATTCAATTTACGATTTAATAGTGTGGATAATAGGTTTTCCTTTATCCTTTTGGATATGCAATAAGTTGTCGATTAAGATAGAAGGATTCTTTGGATCATATTCAGTTTTCCTAAAGGCAGCGTTATATTTCTATGTATTCATTATTGCACTAAATGTACTTCGAATAGCCTTTCTGTATGCCAGATGGATATGGCCTCTGACAGAATATAAATCAGAAAAAAGCAAATCGTTGAAACATAAGGCATTGTTTTCATTAATTGCGAGCGGAATAGGACTACCGGCTTTATACGATATAATCAAATGGTTAATAAAGTAAGGTACGATCTGGATAGTATAATGGCAGGATAAAATCAGTTGAGAGCGTGTTGGATAATATTATGTTTGAAACGAAAAATTCCACCGGTTTATTGATCCCACCAACAAGGTCAGATCAAGCCCTCGCCATCAGATTTGCCGAGAAGTCGGCTAATCCGGGCTCTTATTCCCACGACTAACCCCAGTACCGCATAACAATAAATCCAAGCCTCATATTCGTGATAGGGTAAAGCACTCACCTGCAGCTTTTGATTATTGATGATTTCATCATGGAGCCATTCAAGATGCAATCTCGCGTGACCGATTTCATGAAGCGTGATCAGCTCATATCGTCGTTCAACCTCCCTCGTAGTTCTGTTTTTGATAATTGCTTCGTCATCGCATAATATGAAAATATAACGCTCATGCGGGTCTAATATTAGCCATGAAGGAAATCCCTTAAGATCAAACTGGTCGTATGACTGCTTGCTGATAGTCTGAAGCATTGTGTAGCTTTCCAGAGGTTTGATTGTAAAGCACGTTATCCAATATCCAAAAGTCTGAATTGTTGGTGCTCGCCTGAGCGTGTTGAAGTCTGGAAGAGCTGATAATGTAAAAAGGCGCAGAGAACGTCTCAGGGCCTTAAGAAAATATCTTTCAGCGCTTCCCTCACGGGGCTTTCTCCCTTTCTTTTCTCTCCATATAAGATAATCGTCGATAAACAGTGACAGTCTCTTATGTATGACTAATTCGGGCTTCTTGTTGGCCAATGTCTTCTGCAACATTTTAAAAGCTTTTTTGGTAGTTTTCTTCTCAGGGAGGGAATCGAGAAAATTTTTCAAATCACATTCGGCGAAGTTAATTATGTCTTGTAAAGAGTAATCACACGTGTGCATTCTTCTCCCTCGATGTGGTTCTCTATTTTTTACACAGTGCTTGAAGAGCGCGGAAAGTTACGTACATGTCAAGTGGAATTTGTGATGGTTTTTTTCCTCCCCCATTGCAGAATGCAGTAACAAACATTGGTTTCTTTTGCCTTTCGTTGTTCCACAACTTCCGTGATTCTTTGTTCCAATTCGGCTTGCCAAAGACGTCAAAAACTGATATGCCCAATGGAGTGCTAATTTTCATAAACACGTCCATCTCCACTGTGTCTCCATTGTTGAGCAGGTTCTCAAGGATCCCCTCTTCGAGATGCAACGTTTCCTCCAACTGGCCCAACTGGTAGTCCAACTGGTCAGGCTTGATTTTCTTTAGTTGTCGGGAGACTTCGTTTGCAATTTTATCCTTCAACTTGCCTTCTCCGCCGAACAAATCAACAGCTTCTGTTTTCATATTGATGATCTCCCAAGGACAAAAAGTCGATTTTCAGACAGATATTTCTTGTGGATGGAAAATCGGCCTTCTTTATAATAATTAAGAGCGCGACGATCCTTCCCGGAGACGACAAAGTGGCTCCTCCTACTGGACAAATTGTCTTTGCGTCCGATAATTATCCTATCTGACTTACTATCGTTTGTCAAGAAAAAAACTCCATATTTCTTTTCATATCATACTAAATTTCTTTTCATATCATACTAAACTGTATACTCAAGGTGTGTTGCAAAAGTTCGACGAGCGATAGCCTTATGTATCTCCTTGGCACACAAGGACTTATCGAAAGGCTATTCCTCTCTGGCCATCCATTTTCAACATATTATGTTTAGATAGAGAGCTCCAAAAAGTCAAGTAAAAAATATTTAAAATCGAGATTTTTTTCTTTCGCTTCAGTACATGCTGGTTAAAACCAAGACCAGTAGTTTCGTATCTAAACAACCGTTCGTAGGTTTAATTCAGTCCTGCTTAGAAAGCACTACATCTTCCGACCTATATATGTTGGCGGTTGTGCTCGCAATACCTTAAAGTATTCTTTCGGCAAATAGAATGCTTATTCTTCAGTCATAATTTAATTTGGGCGACCCAGATTTTTCTATTATGGTAACGACGTTTTTTTGAGTTTGATGCTCTTGTTAGCGTTTTATATAACTTGGCGATTCTCGTGTACGAAAGATTGATTGTTATTTCTTTAATTTCTGGGAATTCTGATATTTTCTTGATTTTTTTCGAAAATATTGTATAATACGCCTATGTTAGCCAGAAGGCTAACGCAAACCGCATTTCTACCTTCGGTTCGCACTAATTGTAATCACTCCACCGCTTTGCGTCTTCGTGAATGTATGATGCTCATGCTGGCCTCAGATATAAATGCTTATACTCCTTCATCCTGAGCGGAGTCGAAGGGCCAAAATCCACGCAATACGAATCACGCAATCCTGCCCTGAGCGGACCTGTCCTGAGTTCTACCGAAGGAGTCGAAGGGACACAATACGGGTGAAAATCGCCCAATTTTCGACAAAAAACGCTGGTAATTTTGGAAAAATTTCAATTTTTCTAAAAAAATTTTTATTCCTTTTCTCATAAGCACTTAGCGAAATTCAACCTTTAAAAAACTCCCCCTATTTCGTATCAAACGTGCAGGTACGTCTAATTATAGAGGGACTACTTTTTTCCCCTCAGGAGCTTGTCCTCGAATGTCGTAATCGGGGATCCAGTAAGCATTTAGTCTTTTGTCTGGAGTCTTGTGTCTATTATGAATCATTTATTGTCAAAAAAGCAGTTAAATAATGAAAAAAGCAGCAAATTCAAAGGAAAAAATCACTAAAAGTCAAAAAATAATTACAAATACCACCTCACTTTTAGTCTTAGAGTTTATCCAAATAGCCGATTCGTGTAGTTTACCCCCGATTTCAGTTAACTTGTTTTCCTGCCGGGGGTTACGAGGCCGAGCGAAAAGCCCGAGGCCAAGGCGGCAGGTCAAAAAGGCTCGGAGGCGTAGCTATCGCTACGTTGAGAACGTTTTTGGCCGACAACGCAGGCATCGGACTGTGCAGCCGGCCGCAGTAGAATGGGTTGTTTGGATACACTCGTTTAAAGAAAACAAACCCAATTTCAAAAACATTAAAATTGGCGTAAGCTCTTTTAAGACAAGTAAATACGAAATTTTATCCGCTTGGCGGGGCAAAAAACAAACCCAATTCAAACCCAATTCAAACCCAATTTACGAAAGGCTAAAAATGAACACAAGAAATGCTATAACAATGAATTATGAAAAATTTACCCCGCTGGGGTTTACAAAAACAAAGCCAATTCAAACCCAATTCAAACCCAACTGGAGCGAAGTGCAAGTCCTGAGCTTGTCGAAGGAAACAAATTTATCCTCGAATGTCGCAGTCGGGGACCCAATCTGCATTTTCGCAATATACAGTGGTCTCAAAGCTTCTGCTTCAGCGGTTCATCACCTTTTCACGTATTATATTTTCGAGTTTCTCAATGTCCTCTCGCAAACGGCCAACTTCATCTCTCAGCATCTCAACCTGGTGTTCCAAACCTTCTTTTTGCTCCCTTCTCTCTTCCGGCCGGGCAATCTCCGCAAGATGACGTTTCAATTGTTCAGCTTCCCGAAAGATAGCTTCCGCTTTCTCGTGCCTTCCGGCCTCCTTCGCCTCTCGGGCAAGGGCGTGAAGCTGCTCGATTTCCCTCTCCATATCATGGGCCTTCTCCCGCCGAACAGTCTCGTCTATTTCCATAGCCAGCCTGCGGGCCTGTTCGCGAAGCTCATCTGCCTTGTCGTGATGGCCTTCCCGCTCGGCATTCTCGGCAGCTTCCTTGAGTTCGGCAATTTTGTGATGCATCTCTTCCACATGTTTGGCAATTTCTCGACGTTCAAATTCAAGCTTCAACGCATGTTCGAGTTCTTCAGCCTCTGCCCGGAGTTCCCTTGCGTGTTCTCTCTCGCCGCGCTCTTCGGCCTCATCAGCCTTGCGCCGAAGGTGCCCAATATGTTGATCGGTCTCACGAAGCTTTCTTTCCTCCATTTCTCTTCGATTTGCTTCGATCTCCCCGGCTATCCTCTCGGCCTTTTCGAACAATCTGGCTGCCGCATCGTGTTTACCTTCACTCTCGGCACGTTCGGCAAGTTCTTTCATCATTGCAATTTTACGCTTCAAAGATGCAATACGACGAATCTCTATTTTTTCGCGTCCTTGAGCTTGTTCAAGGAGTCTGTGTGTCTCCTCGTGACGGCCTTCTCGCTCTGCCCGTTCAGCGGCCTCTTTAAGCTCGGCAATTTCGTGGTGCATCTTTTCTATATGCTCTGCCATCTCCATATCTTCGAATCTACGCTCTACTTCTCGTTCAAGCTCCTCAGCTTCGGCAAAAAGACGTTTGGCATTCTCTTCATGCTCCCGCGCCATCGCACGAAGCTCCTCGATACGCCCTCTTGCCTCCTGGAACTCATTCAGTGGTCCCATTTCTCTTTCGTCGATAAAACCATCCCGGTTCCGGTCGAATCGTTTCTGCATTTCATTATTTACAGGAATCCTGTCCTCAGCAACGGATGCAGCGACCGTAACAAGAACGCACACCATAGAAAGAATAAATATTTTCTTCCACATTTCGTTAACCTCCAATCTTTACTCAAAAACCTGCTTGTTAATACCTTCTATAAGACAATTTTTTCTTTTTCCGGGTCAAATCGTGCGACTTTACCCTGGTGCAAACCGAGCATGCCCATTTGCAGAGGCGTTTGCACGTGATACGCTAAATCCATCGGGCTTAGAGTCTGTGTTTGACGGCTCCGGCAGCAATCGAGGAACTTGTTCCAGTATCCCACGAAATCTTCTCCATGATCGATATCGAAACTCTGAGGTTTTTTCTTCGAACCGTCGGCGGGCATAAAAACGATTTTATCCCCTTCGATTGTGAGCGTGCCTTCCCATCCGCGAAGGATGGGTATCCTTTGTCCCGAACCCCGGCTGCCGGTGCCAGGATGGTTATTGGCCTGTGTCCCGAGTACGGCCACCGTGATTTTCTCCGGGTAATCTATGAGCATATTAAACGTATCGGGAATCTCACGCTCATGGTAGCGTAACATTCCGCCCGTCGCAACAACTGTGCTGGGCATGCCAACTCCAAGCATGAACAGCACCGGCGTCAGGCTGTGTGGAAACAAATCGGTCGAAGGCCCGCCGGCATAATCCTCGTACATCCGCCAGCGGAAAAAGCGGCTAACGTTAAAGGGACGCTTTGGCGAATCGCCGAGAAACGCATTCCAGTCCAGCTCAGAACCGGCTTTGGCGTCTGGATTGTCAATTGGCATACCTCGCTCGCCCCAGTCGCCGACACGGAAATAACCGCACTCTGCGTGGACGGGCCGGCCTATCAAACCGTCAGCAATCAGCTTTTTCATTTGCCACCATGCTGAGTCGTACATACCCTGAGAGCCGAGTTGAAAGACCTGCCTGCTTTTTTTCACCTCTGCCGCCAATCGCCTGGTCAGCTCAAACTGCCGCCAGTGTGTCACCGGTTTTTCGCAGTAAACGTCTTTGCCCGCTCGGACCGCGTCAATCGCCTGATAGCCGTGTTGGTGGTCCGGCGTGGCGATGCAGACAACATCCACATTCGAATCGGCAAGCAGCTCGCGATAGTCTGAATATCCTTTGGCCTTGTACCCGTCCACGACTTTTTTCATTCGGGGCCGATAAGCGTCACAGGCCGCTACAATTTCCACATTTGAGTACTTGCTCTTCAGGTAATGCACGGTCTTAAGGTGGGCCTGGCTTCGGCCGCCGCAGCCGATAAAACCGACTCCAATGCGCTCATTGGCACTCTTGCCCAATGCACGTTTCGCGGATGTACCCGCTACTGTAACCGTCGCCGCGGCTGCTCCTGCCCGGCTAATGAACTGCCGGCGTGTCAGGCCGTAATCTGTCTTGTCCTGTGATTGTTGTTTATTACGCATAGTTTTCTCCTCAATACATTCATATTATTAATTGCTGTTGACCCACCAGTCATAAACCTTTTCGACTTGTTCGTTGTCAGCTCGATTGTCCCACACAACAACAGCATAGTGTAATTCCAGCGGTTTACCCGATAAAACTTTCAACGGCTCTCTGTGCAGATTCAGCGTAGCTGAAAGGTAGGCAAACGGCCTGGTCATAGTAAACCACTGTGTCGGATGACGCAAATTATCCGGATGGCCGAACATGGCGACCGTAACAACCTTGTCGTTTGCTTTGGCGGTATAAGCGCACCAGTCTGCTCGCACTAATCGTTCATCACCACGCACGGTTTCGCCGGCCTTGCCTTCGGCGTTGAAGAGCGCACCGCCCGTATCCATTGATGTCAAAAAACGCATACCCAAACCAAAGTAATGTGAGCCGGTGAGTGTCACTGATTCTTTTCCGGATGGGACGAAAAAGCGGGATTGCCAGCTTAAAATCGTGGCCTTAAAGTCGTCTGGTTGACTAACTTTAATTGTTCGATGTTCTTTTAATAATAATTCCTGACTGCGGGGATTGACCCAGTTGAGTTGTTCCGTAAAGCCTGCGCTGGGTACATCATTTCGCTTGCCTATTCTTATCTTGCCCAGGGATTTGTGCACCTGTCGTCCCGGCGCCTGCTGTTCTTCCCAGAAGTTTACGCCATCGACGGCTACCGCATACATCAGTGCATGATGATGCAGGTGGTCGGCGGGCGCATCCCGCAGAATATTAACACCGCGAGGCGAGAACAGCTCCTTCACATAAGGTTTAAAAGGCACATTCTCATAATTGTATCGCATTAAAACACGCGGCCCTGTGTGTACTGATACCACATTTTCTTCCGTCGTAATCCGCATCGGATTTTCTGCAAATACAGGATTTGGGACGGACAAGAGACTTAGGGCCAATAAGAATATAACTATGGTACTTTTTAATTTTTCCATAACCTCTTCTCCTTCAATCACTTTAAACATGCTTATCTTGGCCCGTCTGATCCATCCCACTGGTAATTCCACATAGCCATATATTCAGGGCCCGGTAAAAATTTGTCGTTCGTTTTTTTGAGCTTTCGAGATAATATATTATCCAGTTTTTGCTGGATTTGCGAATGCTGCGGATTGTTACACAAATTTTTCAGTTGGTATGGATCCGCCTGGTTGTCATAAAGCAGCCATGGGCCGTTAATATCCCGAACATAGGTATATCGCCGTGTCCGCACCCCGCGATATTCCCGCCCGCCTCTCTGATAGCCCCATTGATGAAACGGCACCGGGCACATTATCAAGGCCGCGTCGTTGTCAGGCGGCT
The DNA here is from genome assembly GCA_964653075.1 of uncultured Pirellulales bacterium. Lineage (GTDB taxonomy): Bacteria > Planctomycetota > Phycisphaerae > Sedimentisphaerales > Anaerobacaceae > NIOZ-UU13. Next base: position 54,402 of record CAZZAX010000008.1, read on the forward strand.
TTGTCCCTTGAATCACACCCGAAAAGTCCCTGCCCTCGACCGATTCTGGAATTATAACGCCGCTCAAACCAATCAGAGTCGGCATAATATCCGGTGTATTTATCGGCATATCAATCTTCCTGCCTGTTTTTCCATGTACCGCAGGGTAACGTAATAAAAACGGAATCCTGACCGATTCTTCCCATGGTTTTTGTTTTTTTGTTTGACTGTGAGAGCGAAGCATGTCACCATGGTCGGAAGTAAAAACAAAGATAGTATTTTCTTCAATATCACATTCTTTCAGCGTTCCAAGAACATCTCTTATGCAGTCATCCAGTGCTGCGATATGTGCGTAATAGCCGGCCAGCTCTTCCTTTGCCTTTTTCTTTAATGACTCGGGCACGTTTGGATGAAGGATGATTGTGTCTGCCGAGAACATCTTTCGATATTTCTCCGGGGCCGTCTGATATGGAGCATGCGGCGGGCCCCACGACATAAACAGAATAAACGGTGTCTTGTTTGCATGCTGCCGGATGTATTTCTGGGCCTCGCGGGTCTGGGCGATGGCATCATAGCCGTCCCAGTATTGTTTGACGTCTGTATCGCCATAATAAAGCGATTTATTATAGTTATGTGTACATTCACATACCTTCCAGAACTTAAAGCCGTGCCTTCTTTCTTTAGGAATGAAAGAAGTTCTGCCATGGCCGTCAACGTGCCACTTACCGATGTAGCCGGTTTCGTAACCGGCCCTGCTGTAAACTTTACCGATAGTCACAGCATCGGGATTTAGCGGCTTGTCGTTATGAAAAAGGCCATGAGTAAGCCAGTACTGTCCTGTCAGTAAGCTTCCGCGATACGGAGTACATACCGGGCAACCTGATACGGCGTTTGTGAAATTTATACTTTCTTTCGCGAGTTTGTCTAAGCAGGGCGTTTGAGCATTGGGATCGCCGGCATAACCAGCAGCCTTTGCGCGCCATTGGTCAGCGAAAATAAATACAAGATTCGGCTTTCGTGCGGACTTTGCGCCGGGAAACTGTACGCCGGAACATCCTGCTAAATTTGCTCCCAGGAAAAGCGAAGCTGCTCCAAGCCCGGCTCTCTGCAAAAACTCTCTTCTTTTAATATATCCTTTTTTCATATCATTTCCATACAGTATCTTCGATTATCTCTTTATTTCCGGCCTGCCGGTCACAAAATTCTGCTTGCTTAACACTATCTGCAGCTACTACACCAGGCCTTTCAGGTGGTTGATACTTTGCTCAGCTTGTTCCACAGTACCACATTCAACGCTCAATACAATATCACGCGGTGCATCTTTGCAAGTCTCGACCACTTTTTTCCAGTCGATAACACCCTCGCCGCATGCGCAGCCGGCTGGCGTACCTGTTACCTTGCCGCGTTCGTCTTTCGACTGTTGCACCGAAATGTCTTTGGCGTGCAGATGTACCAGCCTGTCCTTGACCCGCCCAAGCCACTCGATAGGATCATGACCACACAGGTAACTGTTACCCGTATCGAAGTTGATTCCGATGGCGTTTGAGTCAACCAGCTCATAAATCCTGTCCAGACCATCGGGGTGCTGGCTGTACTGCTGATGTGGCTCAAGGCCAATCAGTATCCCGCGGGCTTCCGCCACGGCTGCTGCCTCTTTCAATACATACCGCATCAAAACGTGGTCTTCTTCCTCCGTTGTCCAGCCCGGTTTAGGCCCTTCATCTGTATTAACTACCGGCGCACCGCATTCGGCCGCAAATCGGATTGACTGCTTAAGATACTCCGTACTTATCTCCGGTTTGCACAATGGCGTATGTGCCGAGAGCCCCGAAAGCTTAATGCCGGCCTTTTCACATGCTCGTTTAATCCGGTACGGATCGTCCAACAATGAAACACTCTGATAGTAACCTGCTTCACTGAGCAGTTCTCGTCCCCAGTGAACCCACGGCTCTATATATTCATAGCCCAGCTCCGCGGCTTTTTCCACTCCCCACTCGAACGACTTGTCGGCATGTCGCACAAACTCCATATTGACGCCGATATAAACATTTGACATTTTATGATCTCCTAAATTTTAAGTGATTATTTTACCATCTAACCGGGCGCAGTTCAACGTTTTGCTTCTTCGATGGCGCTCATCACGGCTGCTTTTCTGTCCTGCATATATTTATAAAATGGAGTTTCTTTCGGCAATAACGACAGCGCCTTATCAATCATCTCCAGAGAACGATTATATTCCTTTTGCATGACGTAAACCCACGCAAGTCTGTCATAGATACGGGCGTTCCGCGGACTTAATAACAGGGCCTTCTCGAAATTTTCAGCCGCTTCAGTAAAATTACCTGTCTTACCGTAAAGCAAACCAAGATTGAAATAAGCTGACATCTGCTTGTCGTTATGTACAACTGCTTTCTCGAAGGCCTTGATTGCCTTCTCGGGCTGCTCTAATCTGTTGTAACAAATTCCCAGGTTGTTCCATCCTTGCGCATTTTCCGGTTCAAGCTCTACGAACCTCTGGTATTGTTCGCCGGCTGCTTTGTAGTTACTCAAAAGAAGATACCTTTTTGCAAGACGTGACCTCAGGATGGGCTTCATTGGTGTACGTTCAACGGCCTCCTCGAGCGCCTTTATCTCCAGGTTTAATTCATCGAGACAGCTCTGGACATCCCGCTCCATTGGGTTGGCTTTTTGCGCCATCTCGAATTCGGTGTTCATAATCTGAGGGTCACCCTGTAGAATTCCTAAAAGCCCCTTGAGGGCATGGCCTGTGCCTCTGTAATACTGTTCGAAAGTCAATTTGACCTGTTGCAATTCTTCCGCCGTACCACCGAGGTTCACCAGATATGGCAGGACAGAGCAGTGTTCCCTCGAAAACCACTCCATAGTATTTATCAAACATCCTTCCTCTTCCCGCTTTATTGCCGCCCCGAATTCCAGCCGGGGCCTGTCATCGGTATTCAGTGGTGCTGTACTTCCTATCCTCCGCAGTCCGCCTTCATCGACGATAAAACAATCCAGAAAATCATAAACAGAGTGAATATTAATCCCCGCAAGGTCCGAACCTATGTCCTCACGCTCAACCACTTTTCTGGCACGCTGAAAATCAATTCTCATTGGAGATTTACTACCCACCAGCACGGCGTGTTTATTGACACAATTGTTCGCCATCCAGACACAACTGTGGGGCATCGCCTCCTGGAAAGTCTTGAATATCAACTGAAGGTCTTCACCTCGCAAATCCAGGGGAATCCAGCACGACAGAATACCGTCGTCTCTTAGCTTATCGCGGCATTGAATAAAATGTTCGTGTGTGTAAAGTGCCGAGCTTCCGGTCGTCCCCGGATAAGTCGAATCGTTCATTATGATGTCGAACTTATCATCGGTAAGCTTCACAAAGTTTTTTCCGTCCATTATAATTTTCTTCAGCCGGGGGTCTTTGTAGGATGAACGGTTAATATCATCGAAGAACTTCCCCGCTTCGAAAACGCCCGGGCAAACATCAACTATCCTGTAGTCTTCAACGCCGAATGCCAGGCCGATTCCCGAAGTCTCACCGCTTCCGTAACCTATTTGCAGCACTTTCTGCGGGTCTTTGTGCATCACCAGCGGAACGTAGCCCTGGAGTTTCTGGGTGGTGCGCAGCATAAAATTCATTCCCGCAACATCAACCCCGTCAACTACGATGAGCCGGTCCCCGTCAGGCATGTCGTGCACGGTGACCGTACCTGTGACGCCGTCTTTGATGTAAATGATTTTGCTCGGATAATGATAAGTATTCATCGTCTGAAGAAATACATCACGCGGTATCCACAGAGCACTGACAATTATAGCTGATATTGAAACTGCCGCCGCACCCGCACAGAGTATTAACCTGCGTTTCTCTGAAAGAAAAAGAACTGCAACGGCCAACAGAAGCTGAATCGCAACAACCACAAGGAAGCTGTCCCGCAATCCTAACAAAGGCACCATCACAAAGCCCGCTGCGAAAGAGCCTATCACACAGCCCATCGTATTGCATGCATAGACCTCTCCAATCCTTTTACCCGCCGCCTTCCAGGACCCAGCGCACACCTTGACCGCAATAGGAAAAACCATACCCATAAACACAGTAGGCACCAGCAGCACGATCGATGCATCTATGAAATGGGCCGCAACTTCTTTCCAGAAAGTGCCCGCAAGCATTTTCTCAGTCAGTACATGGTCGATGTACCAGAGCATCCCTAACAGCAAAATAGAAACCAGCACCGAAAGCCCAACCAGAAGCTCCACAATGCCAAGAGCGAAAATAGCGTTTTTGATTCTCGCTAAAAATATCCGGCTGCAAATAAAGCTCCCCAGCGCAAGACCCAGAATAAAACAGGTAAGCATGCACGCGAAAGCATAAACGCTTGTCCCGAGAACAAACAGCAGCACCCTCGTCCACAAAACCTCTAAAGCCAGCGCACAAAAGCCTGCTACCAATACAGCGGCCAAAACTATTTTTCGTTTCCTGCCGGCCTGTTCTGCAATTTCTTCTCCCTCAGCATGGCTTCTCTTTGCCGGTTTGGATTTGCGCACCGAACGCTTATGCCTGTGCTTCTCCTCAAGCGGCTTGTCTGTGAATATGGACAGGATGAATGAGAAAACTCCGATGAGTATATTCGCAGAGGCCGCGAGATAGACGGTGTTACTAACACCCCACATTCTGATGAGCACATAGCCAGACAAAAAGCTGCCTGCGACCGCCCCAAACGTATTTATTGAGTATAAAAATCCTGTGCTTTTTCCGATGCCGGCTTCGGACGTTCCTGGTTCTTTTTGTGAATTCGCCCACAGCTTGCTCAAAACCGGCAGCGTCCCGCCCATCAGAGCGGTCGGAATCAGCAGGATGATTATTGACGTAACAAACCGGACAAGACTTAACGGATAAAAGCTCGGGTGAAAGCTCTGATAAAACCAGCTATAAAAAAGATCCACCGTCGTTAAAATACTCGCAAAAGCAAATGCATATAACCCTATTCCAACCTCCAGCAGGGCAAACAGTCTTAGGGATCGAAGGCTTCTGTCGGCTATCGACCCAAACAGCCGGCTCCCGGCCGCCATACCCAGCATAAATGCAGTTAAAACAGTACTGACCGCAAAGATTGTATTGCCGAAAACAACTCCGAAAGCCCTCGTCCAGGTGACTTCGTAAACCAGCCCCGCTGCTCCTGAGAGCAGAAACAGCGGTAGAACCGCTTTTCTCACCACTGAAATTCTGCGTCCCTTAGGGATTGCACTCACTTTTGCCGACTCACGTGCTAAATAATTTATTTATGTACCTTGGAACTGATTTAATTACCGGCACAATCATCACCGGATATTCATCGATTCTTTCACAGTCAATATACTATTTTTCAAATCTCCACAGGTCTATCGTTATCTCTTCGGCAGCCACCCATTCTACGTGCCAGTCGAGAAACAGACAATTACTGCCTTTTCTGTGTCTGGCTCTCGCAACACGCCGGCCTGTTGTTACGTCTTCGCTGACGGAATCGGGCAGATGCCCCGGGGTCCACACATCACATCGATTGTTTCCCGGGTCATCGGCTTTTCTTATAATATGCCGCCACGGCCCGTCCTCATTATCGGTAAGATAAATAGTGTATGCTCGCTGGATGCAGGTAGTTAGTTTGCTCGGGTCTAATATCTCTGTGCCCTGCATATCGTTTTCATCTCTGAAGTCCCAGCCGTTGACAACGTAGCAGACGGTCTGCTCTTTATCAGGGTACCCGGGGCACCGGTAAATATCCACTGTACGGTAATCATTGCCGATCGGCTTCTGGGCTAAAGAGGGCATAAAAAGCTGAAACCATGCCCCGCCTGTGCCGCCTGCCTTGCCCCGCGGAACCATCAATTCATAGTCCTCGGCGTATAAATTTGCTGCTATGCCGATTTGGCGCATATTACTTTGGCACTTGACATTCTGGGCTTGTTTCTTTGCCCTTTGTAATGCCGGCATTAATATCGCCATTAACAACGCAATGATGGCAATCACAACTAAGAGTTCTATTAATGTAAATCCTCTCCGTTGGTGACTGCTCATAACTCTCCTTTCATCTAAAGAGTTCGAAAAAACAGTAAAATTATACGTTTTCCGGGCCGCCAGTCAATCGAAATATTACTATCACCATTGCAGTGACTCTCAAACAGAGATGAAAGTGTAAGTGGCAGGCGAAAATCCTGATTGATTATCCTTCTTATTGGTGTGTCTTGTTTTCGAGTTCTTTGATATGCCGGATAATCTCTTCAGCCTGTTTACGCAAATTCTCGTCTTTAGAGACAGCAAGCAGCTTGTTCATTGCTGTCCTGGCCCTTTCACTGTGAGTATCTATAATTGTCCCGGCTATCTTTATCGCGGCCATTGCCGCTTCTGCTCTGACTTCCTCGGCCTGCAGTAACGGCTCGACCATTTCCAAAGCTCCCGGGTCACTTATGTTTGACAAACCTGATAGCACAAGTTTTTGCTCTGCCGAACTCCGGGCTTGATACATGGCCCGCCGGCACAACTCAAGCGTTTTCTCTGCTGGACGCCCCTGAACAGGCAGAGACAACAGCCGTACAAAACCGCGCAGCGCCAAAAGCCGATGTATTTGGTTTTGTGTGCTGCAGTAAATTTCCGGCAAAACTTCTGACGCCCCCGCATTCGGCCATTTGGCCAATGCACGGACGGATGTATCCTGCACAGTGGGATTCGCCTCTTTTGATGCAACCTCAAGTGTTCTCAGCGCTTTACTATTTGCGATACCTCCGAGCACACGCAGCAGCGAACATCTGACAGCCACACGCTTCTCACCGTGCAGCCCAGCCAATACAGCATCGGCCTGCTTACTCGTCTCGCTGATCTTGCGCGAAACCATTACGACGGCTCGCTCAGCTTCTCTGCGACTACCGTCATCTTCCAGCTTCACAAGAAGTTTCACCAGCGATGGCAAATCTTTCTCACGCCCAAGCCTGCCTAAAGCCTTAAACGCTGCTTTGCGTACCTTCCTATCCGGGTTTACCGCCTCCGCTAACAGTGCCGGGACTGCATCAACAGCATCACGCTCGGCAAGTACCTGAATTAATTGCCGCCGCACGCTCGGTTGCGAATTCTGCATGCTTTGTACTATTGCTTCATCAACTCTGCTTCCGCGAAGCAGTTTAAGACTATTTATTGCTGTGCTTGTTTCCTCGGAGCTCAATCCTTCTGTAGCGGTTTTGACCAGGTATTCTACAAAAGAAGCGTCTCCGAGTTTTCCGACGGCCTGTAATACTGCTTTTCTGACCTCCGGGTTCGTGCTCCTGGCCGCCGCTGTTATCGCAGGCAGCGCAGTGTCATCGCCGCGGTCTGCAAGAGCACCAATCAGAAGCACCTGTTCATCAGGTGATGTCTTTGACAATTCACCTGCAAATTCTTCGGTAACGCCGTTGCCTTGCATCGTCCGAACACAGCTTCTGCCTGTGGTTCGCACCATACGGTTTTCATCCCGCAGAGCAGAAATGACCAAGGGCACTATATCCTGCCCGCCAATGTCTGCCAGACCCTTGATGGCCGCACTTCGGATAATAGGAGTTTCGTTTTTGTCGGCCAGTTCCCTGTAGATTATGGTCGCTTGCTTTGTTTCGCCTTCGGCCATGAGGTCTTCGGCGCATCTAAGGTACGCATCTGTCGCTGCGAATTGAAGTTCCGAATCACTTTTGGCCCTGGTTTCTACCAATAATTTTATCGCCCGCGCACCACCGATTTTTCCCAGCGCTGCAACCGCAGCTTCGCTGACTTCCCTTTCCGTTCCGATTATAAATTTGCCGATTGCTTCTACGCTTTGGTTGTCGCCTCGGTCGCCCAATAGATTTATGATGCGAATCTGCACTTTCGGCGAAACCCTGTTCAGCGCTTCACGCAGTGCCTTGCCGGCCTCTTCGCTCGGGTTCTGCCCGATTGCATAACATGCTATGTCCGCAGTCTTCTCGTCCATCAGCAGCCTGGCAATTGCAGGTACCGAATCAGCCGTCCCGATAAACCAAAGCTGCCTGCAGATGAACGACTTACTCTCTAATGTGGCTTCATCAAGCAGCTCAGCCAATCGAAGCTCGATGTATTTACGCTGCTCTGGCTGGTTTTGTGATTCCCGGATGAGTTTTTCCACAGCTATAAGCGGCTCTCTGCTCATCCCGCGTTCATAGTTGACAATCGCGGCTAATTTTTCGTCAATCTCCGGTTTATTGAACGCTGCCCAGGCATTATTACTTAGAGCGGAGTTCGCGCAAATCCATACCAACAGAAGTCGGATAAATGCTTTTGCGGAAATTCTCATGGTCTGGTCCTTAGCTATCTATTGGATTTGCTTTTGTTCTCGAAATATACAGGACCACCCCATTTACCTGTTACCACTATATCGAGGTCTCCGTCACCGTCCATATCAACCACGGGAATATTAAGGCTTGAGCCGATACCCTCACCATAGGAAATAGTATGTCTGACCCATTCGACAATAGCACCGCGTTTCAATTCATACCAGTAAACACACAATGGAGAACGGGCGTCCGGGTCGTTACCGTTATGGGCGAGAAATCGTTTTCCCGTAACAAAGTCGAGGTCGCCGTCCTCATCAAGGTCGGCTAACGTTATACTGTGGGCCTGAGACCATGATTTATCAATCACATGTCGCTGCCAGGTAATTTTCGACGCTTTTCTTACCTGCTTATACCAGAATATTCCATGTTTATGGGCCGAGCTGGTTATAATATCGTTCAGTCCGTCCTCATCAACATCATAAACCCATATCTGGGGCGTATGTTCAGCCTGCCCTTCGGTCAGGCTGCCGATTGCCAGAGGGTGTTCTTTCCATTGACCCTTGCGAGTCTCAGCAGGCGCCTCATACCAGGCACTGGGCCGCAAAATGTCAGGCCGACCGTCTCCGTTTATGTCCCCGACACCACCACCGAACGGCTTACTGTTTTGGCTGACTTGCCGTTTAATCAGTCCGCGATTACCGTCGTCCTTAATCCCGATCTCGTACCACTTGGTATCTGAGGTGTCCGGCAGAATCTCGAGCTTTTTACCATCGCCGTCAATGTCCCACAACTCTCCGCATTCGTAGTTGCCGTTCTTTTCGGCGACAGTCATAGGCCAATGACCGCCCGCCGCTCCGGTATTACGATACCATTCGGCCTGTTTGCTGAACCAGCCGCATGTTGCGACGTCCAGCAGCCCGTCACCATCGACATCCAGCGGAACATTCATAAAATCGTCCCAATAACCAATGCCTTTTTCGTCAACCGTATGTGTATTGCCTTGTGCATCGACCTTGCCTTCCAATGCTCGAAATTGGTGGGCCTTCCAGTATGGTGCTTCATACCAGTATGGGCCGGCCAAAATGTCCGACTTTCCGTCATTGTTAAAGTCTCCCACACAACAGGCCTCACTGCGGAAATGCCCGACACGATGTGCGACAAACACGGGTTGTTGTGATGTTTCTAAGCCGGCGGAACATCCGGCCAGAACCGACAAAGCTGCACAAAGAGTAATAACAATAAGCCTGCTACGATAAATATAATTGCGGATGTTCATTTCCTGTCCTTTCTTTTTTACCTGTTCGGATTTCGTGTATCGAATTTCGACCCGCCTCAAGATATCATAGATGCCATGGCCTTCGCATCGGCCTCGATATCATCTTATCGGCTTCGGGGTCATTCACAAATCGTTCGGTTCGAGGGTCCCATTTTACACTTCGCCCCAGCCGCAGGCAGATATTGGCAACGTGGCAGGTAGTTGTGGACCGATGTGCCGCCTCGGCAGAAGCGATGGTCCTGGCCCGTGTTTTCACACAATCCAGGAAATTCCGATGATGCCCCTGCCAGTTTGCCGAGTCGGTCCATTGCTGTTTCTCGAACTTTCTGTTTGCCAGCAGCGATTTGGGATGGGCATCGACATTACCGCCGTCATCGACATACACCCAGCCTTCCGTACCCTCGAACTTGACCGACAGTTGTGTATTTAAGTTTGGCCAGATGTCCGGTGTCTTTGTGTCGTACATTATCAGCCTGACCCCGTCGGCATATCTGGTCTCGACATGCAGGGCGATAGGAACATTACAAAATCCTTTATCGGGGAATTTTGCTGTCCCTTCGTATTCGACCGGCCCGGTTGCTTCACTGTCGTTTGCCATCTGGGCAAGGTCATTACAGTGGCAGCCCCAGTCGGTTATCATCCCTCCGCTGTAGTCGAAGTGGTTTTTCCAGAGATTACGAACGAAGCTCGAATTATAGGGTATGTGCGGTGTTGGCCCGAGCCACATATCGTAGTCGAAACCTTCAGGGACAGGTTCAGACTTAAGAACGCCCGAGCTTTGTCCCGCCCTTACGTAGCTGCCAAGGGTATGCAGCTTGCCGAGTTTGTCGCTGCGGGCGGCATTGACTGCGAACGCAAAACTCCTCATGCTTCGCCGCTGCGTACCGCACTGGTAAACCGTTCCGTACCGCTTCATAGTATCAGCTACTACACGGCCCTCGGCGATAGTCAAAGACATCGGTTTTTCGCAGTAAATATCTTTTCCGGCCTTCGCTGCATAAATCGAAGTCAGCGCATGCCAGCGGTCTCCTGTCGCACTCAGGACCGCATCTATATCATCACGCGCCAGAAGTCTGCGAAAATCACCGTAGGCGGCGCAATCTTTGTTACCGTAGTTTTCGTCAACTATGGCTTTGGCTTTATTGCGACGCTGAGTGTCCGCATCGCATACCGCGATGAACTGCACGTCTGCACACGTCATAAAATTACGCATATCGCGTGTTCCCTGTCCGCCAAGGCCTATGCCGCCCATTGTTATTCGCTCACTTGGTGAAACAAAGCCGCCTCTTCCCAGCGCCGATGACGGAATAATGTAAGCGGCAGCAGCCGCGCTCAGTACAGCGGTACCGCGCTTAAGGATGTTCCTTCGGGTAATCTGCCTCATTGGACTAACCTCCAAATGGTTCTTGCTAAATTATCCCTACTGCCGTTTTTTCAACAGAGAATCTAACAAAGTTGCTGAACAGCTTATGAATTAGGATCTGCCGCATTAGGTTCTTCGATTGTTGTTGCGGTTGTCTCTTCGGGTGTTACAGTATCGGCCTGTTCATTTTCGTCTTCGGGCTTTTCTTCGTCCTCGATTAATTCTGAGAGCTCTTTAATCAGGTTCTTCGCCTTCCACTCGGCGATTTCATAAACCCATCCCTTATGTTTGGCGGTGAATTTTATCGCCCCCTCCTGGGCAAGAAGTTTGGCTTCCTTCTTTTTCAGTTCTTCTTCCGATTCAACGTCGCTGTCTTTTATAACAGGTGTTTTATCGGTATAGTCTGATTCACAGGTGATATACGTCTTATCGTCCTTCTGGGCTATTTTAAGTGCGTAAACAGTCGAGTCCTTCAGTGTGCAGACGTATTCCCTGTCAAAGGTCAGATTGCCCGGGTTTTTCATAACATCATCACATCTTAGGCTCGTCAAAGCGGTAAAGACGCTGTCGCCGTCACTGTCCTTAAATTTTTTCCCGGAGGGAACATTTTCCAGTATGACGTCTTTGCCATCCTCTGTTGTTTTCAGTGTGTATTGTTCGTTTGCGGAGCTGACTGTTACCGATACGATGTCCTCGCGCTTTACTGAAATAAGCTCCTGCTCAATGTAGTTCATTGCCGTATCTGCAATCCACGGCATTGTTGGTGCCACGTAAACTGCATCGCTCGAAGCCAGTCTTACGTAGGTACCCTGTCCAAGCTCCTTGGTCTTTCCTCCGATTACACCTGTGAGCAGCGATGAGTCCGTCTTGAAAAACTTGATTGTGGCGTTGGCTTCTTTCTCTGTTACTCCGAGATTTTCGTGATTTGCCGCGTTGTCTGTCACAAATTCTGACCTTTGGATCTCCTGGCTCTTGGTAAGCAAATTATTAATTTCACTTACCTTGGCTGGGTAATTGTCTTTATTGACAACAACGAAACCCCCTTGCTGGCGCTTGAGCGTGACCGAATTTTCGTCGTTCCCCAAAACAATACTGCCGATATCCGCCGGATCAAGCCCCTGGAGAAGAGGAGATGGCCCTTCTGTTTCTGCACTCGGTCTGTTTGAAACGTGAGACTGCGCCACCGCCCATAGTACCATCAAAACCGCAACGATACCTAATATTGTTAGTTTCCTGTTACTCATCTGTTAAACTCCTGCTTTTGTTATTAGAACCCGAATTTTGAATTTCTGTCATTTATATTTGTTTTGTATTTCGGATTTCGTACTTCGTGCTTTCTTAATCAGGCATCACTTGCATGACTGATATAATGCCTCTTCCTTGCACTGCGGCGGACGCCCAATACTATCGCAATCACCAGAATAACCGCCGGCGCCATCAGCATATTAAAACCTCGAAGCACATTACCCAGGTGCTCGATTCGTTCGCGTCTTATCAATTTAACTTCATTTAACTGTTGCTGTGCCCTGCGTTGTTGTAATTCGATATCTCTTTGCTGCTGCAGTATCGAGCTGCCGATGACCTCCTCCTGTCCTTCCTTGGCGGAAGCCAGGATGGATTGCAATTTGCTCTGGAAACCTGCAATTTGGGCGTTAATTTTATTTACTTCTTCACGGGTTTCCTCATCTGCCTGCCTTTCAATTTCATCGACAACAACAAACGGCCTCTTAAAGTTTCCTCTCGACCTGATTGAAACCAGATCTCCTGACCCGCTTAAATCATCAATAGTATTAAGCACCAAAGCACTGTTGTCACCGACAACCATCTTGCCGAAGAAAGCGTTCCGATATGCTATCGAATCACTTATAAAGTCAACATCCGCAAAAACCACTACCGCACAATCCTGCGGGGCTTCTGTCAGCCCTTTTATCTGCTTTTTGATTTTCTTGACTTCGTTTGGATCTTCTGCTTCATCCGAAGATTCTTCTTCGACCTCAATTTCTATGCCGTCCGGGAAACTGCTCTTAAGCTTACCGATAACCAGATAACCCATCGCAACGGGCTTGTCTCCTTCGATAAATTTTTTCATTAGATTTGATGGGTCCAGCATCATAAGTTCGTATGCGTTGCTTATCGAAAAACTGTTGCCTCTGCTGCTTGTTGTAATAAGCGGCGTTCGTGTAATCTCGGCAGTCTCATTTGGATCGGCAACTACTCTCAGCACACCTGAGAACAGAAACCTTACCATGTTAAGCTGGGCTGTAATTACATTATCGGTATTAAAGCAATTTCCTTCCGGTCTCAATCTAAGGTAACCGATTACTTTCTCCGCTCTCTGATTGAAGCTTGCCAGCTCTGCCAGAGCTATGTCACCGGCAAAGGTATTCGTTGGCATCTCAAGGCCCCACGTCTTCAGAAGTGTGCTCAATTCGGAGCTTCCCGATACCTGCATCCCCATCTGCATCATTCTTTGGTTTTGGTTCCGTATTTCTTCATAGCAATAAGGGTCAACAAACGCTATCATCCTGCCGCCTTTCAGCACAAACTGGTCTATGGCGAACAATGTTTGCTCCGGCAGGTCTTTGGGATGAATAACCATCAAGATGTCAATATCATTAATGTCGTTTACATCTGTCGGGACACTTTCAACCTCGTATTGTTTGCGCAGCTGCTCGACGAAAGTCCACGGCCCCTTCGGTTGCTGACCCTGCCTCATCATCATCTCAGCCATATATCCGCTTACATCGTCTCCCATTACCCCGATCGAGCTTAACACACCTATTTTTCGTTTCTGGCGGGTAATTGCGGTATCTATCAGGTAGCTTATATCGTACTCAACAAAGTTCTCCCTGTCCGGCGAAAAGAACGGTATGGCTTTTTCGACCCCGAATTGTGTCTGCAGTACCAGGCCGAAGAAAAAGTTCTCCTCTTGAGTTATAGGAAATCGCCTTAAGCCGTATCTCAATGCCTGCACCTCATCTTCCGAGAACGGCCGCGGGTCGATTACTTCCAGCTCAAACTTACCTTTGGACACGGAAACGTATTCTTCCAGCAGTGCCTTAACGAACTCGTAATAATTGTTGAAATACCGAATCTGGTCCGGGCCTTTCAGTGCGGCTGTCTTTGCATAGTACAGCTTGGCTTTAATCGGCTGATTGAGTTTGCCCAAAATCTTTTTCGTGCCGTCGGAAAGCGTATAAAGTTTCTGGTCCGTAATGTCGACTTTCAAATCCTTTCCGATGTTTTGACATATACTTATCGCAGAAAAAATAATAATTAAAACAAAGACCACTGCGACAATAGTTCGTAACGTTCTGTTCGTGCCCGTTGAAACTTGCTGTTTTTGTGCCATACTTAGATTTCCTTAAAAACGTCTCCCCTCCCAATATTCCTGACGTGCTTATTATCTTGCCTTCCTGTCATCTAAAACAATACTGCACGCTGCAATCCACCCGATAATCAACAGTATAAAGTAAGAAAGGTCTTCGAGCTTCAGGACACCTCTCTGGATTGACTCGAAGTGCGCCTGAAAGCTCATATTCCCTATAGCTGAAACCATACCCGCCGGAAGGAACGTCGAAACGTAACTTAGCGTCGTCGGCATACCTGCGAAAACAAGTACCGCACAGGCGACAACCGACAGGACAAAACTTATCACCTGGTTTTTGCTAAGCGCCGAAAAGAAACACCCGATGGCAAGAAAACCGCCTGCCATCAGGACGCTGCCTATGTAGCCGGTAATTATCAGGCCGATGTCCGGCTCACCAAGGTAACATACCGTAATCACCATAGGGAAAGTCAGAGCAAGTGCGATGATAAGGAAAAGCCACGCCGCAAAAAACTTCCCCAAAACCGCCTGTGTTATCGTAACCGGCAGTGTGAAAAGCAGCTCAATAGAACCGACCTTCCGTTCTTCCGCCCAGAGACGCATTGCTGTCGATGGTACCATAAAGACAAACAGCAGAGGCAGGTTCATAAAAAAGGCACGCATGTCCGCCTGCCGCATTTCATAAAACCCCTCTTTGAATGTAAGATACCCCGAGAAAAACAAAAAAATCACAAGAAACACGTATGCAAGAGGAGTCGTAAAATAACTTCTCAATTCCCTCTTTAATACCGCCAAAAAACTATTCATTATTGAACTCCTGTCTTTGTCAATTAATTAACTACTCACCGTTTAACTGCTAACTGCTTGCCGTTTCTGGTTATCCGTCGAAAAACAGCGTCAAGGCTGCACTGGTATTTTTCCTTTAATTGCTCCGGCGTTGAATCCACTAATATTTTGCCTTTGGCAATTATTATCGTCCTCGAGCAGACAGCCTCCACTTCTTCGAGGATGTGCGTCGAGATAATAATACACTTGTCTTTCGCCATTTTATTTATGAGCTTTCTGACCTCATATTTTTGATTGGGGTCAAGCCCGTCCGTCGGCTCGTCAAGAATCAGCACGCCCGGGTCATGAATCAACGCCTGGGCCAGCCCGACGCGCCGTTTATATCCCTTTGAAAGTGTCTCAATCGTCTGATGATATACCGAGTCAATCGAGCACATTGGAACAATCCTGTCGAGTGCCTTCTTTCGTGCCTTGCCCTTAATCTCTCTGACATCGCAAATAAAGTCCAAAAAGCTCCCGACCGTCATCTCATTGTACGCCGGCACATTCTCCGCTAAATATCCGATCGACTTTCTGACCTCGATGGGGCTCTGCAAAATATCATATCCGCATATCTTAGCCGTCCCGCTGTCGGGCCGAAGGAAACACGCTAACATTCTCATCGCCGTGCTTTTGCCAGCCCCGTTGGGCCCGAGAAGACCTAAAACCTGGCCCTTTTCAACACTGAAAGATATACCGTCAACAGCGACAACCGGGCCGAAACTACGCCGAAGTTCTTTGACCTCTATCATGTTCGTCTCCAAAAAAGCAATTCGAAACCCTTTATTATAATGTGATTTTACTAAAAAGTGTGTACTAATTTACCCAAAATCTCTTGACAGTCAATACCTTTGATAAGATTATTTTGTTCATTATTTTTCACTAACACAAGGATTTGGAGCTTATGGGCCTCGTTGCGAAAGTAAAATTTGCCGATTATCAGAGCAGTATCAGTAGGGCACTGGACCTCATTAACGCCCCGGCTACGCTCCCTAAGGAGGGTCTGATTATTATAAAGCCGAACCTTACAAATTCCTCTCCGCCGCCTGTTACGACCAGCGTAAATGCCGCAGAAGCTCTCTATAACTACTGCAAAGCCCGCACAAAAGCCCGAATCGTAATAGCTGACGGCTGTGGAAGCGGAACAACCCCGCAAGTCTTCAAAACGCTCGGATACACTGACCTGGCCGACAGGTACGATCTCGAGCTAATCGACCTCAACGATGCCGAAACTATCACCCTCAAAAATGATAATGCCCACCAGTTAAAAGAATTTCATATGCCGCGGATAGTACAGCACGCCTTCGTGATTTCACTACCCGTACTTAAAGATCACAGCTTCACTAAAACCACAATCGCAATGAAAAATATGTTCGGCATAGCCCCGGGCAGGTTCTATTGCGGCTCCTGGAACAAATCCAAGCTGCACAGCCCTTCAACGGATAAGTCCGTTGTAGATATATGTTTATATAAAAAGCCGGACCTGTCCGTCGTCGATGCCACCATCGCCCTCGAAGGGATGCACCTGTCCGGCCGGCACAAAAAATTGGGCCTTATCCTGGCCGGCTTCGACCCCGTTGCTGTCGATACCGTCGGCAGCAAACTCCTCGGCCACGACCCCAACAAAATGCCCTACCTCACATTATCCCAGGGTCTCCACGGCTCTATGGAAAATATCGAAATAATATCCCCCTGACCTCTGCAATCCCGCCTCCCTCTGTCATTGCAATGGGTGGCACCCTCAAACCTGTTTGGGGGTGGTTTCAGACCGGAATTTTTGGTAAATTTTGACTTCGATTCCTGAAATTTGATATTTGAAATCTACGCCTCATTCCGCTAATAGCGATTCGCAATACGTCATACGCTTCACGTTTTTCATACTTCTCAGGAACCAATTAGTCTGCTGGGCTTGGCGTAACGCCATTTCTTTACTAATTCGTATGGTACTTCCTGAGCAAACCACTCATATGAATGGTCGAATATCTTACCGAAGACTGTCCTGCATGCCTCGGAGGTTTTTTTATTTTTGTTGTTTTTTCCCATCGTTGCCCAGCAGAAAAGCCAGCATACGCTCTGCATAGTTGCATGACCGTTTTCGTCAACACGCCAGTTGCTTCTCAGCGCCTTCAAAAAACCTTTGTGACGTATCCCTTGCATATACCTGATTGCCTCTTCAGGACTGACCTGCAATCTTACTTCAGATACGGCCTCTCTGGCTCTCTGCATCTCTATATCTGTGTTCGACATCTTCCTTCCTGTAAAAATCTACCTGTACTTATATAGTAAATCTTCTCTTAATATCGGATTTTCTTATCCAAAAATTAACCCGGCCGTCCGGCATACTGTAAATAATTGTATCCAAATCTCGCATTTATGCAACAAAATCATTGAGAATGACTAACAACATTTCTACCTGCGGTTCGCACCGGTTTAAGTAACTCCATCGCTTCGCGTAAGCACAGAGCAGGAATCCGTAAATAATCAATCATCAATCATCAATTATCAATAATCATTTGAAAGCTGGCCGCAGGTAGAAATGCTTCTTTGACTTGTCGTTCCTGTGAAAACAGGAATCCAGAATTCAAATTTTGATTTGTAATTTTGCTTTTTGATATTTGATTTTTTATTTTCTATCGTGCCATAAGGAATTTGCTGTGTTGAATTTTGAATCCCCGTAGCTTCGTTTTGCCACGCAAAACGGCGGGGGACGCAGTTTTTAATTTTTACAAATAAAAATATTTTGCCTTAAAAACTGCCTAAAAAAATATTCTTTTCTTGAATATCCGGAAACTTTCTGCTAAAGATTACTGTAAAGCTGGAATTGCGATTTGGCCACATAATTCACTGAAAGGGTGAAGCAGAAGTGGCTGAGTGTCTTAAATTTCTTTCACGACGCATTACTATCCGAGGACAGAATCAGAAATATTGATCTAAAGAAAAGCACGGTGCTGATATGTCGGATGAAAAGAATGAAACAAAACATCTAACTGGGAGAACAGCGTGGGATTTTGCAGCAGAAGTTTCCCAGAGACTTGGTTTGTCGATTTTGATTCTTATCGGAATTGCATTTGGATTCTATCAATACCAGAACCAAGCATTGAAATTCAAAAAAGCTGAGCAAGAGTCCAATAAGGACTTGCAGGAGAAGTTGAATTCTGCACAGCAGCAACTTGTAGATAGCGCTGTCGCTGTTGGACAGCTAAACAAGGACATGATCGACAATATTAAGAGTGGTCTCGGAGAGCTTCAAGGGCTTCGGGACAGTATAAAAGTGTACCAAGAACAAGCCGAAGCTGAAGCCAACAAAACAGAGGATGCGATTGCAAAACAGAAAGAGGCTGAAGAAGCCACAGTCAGAGCTAAGAATAACCTGGAGAAGGCAAAGTCAGAGCAAGAAAGACTCAAGAAACTTAGGGCCGCTAAGTCGGGACCCTTCAAAGAGAAGGTGCAATCTCTAATATCAAAGTTATCAAATGAATCCCTTGATGATCCTGATATAGAGATACTCGCTGATGAAATCAGACAAGACTACCTGGTAAATCCGTTAGCACTCTTTGAAGCAGTTGCAAAGAATCCAAATGCCGAAAATCTGGAAAAGCTGAGGGATCTGGAGGGTTTTAAGTACGATGCAATAATGAACATTTTTGAAGATAACAAAGCTGGGTTTGCCGCTTGGATGCTTGTGTGAGAAGAAGGCAAAGAACATGCCGATGCCGTCTTCGGTGTAGTAAGGGGGGCAGGGAAAATGATTTTCGGATTAGTGATAATTGAGTTCAATGATTCGGATTAGTGATAATTGAGTTCAATGATAAAGAACGGATTTGGGATATTGAAGCTATAACCAACTTTTTCTTGTTAGTTCATCCGAACGTATTCAATTGGGATAGTTATATCGCAACTGCCATAATGGAGGACTCAACGGGGGACATGGATTACGACCACATTTCTGAGGTCCCATCAGGCTGGCCCCAGGAACGAATGAATTTATCTGGTATAATTTTAGGGATGACTGATAGCGACCGAAAGTATGAGTTCCAAGTTTTGGCGGGAGAAAATTTGAGCATCATGCCAATCACGTTAGACGAACTCCGATCAGAAGAGCCCGTGATTTATGGCAAGTTTTTAGAACACGGCTATTACTCTATCGATAAGGTAGAAATGATGGTACGCAAGTCAAAAACATTTAGTGCGGCCCCCGTAGTTCCTATCACTCTTGGTCGCGACCAGGAAAACATTGGAAATCTTCGGTTAACGATCATACAGACTCTTGATGCCGCAGTAAAAAGAGATACTGAAAAAAGACAAAATCTTTCGAGAGAAAATTTCCCCAAATCAAATTGGGGATACCTTGCTTCGGTGGCACTCAATCAAAAGTTCGCAGTACATAGACTTACAGTATCCACCGATGGGCTTGAATCCTCTGTAACCTGCTCCTTCCAGGATTATGAAACGGATGAAATTCTCACGGTAAAAATGAACTTTAGAAGAGAGCAAACATTCATGCAAAACCCGTGGCGTATAACAGGATTTTTAAAGATGCCACCTAAACCTCGGCCGTCAGTGTTACAACAAAGTTTACGCTGAGATGTGAGCATCATGACATGTCATTTTCTAAGCTTCATTGACATATTACACACTATCCATCATAGGACTTCTATCGTCTATTCTCTATCTTCCATCCTTCCTACGTTGGTTTTGTTAGGTTTTGGTCAAAAAGTGCGGATTTTTTTGAAATTTTATAGGTTCCCTTAAGATAAAAAGTCAAAAAACGTCAAAAATGCCTAAATAATGGCCCTTAAGATGGCTTAAAATGCTGATTTTGGGTTGAGAAATTAGATAATTTGCGAGTTTTTTCTCTTGACCGGTCTGTAAAAGTGCTTTAATATAAAGTATTAAGCAACATTTGACGAACAAGATTGTGGGTTGCCCCATTGAAACTAATGACGGCTACTACTAAAGAAAAGGGGCATAAAAGAGGAAGGCTTGTAAGGCTTTTCTTAAAAGGTGGTTAAGTAACAAAGAAACTTTTAGCGCCAAATACTTGCATAGATGAAAATATGATGAAGGCTGCTTTGATACGGCGTTATAAAGTAAATTTAACGTGAAAACGAAATCTGCTTGAAAAAGCGATCGCGTACCTACGAGGGAGTGTTGGTATTGAGCATAAAATCAGCCAATTTCATAAAGAAAAACATTCTATTATTGACCCAGGTGCTTCAATTTGGAGATATTCGGGCACTAAGTAGCTGATATTGCGCTTAAGATAAAAGGATTTCGTGATTCACCGTCATTTCTTTGTGACTTTCCTCACCGTAAGCCCGCAATTTACCCTTTGGGACTTTGTTTTGTGACTCTATGAAAAGTGCAAGGGAAAGGTGGGAATTATGAATATACTAATGCAATTGGGCGGCACATTAACAGTGCTCGGCTCGCTTATTATTGGTCTTCTTTTGGGTGGTTGTATGGTTGCCATTGTTTACCAGATGATTGCCCGGGCGAAGGCCAAGACCTTTGAGCAGGACATCCAGCGGCAGATTGACGGGGCTGAAAGGGAGGCCGAGAACATAATCAAGTCCGCTCGGATCGATGCCGCCGCCGAGTCTATCAAGAAAAAAGAGGAATTTACAAATGAGGCCAATAAAACTCGTGCCGAGCTGCACGAGACGGAAATGAGGCTGACCAAGCGTGAGGATTCGCTTGAGCGGCAAAATGAGCTGCTCCAGCAGCGGGAAAAAACGCTGAAAAAGCAGCAGCAGGAGAGCGACAGGAGGCTGCACAATATTAATCTGAAGGAAAAACAGCTTTCTGTCCTGATGGCTCAGCAGAAGAACCAACTGCTCAAAATCACTGCGATGGACATTAATGAGGCCAAGGAGCTGCTGTTGAAACGCCTCGAAGACGAATGCGAGCACGAAATGTCGGCTTTGATTCAGCGCAAGGTCGAGGAATCTGTCGAAACGGCCGACGAAAAAAGCCGCGAAGTAATCAGTTCCGCCATTCAGCGCTATGCGGCCGAGCAGACCTGTGAAACAACCGTCTCGACTGTTGAGATTCCGAACGACGATATGAAGGGCAGAATTATCGGCAGGGAGGGCCGCAATATCCGCGCCTTTGAAAAGGCCACGGGAGTTGACGTTATTGTCGATGACACCCCGGGGATGATTGTCGTCAGCGGTTTTAGTCCCGTCAGAAGAGAGGTCGCCCGGCTTTCGATGGAACGGCTTATACAAGATGGCAGGATCCACCCATCACGAATCGAGGAGCTCGTTGCGCAAACTAAAAAGGATGTGAACCACAAGCTGTTGCAGCTTGGCAAGGACGCGGCTGTGGAGACGAACGTAAGGGGATTGAGTAATAAGGTGCTTAGTTTGATAGGGGCACTTAGCTACAGGACAAGTTACGGCCAGAACGTTCTTCGCCACAGCGTTGAGGTTGCGTTTCTTTCGCAGGTGATGGCGGATGAACTCGGGCTGGACGGCTCGGTAGCAAGGCGGGCGGGATTATTGCACGATATCGGTAAGGCTATCGACCATGATGTCGAAGGTAGTCATCCGGCTATCGGAACGAATTATCTCAAACGGTTCAACGAATCACCCATTGTACTGAATGCCGTGGCGGGGCATCACGGGGATGTTCCGGCGGATAATCCATATACTCCGCTTGTTGCAGCAGCCGATGCGGTTAGTGCATCACGTCCCGGCGCCAGAAGAGAAACGCTCGAAAGATATATAAAACGGCTGGAAAAACTCGAAGAGATCGCGGGTGGCTTTAAGGGTGTTGAGAATGCATATGCAATACAGGCCGGAAGGGAAATCCGTGTTATTGTGAATGCCGAGCAGGTAGACGACGAGGCCGCTATGAAAGTTGCACGAGATATTGCCAAGAAGGTCGAAGATGAGATGACGTATCCGGGTGAAATCCAGGTGACTCTGCTGCGGGAAGTTCGCTGCATCGAATATGCGAAGTAACAGATTATGAAGGTAAACATTCTTTGTATCGGTGATATTGTAGGCAGGCCCGGCAGACGTATTGTTGCCGATAAGCTGAAGCCTATAGTCAGAGAGCTGGATGTTGACTGTGTAATTGCCAATGCGGAGAACGCCGCAGGCGGGTCCGGGCTGACGCCGCAAATTTATAATAAGCTGCTGCGGTACGGTGTAAATCTGATTACGTTGGGCGACCATACTTACCGTAAAAGAGAAATAATCCAGATTCTCGAAACAAGCGACAATATTGTTCGCCCGGCGAATTTTTCCGAGCGAGCGGCCGGAAGGGGGACGGCGGCTTATAAAACCACCAAGGGACCGACGGTGGCCGTCGTTGCTTTGATAGGGCGGCTTTTTATGAAGGCGGCCGACTGCCCTTATAATGCAATTGACAGGATTCTGCCACAGCTCGAGAAGGAGGCCGACATTATCATCGTTGACTTTCACGCCGAGGCGACAAGTGAAAAAATCGCTATGGGCTATCATCTCGACGGCCGGGTGGGCCTGTGTTTCGGAACCCACACCCACGTCGTGACCGCCGATGAGAGAATTATGCCGAAAGGCACTGCATATATAACGGATATCGGGATGACCGGGGCACATGATTCTGTACTCGGCAGGAGCGTCGAGAACGTCTTAAAGTCTTTCAGGACGCAGATGCCTTTTCCGTTTGAAATAGCGACGGGTGATGTTAAAATCAGTGCAATCCTGGTGACAATTGACAGTAATACCAAGAAGGCCGAACATATCAAGAGGATCAGGATTGATGCCGAGACAGAAGAAAAAGTAGTCTATGACCAGGATGACGGCAGGCCGGAATACCTCAATAATAATTTTTAAATTGGCTCGGATTCTCCAAATTGGGTTTGATTGGGTTTGTTTTTTTGACGCCGAATCCTCAAATTTCACATATTTACTTGTCATAAAAGAGCTTAAGGCAAATTTTGCCATCCCGTAAATTGGGTTTGAATCGGGTTTGTATTGGCTTAAATTGGGTTTGCTTGGGATTGTTTTTTCGCCTGAGCCAGCGGATAAAATCTCGTATATACTTGTCTCAAAAGAGTTTACGCCAATTTTAACGTTTTTAGGATTGGGTTTGTTTTTGTGAAAAGTAACAGCAGTTTTCGCAATTTTTCCTCTGATTAAACGACTTTTTTCATTATTTAAGTGCTTTTTTGACAATAGATGATTCATAATAGACACAAGATTCCAGACTAAAGACTAATGTTCAAAACGACTCAGCGGAGGGAAAAAAGTAGTCCCTCTCAATCCTGTTCGGCACAAGGATTGCAGTGTGATTT
>CAZZAX010000009.1:0-73223 GCA_964653075.1 uncultured Pirellulales bacterium
TCCGCCATAGAAGGCTGGAATGACGCCTCCCAGTGGGGTACGGCCGTGTTGGCAGCCATTCCTGAGGCCGACACGCTGAGCGGATTGGCGGATGTTACCGTGACTGACGGTGCGATTGTCAGCGTTCGAGATGGGGGGACAGAGTACGTTGTAGCCGATGGTGATTTGATGCTGGGTACAACGACTCGGTGGTATGTCGATGGGGACGTTGAAACGTTATGGGCCGAAGGTGACCCGGCCCCTGCGGCAACCGTGAGCGGAACGTCAACCACGAAGGATGGCGATGTGGGCTCTAAAGCCGACAACTTCCTGTTCACTTTGGATGGAGGCACCAACATATCGTCGATAGACGGGATTGACTTCCAGGAGACGATTTTCCCGTCCCTGGTGGATACGTTCTTTTTGTTCGAGCGAGGCGGCAACGATACAGGTACGTGGCAGGCGATTTATTCCGACGGTTCGCTGGGAGCGGCGGTTGCGTTTGATAAAGCAAGTAATGGCGGACCTTATGCCGATACGGGAATCAGCGTGAATGGTCAGAATGCCTACGGTGTGGTTTTCAAGACGAGCGTACCGGTGCAGGGTGTGCGAATCACCGCCTCGGGTCATGACACCCTGAGTATTTCTATACCTGCTCCATCCCCGGTCACAATCCCTGTCCAGAACGCAGGCTTTGAGGATCCCGTATTGACCGAAGATGATTGGACCTGGCTCGACGTTCCGGGCTGGACCTGGGTGGGCGGCGAAGGCCCCGGTATATGGCACGTTACAGTTGCAGACTTCGACCCGGTGGTCGCACCCGAGGGCCAGAATGTGCTTTATACCGAGAACGCTGTAGGTGACGCCGGCGGCGTGGCACAGGTCTTGAGCGCAACGTTCGCGGCCAACACAGACTACACGCTGACCGTTGAGATGGGAAATTCGTACTTTTACTACTTCGCAGGCTATAGCGTCCAGCTCTTGGCCGGTGGAACCGTTATTGCAGAGGATAATGACACGTTGTGGCCGGAATACCAAAAGTGGGCCACTTCGACCGTTCGGTACAACTACGATTCGGCCGATTCGGCCCTTGTGGGGCAGCCCTTGGAGATTCGCCTGCTCAATCTGGGGCTTGATAAGGATAACACTCCCGACAACACTGTCGGAGTCGAGTTTGACAACGTAACACTTTCATATGAAGCCGGCGCCGAAAGCGGGGTGACGATTAATGTCGAAGAAGGCGGAGATATTGCGGCTGCGAACGAGCTTGCTAAGGCCGGCGATACGATTGAGATAGCCGCGGGAACATACGTCCTGGCATCTCAGATTGAAATTAAAGATGGTGTTACCTACCGTGGTGCGGGAGCCGGACTTACCATTATCGACGGAAACGATGTTACGCGTGCTTTCGCTGCATGGGGCGACAGGAGTTTCAATGAAGGCAACGAAAATCCCAACGATTCGGGTCCGAAGGGCTGGGTGCTGGAAGGGATGACCATTCAGAACTGTGTAGCGGACACTAACGACCGGTTTTCCTATGCCGGAGCGGCGTTCAACTTGTTGGATGGTTTTGCGGATAACGATGCCGACGGCAGCGGCGGTCTGAGCCCTGACGAGGCCGATGCCGATGCCGGCGCTATTCGTCTTCCCGGCCCAGATCTAACCGAAGGTACCGAAGACGACGACCTCCATCGTTTCGCGGCCATGGACGCCGACGGGAACGGTGAGCTCAGCGAGGCGGAACTGAACGATCAATTACTCTCTACGGAGGAGGAATTCGGCGACGAGTCCGGCGACGGCGGCGCGGTCTTTATCGGCAATCAGGCGGTAGGTACGATTCAGGACTGCGATTTCCTGAACAATCATACTCCCATTCCGGGTGACGGAGATGATGGCGGCGCGATCAACATTGCGGGTCTCTCTGTGGTTACTATCAATGACTGTCTGTTTAACGGAAATTATGCTTGTTCTGCGACCAGTGTTTCTGAGTCAGATGAAACCGGCGACGCTGACGGCGATGGCGGTCATATCAAGGTACAAGGCGGCTCGGCGTCGGCAATAACTCCCGGTACAACGTTAATTGCCAACCGATGTATTTTTCTGAACGGCAGGGCTGAGGACGATAGCGGTGCGATTCAATCATCCGCTGTCGGTTCCATTATCCGCCTTGACGCATGCTGGTTCGAGGGAAACAGCGCCGCGGATGACGGTACCGTCCTGTTTATTGGAAACGAATCATCGGGTGAGCTAACCGTCACGAACTGTGTTTTCGTCAATAACATTTCAACTGCCAGTTCCGACCGGATGTGTCAGGTAAGGCGGAACTCCAAGTTTATCAACTGTACATTCGTGGGCAATAACCAAGATGATCAGGACCTTATCTACAACAATGCCAACACAGCCGACACGGACGCTGACGGCGTCGATGACGAAATGGCGGATGTGACGCAGGTTATAAACTGTATTTTCGCCAACAACGTGGTTGGTGATAGCGACGATATTTTGGGTTCCCGCAACAATGATTTTTCGATTGCGGCGACGAATTGCCTGTTCTTCGGCAACACGCTTCAAAACGGCGACCCTGCCGACAACACGCAGAGACCGGACGTAGAGACAGGCAGTATTCTTAGCGACCCGTTACTGGATGCTGATAATGTCCCGACAGTAGGTTCAGAAGCCATAGACGGCGGCGTGGACCCGGCCACTGTCGGTGTGACTTTGACGAATGACTATAATGGTGATACACGCCCGAAAGGGGCTGCCTATGACATCGGTGCGTTTGAAAGCGAATAGTTCCGCTTGATTTGTGAAATTGTTGTAAGGTTAATTATATTCCCAAAAAAGTGGGAATTGAATTAGGTGTGCTAATTCGGGGCCTATGCCGAACTGGTATAGGCCCCAGTAACCGTTTTCATGGACCTCAGGAATGCGGTATAAAGTTGCTGAGTTGCCCTGTTCATCCACCACGCAGGCTTGTGGCGGGTAGGCTCCTCCGATATTTACTTGATTCACAGCTTTAATTTGTTATAATGTTATCTAAGATCAAAGACTTGTTATTGATGTTAAGTGCATTGCTAAATGCCGTTCAAACATTAATGAAGGTAATAAACTGTTCTTGTGAGTGAGAGTGATGTTAAGAATTTTTCAGAAATTCACCACTTAGGAGGAAGTACAATGAAGAAGTCGTTAATTTATGCAATTGTCGGATTTGTTATGGCAATGTGTCTGCCCTTATTTCCTGCGTCGGCGGATGATCAACTTATCACAGTCCCGGATGCGGGCTTTGATGACCACGTTCTTGCGGTGGGTGATTGGGTATATATTGGCGATGGTCCTTATGCTGAGACTAGTGATTATACCGGGCCGTGGCAAAGTGCCGGCGGCGACACCTATATTGATAACAGTTATTGGGCGGCCGATGTTGATTTACCGGCCCTGAGCGGCGACAACAAATTGTATGGGTATGAAGAGGTAGAAGGCTATATCTACCAGATTCTGGACGAACAATTTGTCGAAGGCCAAACATACACCTTAAGTGTCTGGGTGGGATTAGCGTGGGAAGGCTATGATGATTATTGGTCCCTCTACTTTACTGCAGAAGATCATAGCAACGACCTGATTGAGGTAAGTGGAAACGCGCCGGTGGGTTCCTGGGAACAAGTCAGCTTAGTATATACCGCCACCGCCACCGACGCCGGCAACAGAATCGGGATAAAAATGCAAGGGGCTGATTTCGTCACCTTTGAAGACGTAACACTGTATGGCCACCCCAAAACAAGGGATCCACGTCCGGCTGATGGTGCGCTGGTTATGGACACCTGGGTGAACCTTTCGTGGACGCCGGCAAATTTTGCAGTTACGAACGATGTGTATATAGGTGATAATTTCGATGACGTGAATAACGGCGCTGAAAGCACATTCCAAGGCAATCAGTCAGAGACGTTTATTGTTGCCGGTTTTCCCGGATTCCCCTTTCCGGATGGTCTTGTCAACGGCATGACTTACTATTGGCGAATCGATGGGATTAACGATACAAACCCGAACAGTCCGTTAAAGGGGGACGTCTGGAGTTTCACGATTGTACCCAAGACAGCCTATAGTCCCGATCCGGCTGATGCTGCTGAATCTGTAGAAGTGAATGCCAGTCTTACCTGGACACCGGGCTATGGTGCGAAATTGCACACCGTGTACTTCGGCGACAACTTCGATGAGGTCATCGATGCCGCCGGAGCACTCCCTCATGGAGCTGCGACATATACTCCCGGAACACTTAAAATGGCCAAAACTTACTACTGGCGCGTCGATGAGTTCGATGCCATCGATACATATAAAGGTAACGTCTGGAGCTTTACGACCGAAGGTGCTGTTGCGGCCCTTGATCCGGCTAATGGCGCTGTAGATGTAACGCAAACATCTGTTCTCACTTGGGCACCGGGACTTGGAGCTTCACATGACGTTTACTTCGGTACCGATGCAAGTGCACTTGAGCTTAAAGGAAGCGGTAACCTCGGCTCCGAAAGCTATGATCCCGGACAACTTGAATGGAATACAACCTACTACTGGCGTGTTGATGAGGCTAATAACGCCAACGCCGACAGTCCATGGACAGGCCCCCTCTGGAGCTTTACTACGGCCAACTTCCTTACAATAGACGACTTTGAGAGTTACAATGACATTAATGAAGGTGAGCCCGGAAGTAACAGGATTTATAACGCCTGGGTGGACGGTTTCGACGATCCGACAAACGGTTCTACGGTTGGTCATTTAGATCCTCCATTTTACGAAGAGACTATCGTTCACAACGGTAATAAGTCGATGCCGATAACTTACGATAATGCTGTTGGAAAATCCGAGGCGACTTTGACATTAACTTCCAATCGTGACTGGACAGTAAACGGTGTCAACACTCTAACGATCTGGTATAGAGGCGATTCTGCTAACGCAGCCGAAACGATGTATGTTGTCCTGAATGACAGTGCTGTTGTCAGTAATGATAATCCCGACGCAGCAAAGAGAGGTGCATGGACCCAATGGAATATTGACCTTCAAGCGTTTGCAGACCATGGCGTAAACCTTACCAATGTAACTTCGATTACACTTGGCCTTGGTAACAGGGCTAATCCTACTGCCGACGGTTCAGGTATGTTATACTTCGATGATATTCGACTGTATCCACCGGCACCCTAAGACGTGATGTGACTGTAAAGTACAAGTATGCAGTAGATTTGTAAATTCGGGGCCTATACCGATTTGGTATAGGCCCCGGTTGTTTTTAAGACGAAATAGCCTCTAAAATAGTTATTAATAGGCTTTTTAAGTTAGAAGACAATGGACGTTATCCGAGAACCAGCAAACAGACACAACTGCCTTATTCTAATCCAAACCTAAGTCTGGGTAATTAACAGTTAGTCTTTTTTCCGGCTTGCAGACGTTACCAATTCTTCGGCCTGCGTTTCCTGCCGGCCATTCTGCCATTCTCCGCAATAACCGTTTTCATGGACTTCAGGAATGCGATATAAAGTTGCTGAGCTGCCCTGTTCATCGACCACGCTGGCTTGTGGCGGGTAACGGTGGCAATAACCTTTTGAGCCGCTCTTGGCAAAAAATCTGCAACTTTGACATTGGTGGTTTTGTGTATTGTCCATTTCCAACCTCAATTTTCTAAGACTTTATCTTTATCTTCATGTTCCTGCGATGTTTTTTCCAGTTTTCTGTTTTTCCGACCGAGCAGGGACTTGTGGGCTCATATTCTCCAACATATTTTTTATTTAATAGTGCTGCTATATCAGAAGCAGAAATATTCGAAGGAGAGGACTTCAATACCTCGCTGACCTGCTTGTTCAGCATGGCATCCGAACGTTTCTTTAATGTTTCTATCTGCTTTTTAATTTCTTTTGTTTGCTTCTGAGCCGCAGAACATTCCCTTATCCGTCTTATTATATGCTTGAGGCGTTCTACTGACGGGACTGCCGCAGTGTCGAAGAAATTAACACACCAAAATCCAAGGTCGTGACTTTTCTCAATTCTGTCCTTGTCCCTTTCGACCTGCTGCATAAATTTTACGCTTCTCAAAAAGCTGTTCCATACCTCCTTCAGCGGCCCGACCATATCCGGCATAAATACATTGAATGTATCCAGAATATCATCAAAGCGCCTTTGGTGTTCCGCATCTTTGAAAAATTTCATAACATAGAAATCTGAGAACCAGTCTGAAACCCACTTTTTGCGGAAAGCTTTGGTGGTACGTTTAAATCTGTCCCTTTGCTCCTCAATCCACTTCTCCAAACCGTCGGCAATTATCTCCAGTGATTCGACTGCACTGGTTAATCCATCTTTTTTGATTTCGTTATTTTTCATATCCTTTTTCATATTTACAACTCCTCGTATTATAGTCCGCCGAGTATCACAAAAAGAAAACAGCCACTAATCCTTCAACTTGAATATCCGGCGTTATAATAAGTTATGCTGGATTCATATTCATAACTCTACATTTAAAGTGTAAGAAATATGGTCAAGGAAGCAAAGATGCCCGGCAAAAAATAATTGTACAGAAAACGCCTTTTTAAGCTTAATTTCACGGTTTTTAACGCCTAATTTATATAAACACTTCGATGAATTCCGTTCAAAATGACGGTCATTGCGACTTTTGGACAAAGCGTACTGTGTACCGAATTCTCCGATAAAAAAGCGATTAATAACTATATGGGGTGCGATAAAATTCCCTTTTTTATCAACAGCGCGGACAATTCCAGTTTTTTGGGATGAGTAAAAAATTCCCGAATCCCCCTTTTTTTCGGTCGAAAAAACCCTGTTGCAAACTGTATTGAAGCTTGTTTTTTGCCGATGTAAATGGAATACGTAATCAAAGAGGCTGAAAACCGGCCAAAAACATTATTAAATGGGGCAGGGTCGTGAATCTGCTGATTGTTCGAATAAATGTTATTTCATAATAACGTATGAAAAGCAAATGAAAGCAAGGTGAAAAATGGCGGACTGGAAGAAAAGATTAACCGATTTTTTCGAACAATCCGGAGAAGAACAAGGTCGAAAATTAAAGCTCGAAGCTGCTGCAATACAATCCCCCAAGGCGGCTGATAAATTTCTGTGTACCGTAGTTGATTCGGCATTAAGGGATTTGGCCGAAGAACTTTATAAATATGAAAGAAAGGCATATGCTTTCGGAGGAAGTACACTTTCCAGGGAGCTTGAGATTCGCTTTCAAAACAAAGTAGAATTCAGATATGTTATCAACGTATATACCGGTGCTGTTAAGACCACAGCTCATACCAGCTATATGGCAAGATTTCAAAGCGGCCATGAGCAACTATGGGAAGGGATTATAATGAAGGGTGGCAAACAAGCCGATATAGCGGACATTACCAAGTATGACATCATAAATGATTTCTTGAAGCAATATAAAGTACGACAAACACCCTGTTCATATTAAGGACCCATGCCGGCCCGGCGGAAGGAGCCGGCTGGTTTTTTATAAAATCTAATACTGCGGAAAGCGGGTAAATTCCTTTGTAATGAAAGACCCCCTGCTTTGCAGAGGAGAGGATTAAACAAAGCAGGGGCTTGTTAGAGGAGAGGGTAGAGTAGAGCAAGAATTCAAGTATCAGCTTATATTCAACACGTTTTACTGCCTCCTTCCATGGAATACCAATCATCAAAAACTATAAATAAGTGCCACCTTTGATACGGAATGTAACGTTTTTTCCAGATATAACGTTTTTTCCGTATGTAATGGCTTTACGCAATTCCTGCATCGAGGCGGTCATTTCAAGCCTGTGCGCATCGAAGAAGCCCTATTTTCTTGCTTCGGCTGCAATAATTTGGCATATTGATGCGGGTTTATGCAAATTTAGAACCGAGGAGGCGAAGGCTTTTGCGGTCGTGCAGAGCGGCTTTGAAGTGCAAAATAGTCTGGAGTAAACCATATAAAAACTATTTTTCTGTGTTTGTAAAGGAGGCTACAAGAATGAAAAACAGTACCGTCAATGTTTTCGGGCTTTTGCCCCGCCTGGCTGGTTTGATAATTGCGAGCTGCCGAGGCAATCGGCAAAAAGGCCGTGGAGTTGCTTGAGTCGCTGCCGGAGGAGCAGAGAGGATTCCGTCTCAAATCGGTCAGTCCGGGACACTGGTGGATGATCTGAGCATTCTTGTTTTAAGTCAAATAATCTGCCGGAGATATGATTCCAGCCGGTTCATGGGTCAGATTACATTCAGGCCATTGGCTTATTTGACAGGTTTTCAGCGGTACCGTCATAGTAACCTTAGTGCCGCGGTCAAGGTTTAGCTTCTTTCTAATTCTTATTTTTAAGCCAATTGTCTATTGCCGCCGCGGCTTCGCGTCCGCTTTTGATGGCGCGTACAACTAACGAGGCGCCGTTGATTGTGTCGCCGGCTGCAAATATCCATGGCCGGCTTGTTTGATAATTGCTGACTGCTATATTACTGTTGGCATCCAGTTTCAAATCCAGATTATTTATCAAATCCTCGTGGGTAACGTGCACAAATCCGAGAGCTAAAAGCGCAAGGTCAAATTTGAGAGAGAAATTAGTGTCCGGCAGCTCTTTCATTTTCCAGCCGTCGGGTTTTTTAATCCATTCCACCTGACAACCGTGCAATTCTTCGGCAATAATTCCGCTCGGCCGGGCTGAAAACTTCTTGGTACATACGGACCATCGTCGTTCGCAGCCTTCCTCATGTGAGGAAGACGTTCTCATAATTCGCGGCCACTCGGGCCATGGTGTATCAGGCGGCCTGCTTTCCGGAGGCTTCGGCAGGATTTCGAGCTGATATATTTTTTTGGCTCCCTGCCGGCGGGCGGTCCCCACACAATCGCTTCCTGTATCTCCGCCCCCTATTACGACTACGGCTTTGTCCCTGGCTGAAATAAATCCGTCTTTATTTGCCAGCTCGCCCGAGCAAACCTTGTTCTGCTGCATGAGGTATTCCATTGCATAAAAAATGTTTTCATAGCCTCTTCCGGGTATATTAAGGTCGCGGGGCTGACCTGCGCCCATAGTAAGACAGATACAATCGAACATCTTCTGTAAGTAATGTGGTGAGATGTCCCTGCCGACATTCACGTCCGTCTGGAATTCGACGCCTTCGGCAATAAGCTGCTCAAGCCGCCGGTCGATTATGTGCTTTTCGAGTTTGAAGTCCGGGATTCCGTAACGTAATATTCCTCCGATATTCTGGTCTTTTTCAAAGACGAGGACATCGTGTCCGGCCCGCGCCAGTTGCTGTGCCGCCGCAAGACCGGCAGGTCCGGAGCCTATCACTGCAACACGCCTGCCGGTTTTATGCAAGGGGAGTATCGGTTTGATCCAGCCCTGTTCGAATCCGCGTTCGACTATTTGGAACTCAATGTGCCTTATTAGCACGGGCTCATCGTTGATGGAAAGCGTACAGGCCGTCTCACACGGAGCAGGACACACCCGACCTGTAATCTCGGGAAAATTATTGGTTGAATGAAGCATCAGACAGGCTTCTTCCCAGCGATTCTTATATACCAGCTCATTCAAATCAGGTATGGAATTGTTAATGGGGCATCCCGCCCCATGACAAAACGGTATTCCGCAATCCATACATCTTGCCGCCTGCTGATGAATTTCATCGGGGCTGAGAGGCAGGTCAAGCTCTTTGAAGTCGCGAATCCGCTCCTCGACGGGTCGAAGTCCGGCCGGCCGCCGTTTATACTTTAAGAAACCTTTAGTCTCACCCATAAAACACCTCCTCGGTAGCAGGTGTTGTTTCGGTATCCCGTTGTTCGGCTGCTCGCATTTTTTCGAGGGCTTTGCGGTAATCAATCGGAACGACTTTGACGAATTTGCCCACCATGTCCGGCCATGCGTTTAAGATATACTGTGCACGTGTGCTGTGCGTCCATTTCAGATGCCGTTGAATCAAGTCAAAGAGCAAATCTTTGTCGCCAGCCTGCCAGACAGTTTCCAGCTCAACCATGTCGAGATTGCAGAGAGTATCGAACAACTGCATCTCGTCGAGGACGTACGCCGTACCGCCGCTCATGCCCGCGGCGAAATTGCAGCCTGTTTTTCCGAGTACCACGACGGTTCCGCCTGTCATATATTCGCACCCATGATCGCCGAGACCTTCGACAACTGCGGTTGCTCCGCTGTTGCGTACACAAAAACGTTCACCGGCCATGCCGTTTACGAAAACTTCCCCGCTCGTGGCGCCATAAAGCAGCGTATTGCCCACGATGATATTCTCATGGGGAATAAATGTTGACTTGTCGGGAGTCTTGACAACGAT
Source organism: uncultured Pirellulales bacterium (assembly GCA_964653075.1). Taxonomy (GTDB): domain Bacteria; phylum Planctomycetota; class Phycisphaerae; order Sedimentisphaerales; family Anaerobacaceae; genus NIOZ-UU13. The sequence goes on from CAZZAX010000009.1 coordinate 10,267, forward strand.
TCGCCCCCCTGAAAGCCCTTTGCCGAGATAGTCGTTACTTTCGCCTATCAACTTCAGCGTTATACCGTGTGCCAGAAATGCCCCGAAGCTTTGTCCGGCGGAACCTTGAAAAACAATCTCCAGGGTATTATCGGGCAGTCCCTGCGGGCCGTATTTTTTAACTGTCTTGCTGCTCAGGATAGTACCAACAGTTCTGTTTGTGTTGCGAACAGGCATATCGATTGTGGTTTTTTCTTTGTTTTCGATAGCTGGTTTTGCTTTTTCCAGAATCTGCCAGTCAATATGGTCCTGGAGCTTATTGGGTTGTTGGGAGCTTAGCTGTAGGGCTTTACCGTGGCCGGTAGCCGGCTGATGGAAAATCGCCGAGTAATCCAGTCCTTTTGCTTTGAAGTGTTCGATTGCTTTACGGATTCCCAGACGATCCACTTTTCCAATCATATCTTCGAACTTTTTAAAGCCGAGGTGCGCCATAATCTGCCGCACTTCCTCGGCAATAAAATACATAAACCGCTCTACGTACTCCGGTTTTCCGGCGAAGCGTTTTCTAAGTTCGGGGTCCTGAGTGCCTATTCCGAATGTACAGGCGCCTTCGTGGCATTTTCGCAGCATTGTACAGCCAAGAGATACCAAAGCCGTTGTGGCGAAGCCGAACTGCTCGGCGCCCAATAAAGCCGCCACTACAACGTCCCTTCCTGTTTTCAACTGGCCGTCGGTCTGGACTCTTATTCTTTCCCGCAGGCCGTTCATTACGAGCACCTGCTGAGTTTCAGCAAGGCCGAGCTCCCACGGGCAGCCTGTATGCATAATTGAAGAAAGCGGACTTGCGCCGGTTCCGCCGTCGTGGCCGCTGATGAGGACCTCGTCGGCGTTTGCCTTTGCAACACCGGCGGCAATAGTGCCCACGCCGACCTCGGCGACCAGTTTCACCGATACTTTGACTGCCGGATTGCTGCACTTAAGGTCATAGACAAGCTGTGCAAGGTCCTCGATTGAATATATGTCATGATGAGGGGGCGGAGATATCAGCGTTACACCCGGCGTCGAGTATCGCAGCCTGGCGATTTCTTTGGTTACCTTGTGCCCCGGCAACTGTCCGCCTTCGCCGGGCTTTGCTCCCTGTGCAATCTTGATTTGCAGCTCTTTAGCGTTAGCGAGGTAGTTTATCGTAACGCCGAACCTGCCGCTGGCTACCTGTTTGATGGCGCAATTTGTAGAATCGCCGTTTGGCCCGGGTATGTATCTGGCAGGGTCTTCTCCGCCTTCACCGGTATTGCTCATTGCTCCCAGGCGGTTCATGGCAACAGCCAGACACTCATGAGCTTCTTTACTTATGGAACCGTGGCTCATTGCGCCGGTACAGAACCTCTTGACTATCTCGCCGGCAGGCTCCACCTCATCAATTGCAACAGGCTGAGACGGAATAAACTCGAACAGCCCGCGCAACGTGCAGAGTTTTCGGGACTGGTCATTTACGGCATGTGCGTAGTCGTCATAGGCTTTCGAATCGTTGTATTTGACGGCGTATTGTAATTTCGATATTGTTGTCGGGTTCCATAGATGCTGTTCGCCGTTGAGTCTGAAATGGTATTCACCGCCAAAGTCCAGATCGAGCGCCCCGGCGGGGCGCTGCTTAAATGCCGCCTTGTGGCGGGCGATTACTTCCAGAGCAACTTCCCGGAGACCGATTCCGCCGATTCTTGAGCTTGTTCCTGTAAAATATTGCTCTACGAACCCGCGATTTAATCCAATCGCTTCGAATAGCTGGGCACCAGTATAGCTGCGAAGTGTTGAAATACCCATCTTGCTCATTGTTTTTAGAATGCCCTTTTTGATAGCAGCAATATAGTTGTCTGCTATCTGGATTGGTTCCATATGGGCTGGCAATTCGCCCTGTTTTTGTAATTGGTTGAGTATTTCAAACGCCATATATGGATCGAATGCGTTTGCACCGAAACCGCATAAAAGGCAAAAGTGCATAACCTCTCTCGGCTCGCCGCTCTCGACAATCAAACCGGCCCGGCATCGCTTACCGCTTTTCAGGAGACCATGGTGAACTGCGGCCGTTGCCAGCAGCGAGGGGATTGGTGCTTTCGTTTCGGAAGTATCCCGGTCACTTATTATGATAAACGAAGCCCCTTCATCGATGGCGGTCTCGGCGGCATTAATCAGCTCATTGAGCCCGCGTTCGAGACTGCCTGCAGGCTCAGAAGTGCCGGCGTCAAAAACCGACGAAATCGTAGCGACCTTAAAGTCGTCCCTACTGACGGAACGCAGGCGCTCGATGTCCTCGCTGGTAAGAACAGGATGCGGCAGCTTAAGCTGCCGGCAATGCTGCGGGGTCTCGGCCAGAAGGTTTCTCTTTTTACCGGTAAAGACCATCAGGCTCATAACCAGCCCTTCACGAAGAGGGTCAATCGCCGGGTTTGTTACCTGTGCGAAGAGCTGTTTGAAGTAATTAAAGAGCAGCTTGGGCTTATCTGAAAGCACCGCGAGAGGTGTATCGTTACCCATCGAACCGACCGGCTCCTGTCCATTAACGGCCATTGGCGTTAAAATCATCTGAAGCTCTTCTCGTGTATAACCGAATAGCCGCATCCTTTGGGCTATCGTCCTCGGATTAGTTTTAACGAGCTTTGGAGTGTCGAATAATCCACGAAGCTCAATCCTGTTTTCTTCAAGCCACCTGCGGTATGGCTTTTGGCGTGCAATCTTGCTTTTTACTTCGTTGTCGGAAATTTCACGTCCTTCCCCGGTATCAACCAAAAACATATGTCCGGGCCTAAGACGTCCTTTTTTGCGGATTTTTTCCGGAGGAAATTGCACAACTCCCGCTTCGCTGGCGATAATCGCCAGGCCGTCAGTTGTAACAAGGTAACGGCAGGGTCTCAGGCCATTTCGGTCCAGCGTTCCGCCGATGATTTGGCCATCTGTAAATACCATCGCTGCCGGGCCGTCCCAGGGCTCGATGATTGAAGAGTGATATTCATAAAAAGCGCGTTTATCAGTACTGATATGATACTTCGGCCCGAAAGCCTCGGGAATCATCATCATCATCGAATGCGGCATACTTCGGCCGGAACGGACAAGAAGCTCAAGGGCACTGTCAAAGCAGGCTGAGTCGCTGTCTTCAGGATTCAATATTGGAAGTAGATCGCTGATGTTATCTGCGAATGCTTCGCTTGCCATTTGAACCTGACGTGCCCTCATCCAGTTGCGATTACCGCTTAGTGTGTTTATCTCGCCGTTGTGAGCTATGCAACGAAACGGCTGGGCAAGCTGCCAGTTCGGAAATGTATTTGTGCTGTAGCGTTGATGTACTATCGCAAGGGCGGATTTCAGATTCTTTTCGGCAAGGTCGGGATAGTATGCGAACAACTGCCAGGCCATAAACATGCCTTTATAGCAGATGGTTCTGCAGGAAAGCGATGCCACATAAAAATCCCGGCCATTATCGCCATGTTTTTCTATTACCAGTCTTTCGGCTCGTTTGCGTACAAGATAGAGGCGCTGCTCCAGGTCTTCGCCTTTGAGACCGGCACCATCTACAAAAATCTGTTTTACCGAGGGCTCGGCGGCCAACGCAATTTGGCCGAGACAGTCGTTAGAGGTCGGCACCTGACGCCAACCGAGCACTTTTAAACCATAATGTTCAATCGAAGCTTCGAGTATGCTGTCACATTGTTCTCTTAGTTTGTTATCTTTCGAGCCAAAGACCATACCTGCGCCGTATTCTGAGATTGGTGGAAGCGAGAAGCCCAGCTTTTCACATTCGGCGGCGAAGAACTCATGTGGAATTTGAAATAGAATGCCGGCGCCATCGCCCGTGATTTCATCGGCACCCGCTGCTCCGCGATGCTGAAGATTGACCAGAATCTCCCTGCCGTATTCGATGATGGAATGTTCCCGCTTGCCGGAAATATTTACGACCGCACCGATACCGCAGGCGTCGTGCTCTCGCCGAACCTCGTATAAACCCTGGTTTTTCAGTTGTTCGGTCATCTAAAGGCTGTATTTGTTTATCTGTCTTTAAGTTGGAATTACGATCGAGCAAGGTCTAACTAATATAACGTCTTCGAATGTTTTAAGAACAAGCTCTTATATTATACTGCGTTTTTCTTACTTTGGTCTATGGATTCCACTAATAAGTATTATCAATCGCAGTTATATGTGATTTTGCCGGTTTTGAAGTGTTTAGTAGGCAAGTCTAAATTTATTAGACCGCCCGTAAGCAAAACCGGGATATCTCAACTGTGAATCCCGGTTCACATAAACCAATAGTCACCGACAATACAACACCAGTCACTGAACTTCTCATTTTTATACCCTTTAATCTCATAGTAAAAGTGTTAAAATTTCTTAGTTAGTTTTTGTCCGGTTCTTTTTTTGAGAGAATCAAAACCGCATAATACAGTCCTTTCGATGCAATTTTCCAGTTCTCATATTATTAGTCGGCCGGTACTGTATTTTGTCCGGGAAAAATGTTATACTCCCGGCTGCAGAATCTTACAATTTTACCAAGAGGAGAATTCATATTTGTTGATTTTTCATCTTATGTAGTGAAAGGATTTGTGCAATGAAGAACACTATTTATGTTTACGGTTTAACCCTTGCAATTTTAGGTATGGCCGGATGTGCATCTGAATCTTCGGTAAAGAGCAGCAATAGTTACGAACCGACATGGGAGTCATTGGCTAAACACCAGATTCCGGAGTGGTTTCGGGATGCCAAGTTTGGCATTTATACTCACTGGGGACCGGTTAGTGTCGGCTCTGAAGATGGGCCGGGCGGTGTCCAGTGGTACGGCCGTAATATGTACATGCCAAACAGCCCGACCTTTAAGTATCATATCGAGCGTTTTGGCCAACAGAATGAAGTCGGCTACAAAGACATTATCCCGATGTTTAAGGCCGAGAAATTCGATGCCGGGAAATGGGCGAAACTGTTTGCCGCGTCGGGTGCGAAGTTTGCCGGGCCGGTGGCCATACATCACGACAACTTCGCCATGTGGGATTCGGCTTATACCGAGTGGGACAGTATGGACAAAGGGCCGAAACGCGACATTACCGCTGAGCTGGAAAAGGCCATTCGCAAGCGAGGTATGAAGTTTATTGCTACGTTTCATCACGCTTTTACCTGGCGATACTTCGAGCCGTCATATAAATATGATGGCGCCGACCCGAAGTACACCGGATTATATTGCCGGGCCCACGAGCCCAAAGCGCCAGGTACGCGGGAGTTTATGGATAAGTGGCTGGGTATGGTCAACGAAGTGGTGGAAAAGTACAAACCCGACCTGACCTGGTTTGACTTTGGCCTGGGAGGCGAAAAGCAAAATTGCATAACACCCGAATACCAGCAGCAGATGTTCGCCGATTATTACAACTGGGCGGTGCGAAATAAGCGGCGGGTCGGTGTTGCTCACAAGCATAAGCATCTCCATGAGCACACCGGTATTCTGGATTTCGAACGCGGGCGTGAAGATAGCCTTGTACCGTATCCCTGGCTGACCGACACTTCTGTCGGCCCGTGGTTTTGCCAGAAGTCCACACCTTACAAGTCGGTCGATGAGATTGTTGACGTGCTGGTGGACATCGTCAGCAAGAACGGGTGTATGCTCTTGAACGTAGGGCCCGCCGCCGACGGCACTATACCTCCGCAGGCACAGGAAATCCTGCTTGGAATTGGTGACTGGCTGAAGGTTAACGGCCAGGCGATTTACAAGACCCGACCGTGGCAAGTTTTTGGCGAAGGCCCCACACGCAATACGGGCGGCGGTTTCAGCGAGAACAAGGACAAACCATATACATCCGAGGACATACGTTTCACGTCCAGCAAGGATGGTAAGACGATTTACGCGATTGTGTTAGGCTGGCCGGACGTTGGGAGAACAGTAACAATTAAGAGTCTGGCCAATGGCAAAGGGCCGGAGAAGATTCAATCCGTTAAGCTGCTGGGCCACAAAGGCAAGCCGAGATGGAGAAGGAATCGAGAAGGGCTGAAAATCCAAATGCCATTGAAAAAACCTTGTGAGCACGCGTTCGCGTTGAAGATTACGACAGTCGAGTAGTAACGTAACTGTGTAAGAGTAAGTGGGAAATAATAGTTATATATTTTGAGGTGTTGAAATGGATAGACGAAAGTTCCTGAAAGAATTCGGAGCGTTTGTGACGGTTGCCTGCACGGGAGGATTATGGGCGGCCCAGAGGGCTGAGAAACGCAAGGTCCCGAATATTCTTTATATCATGTCCGACGACCATGCAGCGCATGCAATTAGTGCATATAAAAGCCGATTAGCAAGAATCGCCCCGACGCCAAATATAGACCGCCTGGCCAATGAAGGCATACTCTTTGAGAACTGCTTTTGTACCAATTCGATTTGTGTTCCCAGCAGGGCGACGATACTGACCGGCCAGTACAGCCAGACCAACGGCGCTCTGGATTTAGGCGACCGGCTCGAACCCCAAAGACAATATCTGCCCAGACTGATGAAACAGGCCGGATACGAGACGGCCATGATTGGCAAGTGGCACCTGAAACAGGAGCCTGCATTCGATTATTATTGTGTGCTGCCGGGGCAGGGCTCGTATTTCAATCCGATTTTGCGTGAGTCGGGCGGGCAGTGGCCAAAAAACGAAAAGCGCTTCGCATCTTATGATTCGCGTCATTCGTCGGATGTTATTACCGATACGTCGCTCAAGTGGCTCAAAGGCAGAGACAGGTCGAAGCCTTTCTTTTTAATGCATCATTACAAGGCGCCGCACGACAATTTCGAAAATGCCGAGCGTTATGACTGGCTCTTCGAGGATGTGGATATTCCTGAGCCTGTGAGCCTGTGGCGGCAGCCGAACCACGGTTCGCAGGCAACCGAAGGTATGGGTACGTCAATCGGTAAGCGTAACAAGCGAAGGAATATGGGTCATCATATGTTTGTTGAGAAGTCACTGTCGGATGAGAAGTACAAACGGACGACATATCAGCGTTATTTGAAGAAGTATCTGCGGTGTGTTCGCGGGGTGGATGATAATTTGGGCCGGCTGTTTAAGTATCTGGATGAGAGCGGACAGATGGACAATACCGTTATAATCTATACGTCCGATCAGGGTATGATGCTCGGTGAGCATGACTATATCGACAAGCGATGGATGTATGAAGAGTCGTTGCGGATGCCGTTTCTTGTAAGATATCCTGCGATGATTAAGCCGGGGACCCGCACAGATGAGATTATTAATAACACCGACTTTGCACCGACGATACTGGAGCTGGCGGGAATTAAGGCTCCCGGCTATATGCAGGGGCGAAGTTTCGCTGCTCTGCTGAAGGGCAAGACACCTGCCGACTGGCCAAAATCCACTTATTACCGCTACTGGATGCACATGGCGCACCACGACAATCCTGCGCATTTCGGTGTTCGGACAAAAGAATACAAACTGATATTTTTCTACGGTCAAAACTACAAGAAAGGCGGCCCGAAACCAACCCGGCCCGGCTGGGAACTATACGATATGAAAAATGACCCGCATGAAATGAACAATCTGTATGGTGAGCGGAAATATTCCGCCGTAATCAAAGAACTGAAAGCCGAGCTGCTGCGATTAAGAAATAAGTACGACGAAACAGATGACAGATACCCTCATATCCAGCGGGTAATAGACGAATATTGGAACAGATAAGACGATTGCGACTTTGTATCGATAAAACTTCAGGAGGATTGCAATGATATTTCCTACATTTTCTTTGCGAGGCAATACCACTTTTATATTATTTGCGATACTTATTATTTGTTTGGGTACCGATTCGTTTGCTCAAAAAGCTCATTATGATGGCGGGGCTGCGTTGGCCAGGCAAACGCGGAAATTATCTCGCCCGATGCTTCTGTTTACCGCTGAGAAGCTGGAGCGGCTGCACAAGCGCATTGACGAGAATAAACTTTTCAGCGAGGCCCGGGACAAGCTTCTCGGACGGGCGGATAGGCTGCTCGATGCGAAGCTTGTTTCAAAGGAATATGTCGAGGGCGGAACCGGACAGCACGGCAACTACGGCCGGCCGAGTAGTCAGATTACCGATATGGGAAGTACTCTCGGGCTGGCTTATCAAATAACCGGTGAGGAACGGTATGCTGAGAAACTCAGAGACGCACTTATCCACTACGGGACTTTGAACAGGTGGGCGGGTGATGCGCATCGGGACCCGCCGTGGCATTCGGAATTGAATACGGCCAGGTTCTGCTATGGCTATGCTCAGGGGTACGACAGCATTTATGATTTTCTCTCTGAGCAGGAGAGAAAGACCATAGCAGGCTCAATGGTCAGGCTCGGTATCAAGCCTACGCTGGATGACTGGGTTCTGGGGGAGAAACGTATTCACGCGCTTGATTCGATGGGGCATAACTGGTGGAGTGTGTGTGTATCGATGGCGGGGCTTGCGGCTTTGTCGCTGCTGGATGATGAGCCGCAGGCGGTCGAGTGGGTGCAGCGTGTTTCACATGCCATTCCTGAGTTTTTTTATTACGGGGGAAATGTCCTTCAAAACAAGACGGCCAATTTCGATGAGAAAGGGGCGTTTTATGAAAGTGTTAGTTATGCCGATTATGCTCTACGGGAATATCTGCTGTTTCGGCTGGCCTTTACGAATGTGCTCGGCAAATCGTCGGCGCCGGATATACCATTGCTTGAAAGGGCGGGGGATTTTTTTGTTCACGCATGCTATCCGGCCTCGGATTATTTGATGTCGGTGAATTTTGGCGACAGCAGTCTGCGTTCAACGGGAGCACGGACTGTACGGTTGCTGCTTGCCAACGGCTATGATGCCCCGGAATATCACTGGTATTTAAGCCGGACCGATTCGGGGCTGAATGACCCTGTGGGGCTGGTTTATTACGAGCTGCGTCCACGAGAATCTCTGCCGGATGATTTTGCTGACTCGATGCTGTATCAGGACATCGGCTGGGCAATAGTGCGTTCGTCGTGGCGGGATGACGCGACTATGCTGGCGGTAAAGTCAGGTTTTGCGTGGAACCATGCGCATCCCGATGCGGGCTCTTTTATTCTGTTTCATAAGGGCAGGCCCCTGATTATCGATTCAGGCAACTGCTCATACAGCAGGCGGGAATACACGAGCTATTACCGTCACAGCAAAGCACACAACGTTATCCTTATCGATGGTTACGGGCAGAATCCTGAAGACTGCGGCAACGGCGACCGCGGTACGGTAACACCCGGGCGGATACACAGGCTGATAGATACGGCGGGACTGAGGTATGTATTCGCAGATGCAACCGGGCCGACCTCCTGGAAGTTTTCACGTAATTACCGTCATTTTTTGTGGCTTGGCAGTGTGATATTGATATTCGATGATGTTAGAACTCACGAGACGGGCAGGCTCGAATGGCTGCTGCATTATCAGGGCAAGGCAAACAGGCAGGGCGAAAAGATAATACTGTCCGATGGAGATGCCCGGGCGGTTGTATTGCCGCTGTTTCCGGAAGAGATAAATGTTACCGACAAGAAAGGTTTGAAAGACCACGACCCTGATACCGAGGTAACATATCTTGCTTTGTCACCCGAGGAGGCCGGGCGTGAGAGTAAGTTCGTTACTGCTGTGCTGCCGTTAGATTCCGGTGATAAAGAACCGCAAGTGCAAATCGAACGATTGAAGGCCAACGATGCCATAGGTGTTCGTCTAAGCGAAGGCGGGATGGTTACGGATGTATATCTGAATTTGCGGGCCGATGGCAGAAAGATGCATCGCAATAGCTGTAACGTGATTGACGGCTGGGATACCGATGCGTATATATTCGTCGTTACCCGGCCCAAAGGGGCTGATAAGGATGACCCGGATTCAGTGGTGAGGTACTTTGTTGCCTGCGGCAGCTATCTTCGCAGGGACGGCAAGGTCGTTCTCGATTCGCTATCGAAGGTTTATACAGTCTTTATTCCGGGCAGGGATATGCTGGTGTATCTGGAAGGGCAGCCCATAACCAACGTATTATTAAGGTCAGCTTCCAGACCACAGAAGGTCAATTTTAATGGTAAGAACATCGATGTACTTTATAACCGTACAGCACAGGCAATTCGAGTCGGTACAAGTATGTCAAAGTAAGTTTGCTATCGATGTTATCTGCTTATGGAATAATTATTTCTGTACAGAAAGATACAGTTTTAATATGATTTGGAAACAATTGATGTTTTTTCGGGAGGACATATTATGAGTGAATACATTTGCACAAGACGAGGTTTTTTAAAGGCCGCCGGTGCAAGCTTAGCCGCCTTATCACTGCAGGGTATCCCCGCTTTTGCAAAGCAGCGAAAGAGGCCGAACATCCTTTTCATTTTTGCCGATGACCAGTGTTTTGAGACGCTGCGAGCTTTCGGCTGTGATGAAATTCAGACGCCGAATCTTGACAGGCTTGTACGAAACGGAGTGACTTTTACACACGCTTACAATATGGGCGGCTGGCATGGCGCGATATGTGTGGCCAGCCGGACAATGCTCAATACGGGTCGATTCCTGTGGATGGCCAAAGAGTTTGAGCCGAAGCTCAAGCAAGAAACCAAAGCGGGCAGGTTCTGGTCGCAGTATATGAAACAGGCCGGCTACGATACCTATATGACCGGCAAGTGGCACGTTAAAGGTATCAAGCCCGAAGACATATTCGATTATGTAAAAAATGTTCGGCCCGGTATGCCCAATCAAACACCGATGGGGTATAACCGGCCCATAGAGGGAATACCCGACCTCTGGAAACCATGGGACAAGAAAAATGAGGGTTACTGGAAAGGCGGCAAGCACTGGAGCGAAGTGCTTGCGGACAACTCGGTGGAATTTCTCGAAAACGCTTCGAAAAGCGAAAAGCCGTTCTTTATGTATCTGGCTTTCAACGCCCCGCATGACCCGAGACAATCTCCGAAGAAATACGTGGACAAGTACCCGCTGGATAATGTGAAAGTTCCCGCGAATTTCCTGCCGGAATACCCGTACAAGGACTCAATCGGCCTCGGCAGGAAGCAGAGAGATGAAAGACTCGCTCCATTCCCCCGGAGTAGATATGCCGTCAAAGTAAACCGTCAGGAATACTACGCGATAATTACCCACATGGACACGCAGGTTGGGCGAATTCTGGATGCGTTGAAAAAGACCGGAAAAGCCGACAATACTTATATCTTTTTTACCGCCGACCATGGACTGGCGGTCGGTCATCACGGTCTTATAGGAAAACAGAATATGTACGACCATAGCGTAAGAGTGCCGCTGATGGTCAACGGCCCTGGTATCCCGAAGAACAAAAAGCTCACTATGCCGATTTATCTTCAGGACATCATGCCATCAGCGCTGGAGCTTGCCGGCGTTAAGAAACCTCGACAGGTTCAATTCAAGAGCTTGATGCCTCTAATCAATGGCAAGACAAACAGCAGTTACGATGCCATTTATGGCGGCTATATCGACTTGCAGAGAATGATTACTGCGGACGACTACAAAATGATATACTATCCGAAAATCGGCAAGACCCTCCTTTACAATCTAAGGGCCGACCCCCTGGAAATGAACAACCTTGCCGATGACCCGACCTATTTCAGCCAGATAAGGAAACTGAGAAGGCGGCTGATGATCCTTCAAAAAGAAGTCGGCGACAAGCTCGATATCGAGCATCTTCCATATCTCGGTTCACAAGCGGTGAGCTGATCGGGATACAGGGGCCATATTGAAAATGATTCTATAAAAAATAACTAATTCGAAAAGGGCTATAAGATGAAAAAGTTGCTGTTGGTTATATTTATGGCGATGTTTACTTGTCTGAACAACGTTAATGGTCAGAAGAATAACCTGGTAGGAGGTAAGAGCCGGGAATTATTACTGAAGAAACAATATCTTAACTTCCCCGTCAAGAACGGGGCAAACAAACGCCTGATAAGCCTTATTATCGACGGCAAAGTGGTCCGTGAATTTGAGATTGAGCTGGCTTCTGAAGAGCCGGATTTCTGGGTATTTCTTGATATTAGCGAGTTTAGAAATCAAAAAGCAATCCTGCGCATAGATAAGTATGAGCCTGATACAAGCAAGGGATTCGATTCGGTCTATCAGGCGGACACCTTCAGAGGCCGGAAGAATCTTTACCGAGAAAAATTACGTCCGCAGTTTCATTTCACTTCCCGCCGCGGCTGGAACAACGATTCCAACGGGATGGTCTATTATGATGGGGAATATCACTTGTTTTATCAGCATAATCCATACGGGTGGAAGTGGGGCAATATGACCTGGGGACATGCGGTCGGTAAAGATATAGTTCATTGGAAAGAATTAGGCGATGCAATTCACCCTGACCGTTTGGGGACCATTTTTTCCGGCTCGGCGGTAGTTGATGTAAATAATACGGCGGGATTTCAGACAGGCGATGAGAAGGTAATCGTTTGTATTTACACTTCTGCCGGCGGAAGAAATCCAATGTCAAAAGGCCAGCCTTTCACACAATCGATAGCCTACAGCAACGATAGGGGCAGGACCTGGACAGTTTATGAGAACAATCCCATCATTGGTCATATAAGTGGGAGCAATCGGGACCCAAAAGTTATCTGGCATGTACAGACCGGTCAGTGGGTGATGGCACTGTATCTGGATAAACGAATGATAGGATTTTTCACGTCCGATGATTTGAAATCGTGGGAGTTCCAAAGCAAAATCGAGTGTTTTCATGAGTGCCCTGAATTGTTTGAGCTGCCGGTCGATGGAGATGAAAATAATAAAAAATGGATATTGTACGGCGGCAGCGGGGAATACCTGATTGGAGATTTCGATGGCAGGCAGTTCAATCGTCAGACGGAGCAAATACCTTTTCATTATGGTAATTGCTTCTATGCTTCTCAGACATTTAATAACATCCCCGAAAAAGATGGCCGGCGTATCCAGATTGCCTGGGGTCGGGTTGCGATGCCCGATATGCCTTTCAACCAGATGATGCTGTTTCCGGTGACGCTGAGACTGCAAACGACCGAAGAAGGGCCCCGGATGTTTGCCGAACCGATACGCGAGATTGAAAAACTTCATAAGCGCAGGTGGCAATGGGAAAATGAAACCTTAAAGCCGGGGGATAATTTGCTTTCCAGGCTTTCGGGTGAGCTTTTTCATATTCGGGTCGAGTTAAAGATTGATGAGGACGTTCAGGAAACCGGTTTTATAATTCGGGGTGTCCCGGTAGTCTATAATATTCAAAAGCAACAGTTGTCCTGTCGTAAAAAAACAGCTCCCTTAAAACCTGCGGATGGTAAGGTTCGCCTGGAAATTCTGGTGGATAGAACTTCGATAGAGATATTCGGTAACAATGGCAAGATTTACATGCCGATTGGTTTAATCCTTGCCGATAATTCGAAGTCCATTAAAATCTTCACGAAAGGTGGAAATACCAAGATTGAATCTCTGGATGTTATCAAACTTGGTTCCGTCTGGCGATAGGGCGGTGGTTTCTTTGTTGACTTTGAGGTACTGGTCTGTTGAAAGTATTCTAAAAAATAAATTATTTGAGAACGAAAAAGAAAATGAGGGTTCTACATGAATAATTTAGTAAATCGCAGGGATTTTTTGTTTATGTTAGCTGGTGGCGCCGTGCTGCCGGTACTGGGCTGCCCAATTGCTCTGGCCCGGCAGCGTCCGGGCAATCGGCGCAAAATGAATGTCCTGTTTATCGCGGTGGACGACCTGCGCCCTCAATTAGGCTGTTACGGCCAAAAGCAAATCATCTCACCCAATATCGACCGCCTGGCTTCTGAGGGTATGGTCTTTGAGCGGGCTTATTGCCAGCAGGCTGTTTGCGGTCCTACGCGAGCCAGCTTATTGAGCGGGGTCAGGCCCGATACCAGCAAAATCTACGGCAACAACACGCCCGTTCGCAAGGCAATGCCTGACGTAATAACTCTGCCTGAGCACTTTAAGAACAACGGCTATGAAACGCTCTCTATCGGTAAAATCTATCATCATCCGAGTGATGACCGTCAGGGATGGAGTGCCGAGCCGTATCGGGCCGGCACTTTTCCGGAAGGTGCGTGGAAGGGCAGGGGCTATCTTACCGAGGAATCCATTGCCCAGATGGAGCAGTACAATAAAGCTTACCCCAAAATGCAGGGCAGGGGCCCGGCGTTCGAGGCAGCCGACGTGCCGGACAGTGCATATCCCGACGGCTGTAATACCGATTATGCAATCAAGCAGTTGAACCGGCTCAAAGACAAACCATTTTTTCTCGCTATGGGTTTATATAAACCTCATCTGCCGTTTAATGCGCCAAAAAAATATTGGGACATGTACAAGCCGGAAGATATTAAGCTTGCCGACAATCCGTTTATTCCGAAAGATGCCCCCAGCTACGCCACGACCAGTTGGGGCGAATTGCGCAATTATTACGGTATCCCCAAAAAAGGACCCTGCTCCGATGAGCTGGCACGCCGATTAATTCATGGTTATTATGCCTGCATTTCTTACATCGACGCTATGATTGGTCGCCTGCTCGCTGAGCTTGACAGGCTTAAGCTCCGAGAAAATACTGTTATTATCCTTTGGGGCGACCACGGCTGGAAACTTGGTGAACATGCCGGCTGGTGCAAACACACCAATTTCGAGCTTGACACTCACGTGCCTATGATTATCAGTGTCCCGGGTATGAAGACCGCCGGTCAACGGACCCTGGCGCTGACGGAATATGTCGATATTTATCCGACGCTTTCCGAATTATGCGATCTACCGGCACCCGGACATCTGGAGGGTCTTAGTATGGTTCCCCTTCTGAAGAATCCTGAGCTGTCCTGGAAGGAGGCCGCCTTTAGCCAGTATCCGCGGGGTAAAGTCATGGGGCGCAGTATGCGTACAAAAAGTTTCCGGTACACCGAATGGAAAAACAGGCAAACCGGCAAGGTCCTGGCCCGGGAATTGTACGACCACCGGAAAGACCCACAGGAAAATGTCAATGTTGCCGCCCGCCCTGAATACGAACGGGATGTTCAGCATCTTGGCCGGATGTTGGAAAGCGGCTGGCGTGCTGCTCTGCCTGAGTAAGGCTGTTGCCGGGGCACAGTTGGGAAACCAATATATAGTGACCACGTCCTATTTTTTGACTTTCTTAACGGTATTTGGGATTCGTCACGGGTATCTGGGCATCCACGGCCTTGCGCCAGGAGTGAAGACGTTTGCGAAGCTCTTCAGCTCTTTTGGGCATTTTTTCTGCAAGATTGTTCGTCTCACCGATGTCCTTCCTGAGATTATATAACTCGATACGCTTATTCTCGAAATACTCTATGAGTTTCCAGTCGTCCTGACGAATTGAGCTTACCGGACTGGTTGTGGGGTAATAGTGGGGATAGTGCCAGTAAAGGGTTTTGCGTTTCAGTCCGGCGGTGGGTTTTTTCAATAAAGGTATGAGGCTAAGACCGTCCATATCGATGTTGTGCTTCGAGTCACCGCCAAGGCCGGTCATATCGAGAATGGTCGGGTAGAAATCCATTGAGATAACCGGATGCCTGCAAAGACTTCCGGATTTGGTAACGCCGGGCCATCGAACAATGAGCGGCACCCGTGTACCGCCTTCGTACAGCGAGCCTTTGCCCGAGCGTAGAGGATGGTTATCGGTGACGGCTTTTGTTTCGTACCTGTTGATGTAACCGCCGTTGTCGGAAAAGAAGATGACAACAGTATTATCGGCAATGCCAAGTTCGCTAATTCTGGTTAAGATGCGGCCGATATTTTCATCGAGACTGTGGACCATAGCGGCATATTCGTAGTTCTGATGGTGCATGCCCGGTTTGACCTTCTTTTTGTAGTGCTCGACCAAGTCAGGTTTTCCCTCGATTGGCGTGTGGACTGTGTGGTAACAGAGGTTGAGAAAGAACTGTTTGTCTTTTGATTTGTCGATTATTCGAAGGGCCTCGTCGGTCAGGCGGTCGGTCAGGTACTCGCCTTCGCTTCCAAATTCGAGGTGCGGCACGTACCGGAACTCCCCGCCCCACCTGCTTGGGCCGCCGTAAGGATAAAAGAATGTGGTCGGCGCCCCCCAGAAAGTCCCGCCGATATTGACATCGAAGCCCTGTGTCTCGGGATAGTGCGAAGCATTGCCAAGATGCCACTTGCCCACGTGAGCGGTAAAGTAGCCGGCTTTCTTTAGTACCTCGGCTATGGTCACCTGTTCGTGCGGCATGTTGCCCTGTGTAACCGGCGGGATAAGTCTTCGGTTTCGGGGCGGATTGGCCGAGCTTTCGTACCAGATAGTCATGTGCAGCCGGGCCGGATATTTACCTGTCATAATCGAAGCACGCGTGGGTGAGCAAACCGGCGCCGCAGCATAGGCATCGGTGAATCGCATACCCTGCCCTGCCAGCCTGTCGATATTAGGTGTTTCGTGCAGGTCACTGCCGTAACATCCCACATCCGAGAAGCCGAGGTCGTCAACGAGGATAAAGACAATGTTTGGCTTGCGCAATGGTTCTTCATCGCAAAAAGCCGGATGTGGAACAATAGCGGTCGTAGCCGCACTAAAGGCAAATTTCAAAAAATAGCGACGATTAATCTTTTGCTCCATTGAAAACTCCCTTCCCTTTATCTGTTCGTATCCGTCTTGCTTATTTTTCTTCGGCGTTTTCCGTTCAACCCGGCTCAACTGGCTCGTCGAATTTCTGTTCGTTTAAAATACAGCAACTGCACAAAGAAAGCAATGCCTGCGGACGGTTGTTTCATATTTTCCAGTCGAAGAGATATTAGATAAGGAGTGTATCAGATAAAATATATCGTTTTGAAATGATGCACCGGCAGACTTTACAAATCAAGCTGATCCGATACAATAATTAGGGCGCCAAATCAGTAAGGTATCGCCTGGAGTGAGGTAAAAAGGTTATTTCCCGGAACAGGAGATTTATGATGAAACATTCAAAAATGAATTTGATAGTAGTTATTTTCACAATTTACAGCATGTTCGGCTTGCCTGTATATGGGCAAGCTCCCGATCTTCGTACAAAACACGATGGCAAATTCTACAAGGTGGAGGTTCTTCTGGACGGTCAGGATATTCTAACTTCACCGCCGGAAGGTCTCTGGTCGATTGCTACCGCCTGGGAGCAGGGTTGGCCTGCGGATTGGGTACATGGTAAACCTACTGAGTTAGAGCACATAGGAGACTGGACGATTTTACGGGGCAAGCTCGAAACATCGGCGGGCACATGGCGGATTTCAGATTCGTATCGGCCCGAAGGCAATGTTGTTAAGTGTGTTCGCAGGTTCATTTGGGAAGGAAAGGCAACGGCCAAATTTGTGACACTGTCGGTTCGTTTTCAATGCCGTGGTAAAGGTTCAAGTGCTTTGCTGCCCGGCATACTGTATCATGGAAATCCGTCCGGCGCAAAGAGCGGCAGAGTACCTGAATACTGCGGCCAAGCCGGGGAAGAAGCCATTTTCGAAGAACATCGTTTTCCTATGCCTTATGTCAGTTTGGAATGGGCTGACAATAATGGCATGAAGGGAGCAGCATTGCATTCGTTGCCCTCGCCTGTGTCATACGGCAACCTACAGGACCAATGGTGGTCGTTGGGATTGATTGCGAAAGAGCGAGGAACTGAGCTGGTTCTTCTGTCGGGTCCCTGTGCCTCCAATGGCAAACGAAGTGTTATTAAGGCTTCCCAGCGTGGTTTTATCCCGTATGATAATGCTTATATTAATGTGCCGCCGGGGGCAGTTATTGAAAAAACATTCTATCTTGAGGTTTATCCGGTCAAAGAAAAAGGCTCCGGATTTCAGCGCCCCACAAGGACGTCTTTGGATATTTTCTCTCCGTATTCTCTTGAAGGTTTGCCTTCATTTAAGGATATCATCAAGGCAAAGTACCGCCTCGCCAAAACACGATGGCACGAAGAAGAGAACATTGCTGGTTTTAACAAATATCCCGACCGGAGTTATTTTGTTTTCGGCTGGTGCGGCCAGACCGCAGCTCCAGGATATGCGTTGCTGGTTTTGGCTGAAGAACTCCGCGATTCAAAGGCATCGGAGATGGCAAGAAAATCTCTTGATTTCCTTTCCGGAGTGGAGTTTTACGACCAGGGTTTTTATACCTGGTACGATTACAAAAAACGTCAGTGGGTTCGGCGCAATCGGCCCGAGCTGCTTTCTCAGGGCCAGGCCATGTTGAATTTTGCCAATGCGATTCGTGTCGGCAGAACAAAAGGATTGGATGTTTCTCGCTGGGAACGTTTTATGCGCAGGGCGTGTTATTTTCATGCAGAAAGAATTCTGGCGGATGATTGGAGGCCGTTGTCAACGAATCAGGCATTTTTTATTGCTCCGCTTTGCAAAGCTTATAAGCTGTTCGGTTCTGATACTTATCGCCTGGCTGCGGAAAAAGCAGGCAACGTCTATGCGTCGAGGCATCTGAGTATGGATGAGCCGTACTGGGGCGGCACTTTGGACGCCAGTTGTGAAGATAAGGAGGGCGCTTTTGCGGCGTTACAGGGATTTTTGGCGCTGTATGAGCTGACGAATAACCGCAAATACCTCAAATGGGCCGAGCACGCCTGTGACGTTGTTTTAACTTATGTAATGGTGCTGGATATAGACCTGCCGGCGGGCCGTCTCCGCGACCATGATTTCAAAACCAGGGGCTGGACGGCCGTATCTGTCCAAAACATGCACATTGATGTCTTCGGTGTTCTTATTACACCGGATATCTATCGATTAGGGCAGCTTCTGAACAGAGAAGAATTAAAAAAGCTTGCAATCTTAATGTATCGCAGTTGCGGCCAGCTTATCGACCCTTATGGAAGCCAGGGCGAACAGCCGCATCATACGAATTATGCACAGCACGGGAAATTCAGGCAGCGTCTCAGTCGTAACGATATTTCCGGCATTCGTGGTAATTATGTTGAAGAATGGACGGTGTTCTGGATTACCGCGCACTTTTTGAATGCAGGCGCGCAGTTCAAGGAGCTTGGTGTGCAAATCTGGGAGTAAAGCCTCGATGATATGAAAATCAGGTTTTAATATTTGCTGTTTCAATATCAGAATGATATTGCAAAAATTGTGAATTTTGATACTATAATCCGATGAGGATGGGTCTAAACTCTGTTGTGTTATTATCTCGTTTCTCGACTGATATGAATTAGGAGAATATTATGAAAAAAGAAGGCAGAATAACTCGAAGGAGCTTTTTGAAAGGAACCGCAGTTGCCGCAGGTACAACCATGGCTTTTCCTGCAATTGTCCCTTCCTCGGTTTTTGGGGCTTACTCACCGAGCAACCGTATAGTCATGGGGGCAATAGGAGTCGGCTCGCAGGGAACCGGTGATATGCGGGGTTTCTTAAACAAGCCGGAAGTGCAGATGGTTGCCGTTTGCGATGTTGATAAGGCCCATCGAGACGGTGCCAAGAAAATAGTTGACCAGATATATCGCAATAGCGATTGCACGGCCTATCATGACTTTCGTGAGTTAATTGGTCGCGGCGACCTCGATGCAATTCAAATAGCGATGCCTGACCAATGGCATGCCATCCCTGCTATAGCAGCGGCCAGGGCGGGTCTGGACATACACGGCCAAAAACCGCTTGCCCGCTCCATCCGGGAAGGACGTGCAATCTGCAACGCTGTCCATCGCTACGGGCGGGTTTGGCAGACCGGCAGCCAGCAGCGCTCCGACTGGAAATTCCGCAGGGCTTGTGAGCTTGTTCGCAACGGCCGCATCGGAAAAATCCTGAAGGTTGAAGTCGGCCTGCCAACCGGCGGCGCTACGGACGTCAAACCTGTTACGCAGGTTCCCGAAGGGCTCGATTGGAATTTCTGGCTCGGGCCTGCTCCTTATGTGCCATACAGGGGTGTGGTTCACTGGAACTGGAGATGGATTATGGATTACTCCGGCGGCCAGCTTACCGACTGGGCGGGGCATCACATCGATATTGCCCACTGGGGTATGGGCTGGGATTATACCGGGCCGGTGGAAATCGAGGGCAAGGGCAACTATCCCAAAGAAGGTCTCTATAATGTTCCAACTGAGTATAGATTTACCTGCAAATATGCCGACGGCACGATAATGACCGTTGCCAACAACCAGCAGCTCACTCAGGGCGCCAAATGGTACGGCGAGAAGGGTTGGATACATGTGAACCGAGGCGGCCTGAGTGCATCCAATGAAAAAATCCTGCGGGAGGAAATTGCCCCCAACGAAATAAAACTCTACGAGAGCAGAGACCATAAACAGAACTTCCTCGATTGCGTAAAAAGCCGCAGGCTTACCATTTGTCCCGTGGAAGTCGGGCATCGCTCCATCAGTGTGGCTCTGCTCGGTGAAATTGCAATGCTCACGGGACGCAAAATCAAATGGGACCCCGTAAAAGAAGAAATCATCGGCAATTCCGAAGCCGGCGCATTACTTGGCCGTTCCTACCGCGAGCCATGGGTTCTGTAAAAGAAATTCAGTTAAAAATGCAAGACATAAGGAGCACAATAATGAAACGTTTCGTAACGCTTTTTCTTATATACGCCATAGTTTATATTTCGCTGCCGGCTTTATCAATCGCGGCACAAGCAGACTGGGAGAGCCTCTTCGACGGTAAAACCCTCGATGGCTGGGTCCAGCGTAACGGTAAGGCGAAGTACACCGTTCAGGACGGGATGATTGTCGGAACCACAGTCCTTAATACGCCCAACAGCTTCCTCTGCACAGAGAAAATGTACACCGATTTCATTCTGGAGCTGGAATTTTTTGTTAAACCCGGAATGAATTCCGGTATTCAGATTCGCAGCCACAGCTTCGAGCACTTTAAGAACTACCGCGTCCATGGTTATCAGGTTGAAATCGATCCCGGTACAGGAGCCTATAAAAGAAGCCCAAGGAATCTGCTGGCCGATGGCAGGCCCGCCCCGGAAACTGCACCGCGTTCCTGGTCCGGTGGTATTTACGACGAGGCCCGTCGCGGCTGGCTCAACAACCTGACTAAGAACCCTGCTGCCCGGAAGGCCTTCAAGCAAAACCAGTGGAACCACTATCGCATCGAGGCCATCGGTGACAGGATACGAACATGGGTTAACGGTGTGCCCGCCGCCGACCTGATAGATGATATGACCTCGACGGGATTCATTGCCTTACAGGTCCACGGCTCTAAACAGGCGGGCAACAGCATCAAATGGCGGAATATCCGCATACAGGATATCAGCAGAGCTAATAAGAAAATTCTTAAGGCCCTGATAGTTGACGGCCAGAACAATCATGACTGGAAAAGAACCACGCCTGTTCTCAAGAGCTTACTGGAAGAAACGGGAATGTTCGAAGTCGATGTGGCTACTTCGCCTGCTAAAGGTCGGCCGATGGATACCTTCAAGCCGAGTTTTTCGAAGTATGATGTAATCGTCTCGAACTATACCGGCGATGACTGGCCTAAACAGACTCAGGATACACTTGTTGAATATATGGAAAACGGCGGCGGTTTGGTTATTTATCACGCCGCGGACAACGCATTTCCGAAGTGGCAAGAATGGAACGAAATGATAGCTATCGGCGGATGGGGTGGACGGAATGAAAAGTCGGGCCCGATGGTTCGATACCGGGACGGCAAAGTCGTTTTCGATAATTCTCCCGGCCGCGGTGGGACACACGGCCCTCAGCATGAATTCCAGGTTGTGATGCGAGACCGCCTGCACGCTATCACGGCAGGCCTTCCGGAAAAATGGATGCATTCAAAAGACGAGCTCTACAGCAAGCTCCGGGGCCCGGCAAAAAATATGAAGGTTCTTGCAACCGCTTACGCCGACCCGGCAAAAAAGGGCACCGGCGAGCATGAGCCAATCCTGTTCACAGTAAAGTACGGCAAAGGAAGAGTTTTCCATACCGTTCTCGGTCATGGTCCCGAACAGTTGCGCTGTGTCGGATTTATCGTAACCTTCCTGCGCGGTACCGAATGGGCCGCCACTGGAAGAGTAACCCAGGTCGATGTGCCTGCGGACTTCCCCACTGCCAACAGGGTCAGCCTTCGGGCAGCTCTCTCGGCGGATTATGAATCAATAGAAGATTACGACTTCGGCAAGACCCGCCGGGCCATGGCGGCTATCGAGGAAGAGATTCGAAACGTCCCGCCGTCATCGTTTCCACAGGTCGAGGCAAGGTTGCTTAAGGCTCTTGAATCGCCAAAGACAACTTTCGCAGGAAGGCAGTTTGTCTGTCGGATGCTGCGTCGTGTCGGCTCGGCCAAATCCGTGCCCGCTCTGTCAAAGCTGCTTGTCGACAGGGAACTGTCCCATATGGCACGTTTTGCTCTACAGCATATGGTCGTTCCTGAAGCCGGTGATGCTCTGCGCCAGGCGCTTACACAGTTGGAGGGTAATCGCAAAATTGGTGTCATTGGTTCGATAGGCCAGCGTGGTGACAATAAAGCTGTCCCGGAACTGGCAAAGCTTATAACTGGCGATAATCCGAAAGTTGCCCGTGCTGCTATTGAAGCTTTGGGAAGAATTGGGGGCTCAAAGGCAGGTAATGCCCTGGTAGACGTTCGGGTACCGGCAAACCTCAAAGCTGCTTATGACAATGCTTATTTGATGTGTGCTGATAAAATGCTAACCGAGGGGAAAAAAAATGAGGCCTTAGACATCTATAGCAGAATGATTGTACCAGACAACTACACCTGGATTAGAATAGCTGCCTACAAAGGTCTCGTACAGGCCGAAAAAGACCGGGCGGTACCCTATATACTTGCCCTTCTCAGGGATAAAGACCTCGACCTCCAGCGCGCCGCCGGAAAGTTCATAACCGAAATGCCCGGCACTGCTATCACAAAAGCCCTTGCCGAACAACTTCAGCAGCTTAGCGGTGACGCTCAGGTTGTACTGCTAACTGCCTTGGAAACGCGGAGCGATAAAGCTGCTGCGCCTTACGTCGCAGAAGCTATCGGAAGCAGGAGCGAGCCTGTTCGTCTTGCCGCGATCAAAGCCCTTGCGGTCCTTGGTAATTCCTCCAATGTCGAGCTACTTGCCAGAGCATCTATTATGGGCGGAGAAACCGGCAAAGCCGCTATGGAAAGTCTAAGCCGAATCTCAGCCCCGGGTGTTACTGATGAATTGATTGACATCGCACGCAGTCGTGCAGAGACCCCGGTTCGTGTTAATGTGATTCAGACACTTATCAATCGCCGCCAGACCGAAGCAATTCCTGTTTTGCTGACAGTTGCCAAAGACAATAACAGCAATGTTCGCCAGGCGGCTTACAAGGCCCTGGGCGAATTGTCCGGACAAAAAGAACTTCCCGCTATGGTTTCGATACTTTTCGCTGCTGAAAGCGGTGCAGACCCGGCAGGCATTGAGCGTGCGATGATAGCCGCTGTCACGCGGCTCGAAGAGCCGGACGCCGCTCCTGTCATAACGGGTCTGGCCAATGCCGATGATGCCGTCAAGCCTAATCTTTTAGCCGTGCTTTCGCGTATCGGAGGCCAACCAGCGCTCCAGGCCGTTCGTAGTCAGTTGCTCAGTGGTAATGCCGAAATCAAGAAGTCTGCCATCCGTGCTCTGGCCGACTGGCCCGAGCCGGCGCCACTGGAAGACCTTATGAGGATTGCCAAGACTGAACGCGATTCGACCAACCAGGTTCTGGCGCTTCGTGGTTATATAAAACTGCTTGGAATACCCGCCAACCGCAGCGCAGCCGAGACTGTCCGGTTGTTAGCTGATGCTATGTCGGTTGCTAAGCGTGTAGATGAAAAGAAGGCTGTGCTCTCAGCATTGTCCAAATATCCATGTAAGCAGGGATTGGCTCTTGCAGAAAGTTGGAAAACAATTCCGGCTCTGACTGCCGAGGCGGAATTGGCCTTAAAGAAAATCAAAGAGGCGTTGTTGAGCAAGAATCTGAAAGCTACGGCCTCACGCGACAATAGAAATGCGCGTCGAGCGCTGGACGGTAATCGCTCAAGCCGCTGGAGTACAGGCAGGGGGATGAAACCCGGCGATTGGTTTGTCTTAGACCTCGGTGTCGAAAGTACGATATCCGGCCTGACTCTCGATACAAGGAATTCGTCCAATGACTACCCACGCGGATATGAGGTTTATGTCTCTTTCGATGGCGGCAGTTGGGGCAAACCCATTGTGACAGGTAAAGGTATCAATCCGCTCACCGAAATCAAGTTTGGAAAACCTGTGCAGACAAGGTTCGTCAAAATCATTCAAACCGGCTCGTCGGACGCTTGGCACTGGTCAATCCACGAGTTGAAGCTCGATTTGCAATAAGGCGCGCCCCTTGAAATTTTTAGGAACGTTCTGTTAAAACAGAGAGTAATACCTTCTTTCTGATAGAAGGTTTGCGGCCGGTCTTTCGAGCTTCCGGGGCGGCTCTATGATTTGTTCATTATCTCACCAAGCGCTGTTAGTGTGAAATCGATATCCTCGGAGCTGATGCCGTAATGAGTTACAGCCCTGAAGCGTGAAGGTCCTAACAGCAGTATTTTAATTCCTTTATTACCGAGCTGGCTCACAAGTTCCTCAGCCTTGATTTGCCGGCTTACCATGTCGAAATAAACAATATTTGTTTGTACCCTTTCCGGCTCAATAGACAAGCCCTGGATACGGGCGATACCCTGAGCCAGATG
Source organism: uncultured Pirellulales bacterium (assembly GCA_964653075.1). GTDB lineage: Bacteria > Planctomycetota > Phycisphaerae > Sedimentisphaerales > Anaerobacaceae > NIOZ-UU13. The sequence goes on from CAZZAX010000009.1 coordinate 34,837, forward strand.
CTGAGCGTTTGCATGGTCATCTGCTATTCTGTCCACCATCTCCTCAAGAGCTGTTATACCTGCGGCGGCGATGATGCCGCATTGCCGCATACCGCCTCCAAGCACCTTTCGGTTTCGCCGCGCTTCGACAATGAACTCTTTAGTGCCGCATATCACAGAGCCGACGGGAGCCGATAGCCCCTTTGAAAGGCAAAAGCTGACCGAATCCGCATAACAGGTCAGCTCTTTTACATCCACCTTCAAAGCCACGGCGGCGTTAAATATCCGGGCACCGTCGAGGTGCACCATTAGTCCCCGGTTTTTGGCCAGTGTTGATACTTCTTTCATATACTCGAGTGAAAGAGCAGAGCCGCTGCAGCGATTGTGGGTATTTTCCAGGCATATCAGCCGGGTCCGGGGAAAATGCACGTTGTCACCGCGAATCGCTGCCTCGATTTCCTCCAGCCGCATTGTTCCGTCGGGCTGGTTGGTAATTGTGTGCGGGTGTATCCCGCCCAAAGCCGACATGCCCCCGGCTTCGTAAAGAAACGTGTGCGACCGGTCGCCAAGGATGACCTCTTCAGCACGTTTGCAATGGGTTAATATGCATATCAGATTTCCCATCGTGCCGCTGACTACCAGCATTGCGGCTTCTTTTCCCATAAGTTCTGCGGCCATTTTCTCAAGACGTGTAGTTGTCGGGTCTTCACCGAATACGTCATCACCCAGCTCGGCATTATAAATAGCTTCTCTCATCGCTGGCGTTGGCAAAGTTACCGTATCACTGCGTAAATCAATTGTTTTCACGAACTACCTCCCGGACAAAAGTATTAAAAGAGATATTTATTATTAAACTCCTATAGTTATGACAACGGACTTTTCCTCTCGCTAAAATATCAAATTTGCATGATAAATAAAGTCATTTTGCATGTTTTTTTTGTACGATCATCCTAAAGTATCTTTCAAAGCAGTTTCCAAATCCGTCGCCATCAGAAAAGCTCTTGAGCAACGCCGCACAAATCATTATTATAAATGTCTCAGGCATATAAGACTATTATGAGGAGAATTAAATATGAAACACTTACAACTAAACCGCCGTGATTTTTTGAAAAACGCATGTATAGGCGCTGTAGCGACCGCATTGCCTTTTCGGGCGAAAGCGGCAAATGCAAATAAACGGCCTAACGTTGTTGTCATTTTGACGGATGACCAGGGCTGGGGCGACTTAAGCGTTCACGGAAACGTTAACCTGAAAACTCCGAATATTGATTCATTGGCTCGGGACGGCGCCCTGTTTGACAGGTTTTTTGTATGTGCCGTATGTGCTCCCACGCGGGCCGAGTTTTTAACAGGGCGCTATCATTCGCGTGGCGGCGTGCGCGGCGTCTCGACCGGGCAGGAACGATTGAACGTCGATGAAAAAACCATCGGCGATACGTTCAAAGCGGCCGGGTATTCTACCGCGGCTTACGGGAAATGGCACAACGGCACGCAATATCCCTATCACCCGAACGCACGAGGTTTCGACGATTACTACGGGTTCTGCTCCGGACACTGGGGAAATTATTTCGACCCTGTTCTCGAACATAACGGAAAAATCGTAAGAGGAAAGGGATTTATAATCGATGATTTGACAGACCATGCCCTGGAATTCATCGCTAAAAACAGAAATAGGTCTTTCTTCTGCTATCTGCCGTACAACACACCTCACTCTCCCTTTCAAGTCCCCGACCACTTTTACGAGAAGTTCAGGAATGGTCCGATCCGGATGCGTAACCGTGACCCGAAACTGGAACAGCTTGACAAAACACGGTGTGTTCTGGCCATGTGTGAAAATATCGACTGGAACGTTGGACGTGTTCTGCGTCAGCTCGACAAATTGAAGCTCACCGAAAACACCATCGTGATATATTTCAGTGACAACGGCCCGAACAGTTGGCGGTGGAACGACGGTATGAAGGGGCGAAAGGGTTCGACCGATGAAGGAGGCAACCGTGTGCCCTGTCTGGTTCGATGGCCTGGACATATCAAACCCGGAATGAAGATTCCTCAAATCGCCGGTGCAATTGACCTTCTGCCGACTCTGGCGGATATTGCCGGAGTACCGATTGTTGGTTCAAAACCGCTTGACGGCATCAGCGTCAAGCCGCTTCTTTTGAGAGAGACCGAAAACTGGCCGGACAGAATGATATTTTCACATCAAAGGGGCCGGGTCAGCGTCCGCACGCAGCAGTATCGGCTCGACCATACAGGAAAGCTGTTTGATATAACCATTGACCCCGGACAGTACCGCGACGTTTCGAAAAAGAAACCGAAAATCGCTGCAAAGCTAAGAAAGGCGGTAGCCCGGTGGAAGGATGAGGTGCTGCCAAAATCCCCAAAGGACGACAGGCCATTTCCTGTCGGCTACCCGGATTTTCCTACGACTATACTTCCCGCACGCGATGGCGTCCCGCACGGAAACGTTCGGCGAAGCGCCAGAGCGCCTAATTGTTCCTTCTTTACGAATTGGGTCAGTACCAGCGATAAAATCACCTGGGATGTCGAAGTAGCCAACAGCGGCATTTATCAGGCCATGATTTATTACACTTGCAAAAAGGAAAATATCGGCTCGACGATCGAATTGAATTTCAATGGAAGCCGCATTCAGGCAAAGGTAACCGAACCTCACGACCCATCGTTATTCGGGCAAGAATTCGACCGGGTCTCACGAGGCGGCGAATCGTATGTTAAAAATTTCCGGCCGCTTCAGTTCGGTTTATTTCGTTTGAAAAAGGGACGCGGCCTGTTAACTCTTCATGCGCTGGATGTTCCGGGAAGGCAGGTAATGGACGTTCGTGCTGTTCTGCTCACACTTACTTAATTGTTGGCAAAAGAAGGCCGCTGGTATGAAAAGAAAGATAATTCAGGAAATCTGTTTATGTCTTCTTTTGATAGCCTTTAACGGCATCGGTACGTTGGCTGCTGATAGAAAGCCCACGGATGGCTGGATAAGAACCGGCGGTCTCGGTCATGAGCCAAAACGGATTACGAATGCCTTTCCACTGTCCGACCAGGGTAATCAGGGCGACTGGGAAAAATATGAATTAATGAGTGATGAATTTGACGGTGTGAAGCTTGACCCGAATAAATGGCATCCTGTAAATCCGAAGTGGCTGGGAAGACAGCCGGCATTCTTCTATTCCGGCAATGTCAGAGTAAGCAGCGGCAAACTGCATCTGGTTATGAGAAAGCAGGAAGTGCCTGAAATGCCGAAAGACAAGGGTTATCACACTTACACTTCTGCCGCTGTTCAAAGCAAAATCAAAGTCAGATATGGATATTTTGAAGTTAAGTGCAGACCTATGAAATCTCATGGCTCCAGCTCTTTTTGGTTTTATGACAGCACTCCCGAGATGTGGACGGAAATCGATGTATTCGAAATAGGCGGCGGCGCCCCCGGATTCGAACGGAAATACAATATGAATGTGCATGTCTTCAGAACACCGACAGAAAGCAGGCACTGGTCTAAGCATGGGGTATGGGCGGCTCCGTCAAATCTGGCTAATAGCTATCATGTTTACGCGTTGGAATGGGACAAGGAGAGAATCACGTGGTATTTTGATGGAGTGCCTGTCAGATGGATAGAAAACACCCACTGGCATCAGACCCTGACATTGAATTTCGATAGTGAGACGATGCCCAAATGGTTTGGCCTGCCGAAAGATAAGGACCTTCCCTCCACGTATAGTATCGAATATATTCGGGCCTGGAAGAAGCGGGAATAAATCCTTTTTACTTCCTGCTCGATTTGATAAAGATTATCCTTTGTCCTTGACTTCAACGACATAAATCATCGTAGGTTCCTTTGGCTTGTCCGGCCTGCGGTCTCTGTTGGGTGAGTCTGCTTCCTGCTGCATATAATGTGTAAGGCCCGGTGGCAATGGCCCTCGATTAACGGCACGAACATTAGGTATGTTATGATAAGTGCCGTCGGCCTTACTAACGTTATATTGGCCCGGTTTCATAGTTAGAAGCTGCTCCCTTGTGAGGGCAAACTGTCCATTTCGTGGTTCTGCATATTTGTTGCGATATTTAATTAGAATTTTCCCGTCTTTTGTAATTGAAACTCTGGGAATGGGGGGATATTGTGGAATCGTGCCTCTGCCGGAAAAATAGAAACGATGTTTCCAGTCAGTGAGCTGAATAATTTTCCAATTATCGTCAACCGGGGTAGCGATGTAGATTTGATTATAGCCGTTTTCATCAAAACGAGTATAGCCGATATAGGGTCTTCCTTCGGCGTCCACAACTAAGGTACCTCCGTTCATTAAGCCGCTGTTCTGTTTTATGGATTCGACAACATGGGCGTTTTCCGGTGTTATAGGCAATTCCAAATCACGCCCGTCCCAGCTCTTCCATGAGAGCCCGCGGTTGAGGCTTTTAGCATAGCAAATATCAAAATTGGTTATGACGTCCGGAGTTTCTCGCCAACACCACGCAATATGCCAGGTACCTTTTTTATCTTCTAAAATACCTCCGAACGGATAGGCGTTGCAGGTTGGATTACGGTCACGGCCATTCGTAAAAACCGGGACAGCCTTTGTCCATTGTTGAGTTTCTTCGTTATAGTGGACCAGGATTCGCATCCCGTTCCCACTGCCTCCGTGCCGGTACATTATGTAAACTGAACCATCGCGAAGCTTCAACAGGGCTGGATATGTAACTCTGTTTTCATAATCACCCGTCCATTTGTGAATGCCTTCGAACGTGTGTATGTCACCGGGGGCCTTTGTTCGATAATACCGCAGTGGCGCGCAGTGCATATTGCCTGTAATATGAAGATGTCCTTTTCTGTCCTGAAACAATAAAATCCGGTTATGTGTGTCCCATCCAACCCGTTCCGGCAGCTTAACTAGGTCCCATTCCGTCTCGTGCAGTTTTCGTTTTCCAACGTTAAGCTGGTGTTCTCCGTCATAAAAAGCGATGTACTGATAAACGCCGTCCGAAATTAAACAATGACCACCATTGACCGGATGTGATGCTAATCCTTTCGTTACCGAAATTTTTCGTATTTCCACTTGCGCGATTACCGCCCTCGAAGATACCGTCCATCCTGAACAAAAGATAATAAAGAGTATCAGACATCGAGCAAACATGATATTTACTCCTCAAAATTACTACTATTAATACGTTACCTGAACCGGCATTAAAGGCCGGGTGCAGACGACTGTTTTCGGCTATACTGCCAGGCCCTGCTTCTAAGTAATAAATATACCAAATTAGACCCGGGAATACACGGCTGTTTGTTTCTTTTGAATTGATGCCATCTTTGGATTTGACGATGGCTGTTTCGTATCGAAATGACGGTAGGGCGGGGGGGGGTATGGCGGCTCAGGCAAGCGGGCAGCCGGTCATTTTCGGATTGAACGAGATAATGAATAATTCAAGGTTTAATCCAGATATTTCAGGATTTCCCTTGGGCTCGTATGATTGGGATTATCGAATCCAACAAAACTTTTAAGAATTGTCCCGTCCCGGTCAACTATATATGTAGCAGGAATAGATAATTCTATATCATCGTCGCTGTTTAGCGACACCAGGTCGATACAGAATGATTCACAAAATTTTCTTATTTCCGTACCCGTCACCTCAAAGGTCAAACCAAATTGTTTTGAAACTTCGTTATCGACATCAATTAATGTTTCATATGTCAAGTTAATGTCCGTCCTTGTCGTCGATGCCGGGCCGGGTTTATGCGGAGAAATTGCCACAAATTTGATATTGTGTTTCTCGAGCTGCTCATAAACCGCCTGACAAGCCAGCAACTCGAGAGTACAATATTGACGCCAGCTTCTGCCGTAGAATGTTATTACCAGCTTATTGCCGGTTAGCATTTCCTTGAAGCGTATGGCTTTGCCTTCGGTATTTGGGAGGGTAAATCCGGGTACTCTGTCGTTTTCCTTAAGAATGCTCTTGACAATATCGGTCTTTTCGATCTGCGTGCGTAGATTCTGTGCAAACACTGATATTTTCTCCTTCTTGTATGTCAATTTTCCCTGTTAATTCTTCTTGCTTTACTTACAGGGAAATGCTGGCTTTACGCAAGTGGCTTTCGTACCCCCTTTGTAATAAGCATTTATCGTTCAAGGCTATTAAGCGACACAAAGGTTAATATAGGTAGTATAGCATATTTAGGGAAAATAAACAAGCATTTTTTGCCCTTTTTTCATAATTCTCATAAGTGAGAAATCTTGTTTTTATAATTGCTTATTATTGGACAATTTCTATTGAATGTGCATAATTTGTTCATGAGTTCGAATATGAAGACACAAAGCTATAGCCGACGTAGTTTCCTAAAAATGATGGGTCTTGGTTCGACATTGATGTTAAAGAAGCATTCAGCGGCATTCGGACTGAATGCAACCGATGCCCTTAAGAATAAGCCCAATATCGTTTTTATTTTAACGGATGACCAGCGCTATGATGCGATGAGCTGCGCCGGACATCCCTGGCTGAAAACACCAAATATGGACCGCCTGGCCAATGAGGGCGTGCTCTTTAGGAACGCATTTGTTACAACATCGCTATGCAGTCCTTCGAGGGGCAGTTTTCTGACAGGTTGTTATGCACACACCAATGGAGTCTTCCGGAACACTGGAAAGGACCCAAATCCTTCTTATCCGACATTTCCCCAGCTATTACAAAGGGCAGGTTTCAAGACAGCTTTTATCGGAAAATGGCATATGGCACGGGAAGATTCGCCCCGGCCGGGATTTGAACATTGGGTGAGCTTCAGCGGCCAGGGCAGATATGAAAAGAACAAACTAAATGTCAATGGACAAACCGTCAGCTCTAAAACCTACGTTACCGATGAGCTGACCAATTATGCGGTTAGATTTCTGAAGAAGGAACATAATAAACCATTTATGCTCTATCTGAGTCACAAAGCAGTGCATGCCCCGTTCACGCCGGCAAAGCGGCACGCGAATCTTTATTCGGATATCGAAATTAAATCACGACACAATCCAAAAGATAACCTGAACACCAAGCCTAAATGGGGCAGGAAAATGGATAAGAACTGGAAGAGCCAGATACGAAATTACTACCGTTCTTTGGTTGCTGTGGATGAAAGTATTGGGCGTGTTTTTAAGGCACTCGAGCAAATCAAAGCTCTCGACAATACCGTAATCATCTTTGCCGGCGATAACGGCTATTTTCATGGCGAGCATGGTGGCATGTGGGACAAAAGGGCGGCGTATGAACCGTCCATGCGGATACCGCTGATTATGCGTTACCCCCCTCTTGTAAAGACTGCGACTATGTGTGAAGAAATGGTTCTGAACATAGACCTGGCGCCGACAATTCTTGAGCTGGCGGGAGTTCCAATCCCCGGCTCAATGCAGGGGCAAAGCTGGCTGAGTTTGCTCAAGGGCTGGCCTGGGCGAAAGAGTTTTCTCTATGAATACTTTCAGGAAACGGACCGCAGATTCAAAAGGCCGACCGTAATTGCCGTTAGGACAAAACAATGCAAATATGTTACTTACCCTCTCGATGATACTCTGACCGGCGAACTGTACAACTTAAGATCCGACCCGGAGGAACTAAACAACCTTTTTGGCAATCCTGTGCATGCTGATATTACAGAACAAATGAAAAAAGAGCTGGCGCGGCTTCAAAAGAAAACCGGCTTCAGGTATCCTGAATGATAAAACGATGATGGCAAAGAAGGTTGGCTGACAGACGTATCCTCAGATTTTTTCTTTTTCATTTTTTGGCCGATGTTTCCACCGCCGGTGCAGCCACCAGTACTGGCTTGGGTCTTCCCTGACAAACTCTTCGATTGCTTTTGTATATTCTGCAGTAATCCACTCCAGAGGATTGTCCTCTTCGGCCCATTCTTCGGGAAAGATAATGCGATTAACACCAATCTCAAAGAAAAAACGGTTTTCAATCCTTCTGCTGTACCCGACTACTATTGGAACGTTATAGGTAATAGCAAGCAATCCTATACTCTTATAAGTGCTGGCCTTTCGGCCGAAAAAATCGACAAATATTCCTTTTTTACCCGCGTCCTGGTCGGCAATAAAACAGAGGGTAGCGCCGGTTGAGGTTATTTTTTCCATTAGTTCGGCAGCGCCCTTTTTGTCGATTATTTGTTGTCCGGCCCGCTTGCGAACATCATATAAATAATCGTTAATGAACCTGTTGTCCAGCGGTCTGGCGATGCTGTAAATGTTAAAACCGAACAGCCCCATAAGGTAACCTATTATCTCGAAGTTGCTGTAATGGGCCGCGACCATCAGCAATCCCCGGCCTTCCTGCATCAGCCATTTGGCCCTTTCGGTATTTTTGTACCGGGAGTAATCACGCCAGTTATGAGTTTTGACCAGTTTCGGTGTAAACAATACGTCAATAGCCAGCATTACAATATGCTCGAAACTTCGCCGGCCGGTTTCCCTCAGCCAGTGCTCACTTTTTTCCGGAAAACTCGCTCGAAGATTCTCCAGGGCCCGCCGCTGGCCGCGATGATAATATTTCCATAATAATCGACCGAGAAAACAAGCGAAGCTCAGATTGGTCTCGATATCGAACAGGTAGAGAAAAAAAACAAGAACACGCAATGCAAGATAGCTGAGCCAGTCTTTGAAAGGACTGTTTTTTTTCTTTTTCTTTTTTCTTGGGGGCAAATCGGCCATAGGCAGTGATTTTAGGCTGAATGCAGCCACTGTCAAGTTTTTGCAACGATATAAGGGCAATATCGGCTGTTTTTCCGCTTGCGGTTAACTTATTTGAAGCATCCGCCTTAACAATCAATATTTCATTATCACGCCTTCATTGCTCGGGACCGGATAAGTCAAAAAACAAAAATCACTCGGGAAGACGTTTTTTCACTTGAAATTAAGGCGGTTAATCTGGTATAAATAAAGATAATGAAGCGTGTGTTCTCGCAGGCGGTTTTGGGGATTCCGTGTGTGGAGCCTGTGGACTTTTTTTATAGTTTTCCGAATATGAGGAGGATGTGTATTATGCAGGGCACGGGTTTAAATAGGACCTTTGTGCCTGGCGAATGAGGATTCACACATCTCGATAAACTGTCCAAATGTTTTGGTAAATATCTAAAGCATGGTAATTTTATTTTTTTAAAGGAGGACTATTATGCGTAGGAAATTGATTTATTTGTGTTCGCTTGTATTGTTGCTGGGTCTGCTCGGTGACGCATCCGCAGATTTGGTAGCGAACTGGCCGCTGGATGCTGATGCCAAAGACATCATCGGTAGTCACGATGGCATTTTGGTAGGTGGCGCACAGATCACAGACGATCCCGAAAGAGGTAGAGTGCTCAGTGTGGACGGCATTGATGGCAGAGTGGAGATACCACACTCGGATGAGATGGTCTTTGAACCGACGGATAGTTTTACAATTGCGGTCTGGCTGAACATACGGACTTTACCTGGAAGCTGGGCTGGCATCGTAACTAAAAGTAGGGACATTTCTCCCTGGTATGGTCTATGGGTTACTCCGAGTAATCAATGGCATTTCGTTGGCGGAGAAGGTGGCACCAACGTCCGCATGGATACGGGCACAGCGATGACAGGATGGCTACACTTGGCAGGGGTTTACGATGCAGATAGGAACACCCAAACATTGTATGTGAATGGTACCGTTATCGATGAATCCACTGGCGCGACAATCACGAGCTCTGGCACTGGTGATCTGTGGTTCGGCGGAGCCAAAAGTGTAAATGAATATCTTGACGCCTTGGTTGATGATGTTCGGATTTACAACCATGCGTTGACAGAAGAGGAGGTTCAGACTGTCATGCTGAGTGGTGGAGAAGGATATCCGTTTCCCTCGAGGCCCAGTCCAGAGGATGGAACTCTACATATCGATACATGGGTGAATCTTAGCTGGCGGGCGGGTGATTGTGCAATCTCACACGATGTTTATTTGGGTGATAATTTTGACGATGTGGACGCCGGTGCTGAAAACACATTCATAGGCAACCAGACCGACACGTTTTTAGTTGTTGGCTTCCCCGGCTTTCCTTATCCGGATGGCCTTGTAACGGGAACGACTTACTATTGGCGAATCGATGAGGTCAATGAAGCTGAGCCAAATAGTCCCTGGAGAGGCGATATCTGGAGTTTCAGTATTCCTCCCAAGACAGCATATTTTCCAGATCCGGTTGATGGCGCCGAGTCTGTAAGTGTCGATGTGCGACTAAGCTGGGCGGGAGGTTTTGGTTCGAAACTGCACACCGTATTTTTCGGCGAAAATTATAATGATGTGGAAAACGCAACCGAAGGACTCCCTCATGGAACTACCACCTATACTCCCGGCACACTTAAAATGGCTAAGACTTACTACTGGCGGGTCGATGAGTTTGATATTGTCGAAACGCATAAAGGCGATGTCTGGAGCTTTACGACTGAAGGTGCTGTTGGCAACCCGGGCCCGGCTAATGGCGCTGTGGATGTAACGCAAACACCTGTTCTTACCTGGACACCGGGAGTCTTTGGTGCTTCGCATGAAGTTTACTTCGGCACCGATGCAAGTTCACTTGAGCATAAAGGCAGCGGCAATCTCGGTTCTGAAAGCTTTGACCCCGGACAGCTTGAGTGGAATACTACCTACTACTGGCGTATTGACGAGGCTAATAATGCAAACGCCGACAGCCCCTGGACAGGTCCCATCTGGAGCTTTACGACAGCCAGCTTCCTTATCATTGACGATTTTGAGTACTACAACGACCTTGATGAAGGTGAACCCGGGAGCAACAGGATTTATCTTGCCTGGATAGACGGTTTTGATAATCCTGCAATAAACGGTTCTACCGTTGGTCATTTAGATCCTCCATTTGCCGAGCAGACTATTGTTCACAGCGGTTTGCAGTCGATGCCGATGACCTGTGATAATGCCGTCGGAAAATCCGAGGCGACTTTGACACTGACTGATAAACGCGACTGGACAGTGAATGGTGTAGATACGCTGACAATTTGGTTCAGAGGCAGTGCGGCTAACACTGCTGAGACTTTGTACGTTGCTCTGAACGGCAACGCAAGGGTTGATCATGATAATCCTGATGCAGCGCTGACCGGTACCTGGACGGAATGGAATGTCGGTCTCCAGGCGTTTGCCGACCAGGGTGTGAACCTCGCAAATGTCGATTCGATTACTCTTGGCCTTAGCTCGGTTACTGGTAGTACAGGTATTATGTATTTCGATGATATTCGACTGTATGCCCCGAGACAGGTATCTCCGTAAGTGGCAAATCGGAAATTTGTTTAGGAGAATAAGTTGCAATACGTGTCGAAAAATAATCTCGAGATGTCGGGATATTGGTACGTTCATGAAGAATTATAATTTTATTTCATTAGGGAGGACTATTATGTCTAAGAAATTGAATTGCTTGGCCTCTATGGTAAATGTGTTAAATTTGGGCTTGTGCAAAACTTACTCTATTCGTTCAGTAAGGAAAGTAAGTTTTTTCAGGGATTTTGTGTTGGTTGTGTTTCTTTTGGTTGCCGGTTCCCTGCTCACAGCGATGCCGGTTGCTCATGGTGAAGAAGCATATGCTTTGGAATTAAATGGAGCGTCGTTAATAATTGATGATGATGAAGATGTTCTTCGATTGAGTAGCTATACTTACGAGTTCTGGTTGAAAGACCTGGAAGGTCCGACAGGTAGCTGGAGAAACGTTTTCTGTAAAGGTCCGGGAGATACTGCTGCAGGGAGAGGACCACTCTTAGCGCTCCGCCCAAATGAACCGGGACTGCATTTCTCTCACAGCACTGGGTCCGGTCAGGAGACAACAGACACTCTTGAAGGAGTTCCAGTAAACGAGTGGACACATATAGCACTTGTGCTTACTGCTTTGGATGGAGAGCAGATAATATATCAAGATGGGGTAGAAGTGATATTAGAAAGTGTCTCAAGCCTTACCGACACAACGCAGACCTCGGTTCTTAGAATGGGCCTGGGAGCCAATGTTGTTTTGGACGATTTTCGCATCTGGAATTATGCACGCACCCAGGAAGAAATCCAGGACGACATGAACCAGGAAGTCACCGGGGTTGAAGAAGGATTAGTTGGTTACTGGAGATTTAATGAAGGAAATGGAACGACAACCTATGATATGTCGGCTTACGAAAACCACGGAATCATTACAGATGCTATCTGGACAACGGATGCTGCCCCTATTTTGCCTGGTAAGCTTCCAGTTGTTGCTTCCCGTCCAACACCAGCTAATGGTGCCCAACTGGTCGATACATGGGTAAGTATGAACTGGCGGGCGGGGGATTTTGCAGTCTCGCACGATGTTTATTTCGGTGATAATTTTGACGATGTGAACAACGGCGCCGGAGATACTTTCCTGGGCAACCAGACCGCGACGTTTTCCGTTGTGGGCTTTCCCGGATTCCCCTTTCCGGATGGCCTTGTTCCGGGCACAACGTACTACTGGCGAGTAGATGAGGTAAATGAATCCGAGCCGAACAGTCCGTGGAAAGGTGCTGTCTGGAGCTTTTCGATTCCATCCATCACTGCCTATAACCCCAATCCGGTTGATGGGGCCAAATTAGTTGACCCGAATGCAGATCTTAGCTGGACGGAAGGTTTCGGTGCGAAGCTGCAGACTGTATATTTCGGTGATAATTTTAATGATGTGAACAGCGCCGCCGGAGGACTTCCGCAGGTAGCTTCATCCTATGAGCTCGATACCCTTGAATATAACAAAGATTACTACTGGCGAGTGGATTCGTTTGAGGGAACCACTACACATAAAGGCGATGTCTGGAGTTTTAGAACGATACATGAAATATCGGTCACAGACCCTAACCTTGTTGGCTGGTGGACATTGGATGAGGGATCTGGAATCAATGTTCTTGATCAGTCCGGCCACGGAAATCATGGCATACTAAAAAGTGATCCGCAATGGGTAATTGGATATGACGGCGATGCGTTGATGTTTGACGGTGTTGATGATTTTGTGGAGATACCGCATAACGAAATCCTGACGGTGGATAACGAAGTTACGGTTATGGCATGGGTAAATACTGAAAGACATGAAGGCCCTCCCGGCCAGGACTTCCAGGGGATTGTTGCCAAGGGAAATAGTACCCGCTCTTATAGCCTGTACACTCAGTCAGCCGGTACACTTCATTTCAGCACGACAAGTGAAGGAGCTTATATTGGTTCAAGCAGTAGCACACAAGTCCCGCTAAATGAGTGGGTGCACGTCGCTGCGATGGTAGTAGATGGTGGGCACGTGTATTATATCAATGGAGAGCCTGCCGGTACAGGCGGAGGAGGAATTACCCTGCCGGGGACTGCTGATAGCGATCCGGTTGTAATCGGGAGAACTCAGGAGGGTGCTACCCGTAGCTTTCTTGGTTTGATTGATGACGTTCGTGTTTACAACCGAGCATTGACCCAGGACGAGATTAAGCAGATTATGCGAGGCGACCCGACGCTTGCCTGGAATCCGGACCCGGCTAATGGAGCAATAAAAGATATCGATCAGGTAATGCCCTTGAGCTGGTCGCCGGGAGAATCGGTATCTCAGCATGATGTATATTTTAGTACTGATAGAGATGCTGTGAGTAACGCTGATGTATCTGATACGACAGGTGTATATCGAGGGCGACAGAGCGCAACCAGCTACACTCCTGCTGAAGGTGTTGAATGGGGTGGCGGGCCTTACTATTGGCGAATCGATGAGTATAATACCGACGGGACAGTCAGCAGAGGCAAAGTCTGGAAATTTATGGTCTCTGACTATCTTACGGTGGATGACTTCGAGAGCTACAATGACCTTGATCCCGCCGACCTGGCAAGCAACAGGATATTTAATGCCTGGCTGGATGGATACGACAATCCGGCAATAAACGGTTCTGTCGTTGGATATGCCAATCCTCCTTTTGTCGAGCAAACCATCGTTCACAGCGGTAATCAGTCGATGCCGTTTGCCTACGATAATGGTGTAGGCAAATCCGAGGCTACCTTGACATTGCCCTCTGGCCGCCGAGACTGGACAAGTGAAGGTGTCAGCACTCTGGTAATATGGTACATAGGCGATGCGGCCAATGCTCCTGAGACAATGTATGTTGTTCTCAACGGCACAGCGGCGGTCACTAATGATAATCCGAATGCGGCACAGGTAGATACCTGGACCGAGTGGCAAATTGATCTGCAAACGGTTGGTATAAATCTTACCAATGTCAATACGATTACCCTTGGCTTCGGCAACAGGACCAATCCGGTGGCCGGTGGTGCAGGTATGGTGTTCTTCGATGATATTCGGTTATATGCCCCTTAACATTTGTAGAAAAAAATCTTGAGAAGTCGTGATTTTGGTACGTTTCTAAAGAATGGTAATTTTATTTAATTAAAGGAGGACTATTATGTCTAAAAAATTGATTTATCTTGTTTCTTTTATTCTTGTACTGAGCGTAACAAGCAACATACAAGCCGATCTGGTAGGTCACTGGACCCTCGATGATGGTTCCGGCACAACAATAACCGATATCAGCGGCAACGGCAACGACGGGACCCTCGTGGACAATCCCACATGGGATATCACATGGATCCCCGGTATCGCAGGATCAGCCCTGGAATTCTATGGCCTGGGCGTCTCCGGTGGCGGTGGGGACTACTTCGATTGCGGCAGTGACCCCAGCCTGAATACCACTGGTCCGATTTCCATAGCCCTCTGGATAAGACCCGACGCAGATGACCCGGAAGGAAATCTCACAACCACAGCGCCAATGGCAAAGACAGATGGTTCGGCTTGGAGCTGGCAGGTTCGTTATGGGTGGGGCCAGGGCGCTCCTGAGCCCTATATGTCGTTTACATTCAATTCGTCACCCAGGGCCTGGGCTCACGTAGGTAAAAATTTGGAGCGCTATGAGTGGTGCCATATCGCATGCTCGCATGATGGCACGACACTGAAATGCTATCTCAATGGAGAAGAAACCAACTCCGTCCCAATGGGCCAGTTTGGCGGCGTTGGCACACCCGTTATCATCGGAACGGACGGCTGGGGATGCGATTGGATTGGTGCGATTGACGATGTCAGGATGTATGACCATCCCTTGACAGAGCCTGAAATACTCAGCGCCATGGAAGGCGAGGTAGTACTAAGAGCCTGGGGACCAACACCGTCTGACGGCGATCTCATCACAGATGTATGGGCAAATATTTCCTGGAAACCCGGTCCCAAAGCGAACTCACACGACGTATATTTTAGCGATAATT
The DNA here is from genome assembly GCA_964653075.1 of uncultured Pirellulales bacterium. Taxonomy (GTDB): domain Bacteria; phylum Planctomycetota; class Phycisphaerae; order Sedimentisphaerales; family Anaerobacaceae; genus NIOZ-UU13. The sequence goes on from CAZZAX010000009.1 coordinate 50,053, forward strand.
TTGATGACGTGAACCAGGGCGCCGAAAGCGCATTTGTAGGCAATCAGGGCGATACATTTTTAGTCGTCGGCTTTCCCGGATTTCCCTATCCTGACGGCCTTGTCCCGGGAACAACTTACTACTGGCGAATTGACGAAGTCAATGAAGCCGAGCCTAACAGCCCCTGGATTGGGGATGTCTGGAGCTTTAGCATTCCTCCCAAAACAGCATACTTCCCCGAACCGGCTGAGGGTGCAGAAGCTGTAGATGTCGATGTTCAGCTTAGCTGGATACCGGGTTTCGGTGCAAAACTCCATACGGTTTACTTCGGTGAAACATACGAAGAAGTGGATAACGCAACCGGTGGTTTGCCTCAGGGAACTGCAAGCTATTCTCCCGGCACACTTAAAATGGCAAAGACGTACTACTGGCGTGTAGATGAGTTTGATGTAGTCGAAACGCATAAGGGCGATGTCTGGAGCTTTACGACCGAAGGTGGTGTGGTGGCACTTGACCCGGCTAATGGTGCTGTGGATGTAACACAGACACCCGTTCTCACATGGGCACCGGGCTTAGGTGCTACATATGATATTTACTTTGGCACCGATGCAAGTGCACTTGAGAAAAAAGGCAGCGGCAACCTTGGCTCCGAAAGTTACGAACCCGGACAGCTTGAATGGAATACCACCTACTATTGGAGAGTGGACGAGGCCAATAGTGCCAACGCCGACAGCCCATGGACAGGTCCAGTCTGGAGCTTTACAACTGCCAACTTCCTTATCATTGACGATATGGAGGCATACAACGACCTTGATCCTACTGATCCGGCCAGCAGCAGGATATTTAATGCCTGGTTGGATGGATTCGACAACCCGGCTATAAACGGTTCTATCGTTGGCCATGCCAATCCTCCTTTTGCCGAGCAGACTATCGTTCACGGAGGTTTGCAGTCGATGCCGATGACCTACGACAATGGTGTTGGGAAATCCGAGGCGACTTTAACGTTGACTTCCAATCGTGACTGGACAATCAAAGGCGTTAACACCCTGACGATTTGGTTCAGAGGCAGTGGGAGTAACGCTGCTGAGAATTTGTATGTTGCTCTCAACGGTAACGCAAGGGTAGATCATGATAATCCTGATGCAGCACTAAGAACTTCCTGGACTGAGTGGAAAATCGACCTGACGCGCTTTGCCGACCAGGGTGTGAACCTCGCCGATGTTAGTTCGATTACCCTTGGTCTTAGCTCGGTTACCAGTGGTACAGGTATCATGTACTTCGATGATATTCGCCTGTATGCACCGGCGCCGTAATATTGAGCCGGCAATTAAAGTGATGAATTTGTTATAGAGCAAGATATATGTAAATTCGGGGCCTATACTGATTGATTCGGTATAGGCCTTTTTTTTATTTTGGTTGTTCGGCCTTGAGTATGGCCTTGATTTCTCCTGATGTTGTAAGGCCGGAGGTGGCGAGTTTTATTTTTCCTTCCGGGTCGATATAGAAACTGCACGGAATGTCGTTGGTTCTGAAAATCCTCATAACTCCGAACGGTTCCGGCATGTCGTCCTTTTCGAGAAGGACCGTATAGTTTATTCCAACTTTATCTACAACCTTTTTAACTATATCCCGTTTTTCGTTCGAGATGGCCAGCACAGCGAATTCGTCCTCGCTGATGTTTTTTTGTAATTCGATTAGATGAGGGATTTCCAAACGACAAGGTGCGCACCATGTTGTCCAGAATACAATCAGGACATTTTTTCCCCGGTAATCGCTTAGCTGATATTTTTTACCGGTGAGGTCGGTTACAGTGAAATTCGGGGCCTGTTTACCATACCAGGATGTGTAAGAAGGAGCCCAGTTTTTCGCGGCCTCAATAATGTTTTTCAGGCTCACCTTTTCGGTGGGCAGGGATTCTGTATTAACTTTGGTTTTACGGCCGGACTGAATTTTGGCGATTTCATTGGCTGCGGTTTTGACCGGGCCTTTGCCGGCGTGAAGCGCAAAATCGATTGTGAAAAGGCGGCTTTGATGCGGGGCAAGCTTAGGCACTCGGCCAAATACACGCTCAATCGACCTGTTAAGAGGAAAACCGGTACCAGGTTCCAGGCCCGTTACATATCCGTCTTCGTGAGCTACCGGATTTTTCCAGAGCGTAAAGAAAGGTAGCTGTTTTATTGAAAAAGCCATTGATACGGCTTTATCACCTGCGGCATTACGAAGCATGACTTTCGTTCGGTCATTCTTATCTGCCCAAAGCTGCAGACAAAAGACCTGTTCAGGAAAGCCCGGCATCGGGGCACGGTATAGGTTGTAAGAGGAGATATCTGAGGCCGGATATTCGTTAATCGGCGTTACATCCCTTGCCGGGGCGACGAACTTGGCGCCTTTTTCCATTAGAGGCGTGCCGTAATTTACGTGGTAAAGAATACCAAACTCTTGTTCGACGGCGCTGCGGTTGGTAATCTTGTCGGAGATTTGGAAGGTATTGGAACCGGGTGCGGTCAGAATTTGCGTCCACAATTCGAGCTTCGGTCCGTGCAGGCAGGTCTCATCGACCCTGCCTCGTATTCGGATACGATAAGGGGTTTGCCGTTCGACAGTTATTTCCACCTGAGAGGCAGGAGTATTGCCGATCTTGCCGTGCAGTGTCAAATCCATATTTGCTTTTTTGCCGGTGTTGTCGATAAACTCGTCGGTTCCGGGGCCGCCGAAAAATTCCAGTCCGCACCGAACCATCCATTCGTTGAAGCCTTCCAGCCAGCCCAGACCCTGGCGTGTGTGCAGGTTGATGTATTTCGGGTGGACCAAGCCTTTAACCGGTGAATCCCAGCCGAGACGCAAATCACCCATTGAGACCTGCTGAATGGACATACCGCGTGTAGGGACTACTGTAAATCGCAGCTTACCGTTATCTACTTCTATGACTTCGACACCTTCCTGTTTACCGCCGTGAAGGACATGCTTGCGAACAGACCAGAAAGAAGGACAATCCGGCGTTATATCACTGCTTGTGAGGTTTACAGTTTCCTTGTAAATGTTTTGCTCGACGTCGGTGAGAACTACGCGAAAAGGTTCGGCCGCCCGGGCCGAAGAAAACCCCAAAGTTAACAATATAACAGAAGCCCATTTCAACATTTCTTTACCACCTTTCTTGGAGCACCTAAGTTAGTCCTTCCGACCCTTTCGTTTTGGTTTGCCAATAGCGAGTCAGGCACCCCATTATAAAGCCACCTTTCAATTGTAGCAAATCGGGTTTTTTGTGCAAGGGAGCTTTGGGTTTGTTTTGGCTTTGTATTGGGTTTGTTTTGGGTTTGAATTGGGTTTGTTTTTTTGCCCGGTAAACGGGGAAATTTTTTATAATTCATTGCTATAGCATTTCTTGTGTTCATTTTTGGCCTTTCGGGGATTGGGTTTGGATTGGGTTTGTATTGGGTTTGATTGGGTTTGTTTTTTCGCCCCGCCGAGCGGGTAAAATTTCGTATTTACTTGTCTTAAAAGAGCTTACGCCAATTTTAATGTATTTATAATTGGCTTTGTTTTGCATAAAATCGGCAGCAATTTTCGCACTTTTTGCTTTGATTAACCAACCTTTTTTATTATTTAACCACGGATTAGCACGGATTAGCACAGATTTCATATTTCAGATCTCAAATTCAAATCCTTCGTCTTCGCTCAGGATGAAGAATTGTATTAAGTTGTTTAGGAGGGAAAAAAACAGTCCCTCTATAATTAGACATACCTGCGTGTTTGATACGAAATAGAGAGAGTTTTTTAAAGGTTAAAATTTGCTAAGTGCTTATGAATAAAGGAATAAAAAATTTTTTTAGAAAATTTGAAATTTGCGCGAAAATACTATCACTTTTTGTCGAAAATGCAGCTATTTTGCCTTTTTTAGTATAAAGACGCACCGTGGATTTGGTTGAAATTGCTCTAAAGAAGATATAGGGTAAAAGAAATAATCGTCATCTTTATTTGCCATTTTGCCAAGTATACTTTGTTGAAACTTCGCATTTATGGTTCTTTTCATATGCCTTTAATTCTTCAGAATCAAGTGAATACCATTCATTATAGGGATACCTTCTAAAGAATTGCCCAAGTCTTTCACGAAAGTGCTGTTGTGCCAACGCGTTGAGAGTGCCTTTTCGAAAGTTCCTAAAATTCTCTAATTCCATCCGGGGAACTCGGATAGTACATCTGAAGTCAACTGCCATTTTCTTTGTAAAACCAATTTTGGGATCTGGAGGAAGATAAAACCACTTTTGATTGATTCGAGCATGTTGTGTAATGATCTTTTCCCAGGCTTTAGGTTTCTTCGTGTCCTTAACTTTTCCATCTACCTCGGAAAATTGGCGGATTTCACATAAAGTAATTTCTGGAGAACTTAGAGCATCACAATTTTGTGTTGCGACAATTGCAAAGATTGATGTTACTGGAAGAATAGCTTCGATTTTTCTATTTTCATTAGCTATTTCTTCCCAAGAAATTACTTGGATATTTTCATCTGTAACGGTAGCTAATGAATCAAGAGAAACACTTGCTCGTGGAATGTTAGCAAATATATCCCCCTGTCTAATAGGACGCGCCTTTGACGGGAAGGAGTAGATCATACATCCTCCCAAACAACACTAACCTCGACCTCCGCTTCAAGCAAGCTTTGGTATTGAGCATCAATACGGTTCTGTATTTCACGGGCAAAACGCCGGGCCTGCAACAATGAGATACTCCTACCAGTTTCGTCCTCAACCAACTCCATAATCATAGTACTGGTAGGCGGTGTAACACTGTGCGCGACTTCAAAATGACCAAAAGGTGCAGTATAAGTAACAAAAGCCAAAAAAGTAGTAGCCGCGATTCTTCGCCATTCAGGTGTAATGATTAAATATTCGGGTTTAACTTCAAAATCTTCATATATCTGCGAAGAAGGTCTAGAAAGCCTTTCTTTGCTGGCTATGGGGGCAGTAACACAATCGTATTCAACCATTGTTAAACTCCTGTTCTAAATCTCCTTCTATAAGGCTAAGAAACCAAGATTCAGTTATCCTATGGGCATCTTTTATCCAAATTTTAAATCCGTTTGGCATATCAGGTACATCGTCATGTGAAGATTGAACGATCTGTTCCCAGATTAAAGCTGGTTTTCCGCTAGTGGTCCCGGTAGCAAACTTAAGCGTTGCAAGACCCTTCGGCTTGTTGCAACTGAAAGAAGTGTTCCATATAAAGTTTCTCGGAATTCTATCCACTCCAGTATTGTTGAATAATTTGTCTGGCAACGCAATAGGGGCGCCCATTTTATCTTGAAGAAATACTTGAATATCCTCTTTTTTGTAGTCAAACTCTTTTGAATCAATGTATCTTAGCAAAAGGTTACTGATTTTTAAATTTTCCGGTTCAGGGTAGACTTTAAAAAGCTCATTTACTGCAGAAACCGCAAGAGGAAGAAACTCGTCGAAGGTCGTGTACTTCTTAGTATGATTAACAGTAAGGATGCCTGGTCCAATTTGGATAAGAGGCCACCCGTCTTTTTCGTGACGAAATCGATGTTTTACTGTATACGGAGTAATTTCATCTGGAATCGAAGCTTGCGGAAGTGGTTCATGATAAGGATAATTCTCAGAGAGTGTGGCATGTAATTTGCCTGGAAGAAGTACATAATGGGGATCAGTTTTTGTTTGTGGAACGGTTCCCTCTTGTAGTTCCCATCTAATCTCTAAAATCACTTCCACTAATGGGGGATTTGCTAATTGCTTCTGCTCCATACACAATCCTTTTTTTCCAAACCGCTTGATGCTTATATATCGACCTCGTATAAATACATGTTTATGTAGTTGTTACGTATTTCTCGATTTCAGGTGCAATAATTACATTATATAAACAAAAAGAATACTTAGTCATAGACAATTCGTCCAGCTTAAAAAGAGTTACACTTAACAATTTATTAACAAGAAATCCAAAATCGCAATTCTCGTCAAACACAATTGTATCTCTTATTTCGCTGCTCTCATCAAGATGTCCGCATAAGGCCTTTAGGGATAAGGATAACGGAAAAAAGACAGAAAAGCAAAAGAAATTTTAGTGAATTAGAGAATTTAGACCTTCCCCCGGCAGAAGAGCCATGTACGTACACCCAGGTGTAAACTTTACTGCGATCAGGGTGAAGAAGGGGAAAGGATACCTATGGCACAGGTTGACTATTTATTATAGGTTCTTGTTGATAATGAGATGGAATTACGCTATTATGAGTCTTGAAACTTGCAGGAGTGTATCGGTGGACTGTAAACGGGAAATCTTAGTTGACAATAGAACGAAACTCACGCGACGTCGTTTTCTGAGGCGTGGGGTAATTGCAGCAAGTGCTATTGCGCTGCCTTATTATGTACCGGCCTCATCGCTGGGGCATGGCGGCATTATTTCACCAAGTGAACGCATCGTGATGGGCGGAATTGGAGTTGGTGGCCGCGGTTCTTATGATTTGGGTTGGATGTTAAACGAGGCGGATGTGCATTTTGTCGCGGTCTGTGATGCCCTAAAAAGTCGGCGTCAGGCGGCAAAGAAGATTGTGGACAGTAAATATGGCAACACAGATTGTGCCACGTATGGCGATTTACGTCAGTTCCTGGCCGAGCGGATGGATGTGGATGCTGTGTTGATTGCCACCGGCGACCGCTGGCACGCACTGGCTTCGATCATGGCCATGCGGGCCGGCAAGGATGTCTATTGTGAGAAGCCGGCCTGCCTTACAATGGCGCAGGGGAAGGCGGTCGTGGAGACCGCACGCCGGTATGGCCGGATCTATCAAACCGGCGCCCAAAGGCTCAGCGAGGGGAATCACGTGTTCGCCATAGAGATGGCACGATCCGGCCGGTTGGGTCAGATTCATACTGTTTATGCCGACATTCGTTGGCGCGATGGGTGGCGTCACGACTGGCTGGCGGCGGAACCGGAACCACCCAAGGATGAACTGGACTGGGATGTCTGGCTCGGTTCATGTCCCTGGCGTCCTTACAACAGCAGCTATGTGAAAGGAGGATGGTATCACTTTTATGATTTTGCTACTAATGTCGCGATGTGGGGGGCGCACACGGCTGCCCAGGCCTTGGCCGGACTCGATATGACAGACGTTTTCTTCATCGAGTTCGAGTATAAGGGTCCGAATGAGACGATGGTTACACGCTTATCCAACGGTGTAAAGTTGGTTCTGTTCCGAGTCGACGGCTCGGTATGGGAACCGTGCAAATATTGGCATGGCGCTTGTGGTGAGCGTTTCGATGGTCCAGAAGGATGGGTGGCAGCCGCCGACGGTTATTCGAAGCCCGATGTCTCCTCACCGGCATTGTTGCGCGAGTACAGGAAAGTGCTGGACGAATACACGGGCCGGACACAACGGAAGATGAACCACGTGCGGGATTTCTTTGACTGCATCCGGTCACGCCGACCCACAGTGGCGAATCCTGACGTTATGTATCAATCCATGAACATCTGCTTAGCCGCAGACATCTGCGAGCGATTGAAGCGGAACCTGAAGTTCGATTTACGCAAAGCTGAGTTTATCGGTGATCCTGAAGCCAACCGGATGCGATCCCGCGCGATGCGTGCCCCCTACATGATATAATCTAACAGATTCCTATTTCTTTGGGGGAGGTGTTGTTTCGTTTGATTTCGGGTGACGTGTTATCTTTATAATGCGACTTCAGAATGAATAAAGATATAGAAGAGGCGCTTTGGAATCCCAAGTCCGTATAGCAATGCGTACAATTTCAGAGCGTTACTATAGACTCTGAGTCATTGAAATGAGTACCCAGATTTCTCGACTTCGCTCAGGATAAACTCTTGCGTTCGGGATGACGGTTGTGTCAACTCGCTACCTGTGGCAACTTAATGTATGATATTGTATAAGAGCACCTAACAAAATGACTCTGCATTCAAACGGCTTATTTCATCTCTGGACGGCGTCAGGTTCCATCGACAATGCTGTACATTGCCTGCTTCGCCTTCCTTGCCAGAAACGAAAATGCTCGTTTTCGGCGCTACGATTCATTTTGTTAGGCACTCTAAGATGTTTGTTGAAATATTGAGATTTACAGGTTATTATATTTGTCGGTTAATCAACCGGGTAAGTAAGTTTTTGTGAGGACAATTTTTCATATTTAAGGAGCCTGAACAATGAGTCGCAAGAGAACAAGATTAAGTGCAACAATGGTTTTAGTCGTTTTTGGTGTTTTGCTGCTGGCGAGCGCTGGTGCGGTTTTTGCGGACGTTAAGCTTCCGGCGGTAATAGGTGATAATATGGTCCTTCAGCGGGACAAAAAGGTCACTATCTGGGGCTGGGCGAAGCCTGGTGAGGAAGTTATGGCCGGAGTTAGCTGGAACGGTATGAGATGGGCGGTTAAGGCGGACGAAGAGGGTAAGTGGATGTTTAAGATGAATCCGCCGAAAGCGGGCGGGCCGTATGAAATGACTATTAGCGGCAAGAATGTGATAAAGATTAAAAATATTATGGTCGGTGAGGTCTGGGTCTGTTCGGGCCAGTCGAATATGCAGATGTCGGTGCAGAATTCGACGAATGCCAAGGAGGAAATTTTAGCGGCAAACTATCCGAATATTCGGCTGTTTTCGGTTACGCGGAAAGTTGCGACCGAGCCGCAATCGGATTGTGAAGGAAGTTGGTCATTGTGCAGTCCTGAAACGGTTGGCGGTTTTTCGGCAGCCGGTTATTTTTTCGGTCGAGAATTGTATAAGGAGCTTGATGTTCCGATAGGCTTAATTCACACATCGTGGGGCGGGACACCGTCTGAGGCATGGACAAGACGAGGAGTGCTTGAGAATGTGCCGGATGCCATACCGATTTTAGAGCGTTTTGATGATGCGATAGCAAAATATCCGCAGGCAATGCAGGAATATGAGCAGAAGAGAGAAGCATGGAAGAAGGCCGTTGAAAAAGCCAAGGCCGAAGGGACAAACAGGCCTCGTGGACCGCGTGCACCTATGGGACCTGAGCATCCACACTCGCCGGCGGGCTTGTATAATGCAATGATAGCTCCTTTGATTCCGTATGGTATTAACGGGGCCATATGGTATCAGGGAGAGTCGAATGCAGGCCGGGCTTATCAGTATCGTAAAATTTTTCCCGCAATGATAAGCAACTGGCGCAACGACTGGGGGCAGGGTGATTTTAGCTTTCTTTTTGTGCAGCTGGCTAATTTTATGGATATCAAACCTGAGCCGGTTGAGAGTGCATGGGCGGAACTGCGCGAGGCCCAGTTGATGACATTGGATTTGCCGAATACGGGGATGGCGGTGATTATAGATATCGGAGAAGCTAAGGATATACATCCGAAAAACAAACAGGATGTTGGCAGGCGTCTGGCATTGTGGGCACTGGCGAAGAACTATGGCAAGAATTTGGTCTATTCCGGGCCTCTTTTCAAAAGAATGAACGTCGAGGGCAACAAGGTTGTCCTGGGCTTCGACCACGTTGGCGGCGGGCTTATTGCCCGTGGTGGCGGGCCGTTGAAAGGATTCGCAATAGCCGGGGCCGACCGGAAGCTCGTCTGGGCGGATGCCAAGATAGAGGGTGATAAAGTTGTGGTTAGCAGTAGTGAGGTATCTGCTCCGGTTGCTGTGCGCTACGCCTGGGCGGACAATCCTGTATGCAATTTGTATAACGTCGAAGGGCTTCCGGCGTCTCCGTTCCGCACGGATAGCTGGCCGGGTGTTACCATTGACAACAAATGAGGCTTCATATATTGCTTTTTCTCTGCCGAATTTAAATGATAAAAAATAAGCATAAACTCAATAAGTTTTATCGAAAACTAATATCGCAGGAAAATATTTCCCACCAAGAGGCTATATCTATATATGAGGCTCTACACAAAGAAGCGGTTGCGTTGGGTGCAATCAGCCACGAAAATATCTGGGACGGTTTCGAAGCTGTTCTCCGAATCGCTAGGGCGATCAACAAGATAGGTACGTGAAAGAAGTTATTTCAGCAGGAAGACACAAATCAGCAAAAGTATGTTCGAGAATCAAATTAAATTGCCTGCTTTGGTGATGGCAGGATGATTAGAGAAAATACTATGGCTAATAATACTGTTACTGCTCCGAAGGGATATTTGGCGGCCGGGGTGCATTGCGGCGTGAAGAAATCCGGTAAATATGATTTAGGGCTGATTGTTTGCCCGACCGGCGTGAAAGCAGCGGCGGTTTTTACGACCAACAAAGTGGTCTCGGCGGCGGTACAGGTTTGCAAAAAACACGTCGGGAGCAGGAGCATCTCGGCGGTGGTGGTTAATTCCGGTAACGCCAACACCTGCACGGGTAAGCAGGGCGTGGCTAAAGCTGTCAGGATGTGTACCGAGACGGCAAGGCAGATTGAAAGTAATCCTCATAATGTGCTTGTTGGTTCGACGGGTATTATCGGAGAGCAGCTGCCTATAGGTAAGATTACTTCGGGCATTTCCAAGGCGGCGGGAAAACTCTCTGCTTCAGCTAAAGCGGGTCTGGATTTTGCGAAGGCGATAATGACTACCGACACGAGGGCGAAACAGGCCGTCCGCCGGCTCGAAATATCAGGCGCGAAAGTTACGATAGCCGGCACAGTAAAGGGGGCCGGTATGATTGCGCCTAATATGGCAACGACACTTTGCTTTATTACTACGGATGCAGCTATAACAAAACCATTACTGTCGAAGGCCTTAAAAGCCGCCATCGGCAATTCGCTGAACAGGCTGACTGTTGACGGCCATCAAAGCACGAATGATACTGCGATAATACTTGCTTCCGGGCTGGCGGGCAACCGGCCGATAGTAGGTCAGTGTCCACGGTATAAAAAATTTGCGAAGGTGCTGGGCCAGTTGTGTGATGATTTGGCAAGGCAGATGGCGCTGGATGCCGAAGGGGCAACGAGGATGTTTAAGGTGGTTATCAAAGGGGCGGCTACTAAGGCCGATGCCGCGAGGGCGTGCAGGGCGGTTGCTGATTATCCGCTGGTAAAATGCGCAGTCAACGGGGGCGACCCCAACTGGGGCAGAATTATCTGTGCAGTTGGTTCTGCGTCTGTGAAATTGAACCCGGACAAGCTATCGTGCAAGCTTGGTGAAGTGACTGTTTTTAAGAATGGTACGCCGAGAAAATTCGATGCAAAAAAGGCGAGCAGGATTGTTTCACAAACGGAGCATACTATAACCGTGGAGCTGGGGGCGGGGAAGGTGAGCGATTTTTGTTACGGCTGCGATTTGAGCGCCGGATATGTTAAAATCAACGCTGATTACCACACTTGATGTGGGGAAAAGTACGGCTTTGGTACTTTTGCACTTTCTTTCTACGGTTATACACTTTTGGCCTATATTTATTTTTCCCACAATAAAACAGTTGAAAAGCGAATCCATTTCGTTAAACTGCGTTAAATTTTAAGTCTTTCGTGATAGTGGGGATAACAGTTAATTTCTAAAAGGAGTAAAACAGTGAAAGTTATGAAGAGTACCCTTGGTTTTTTGGTGCCGATATTTGCATTTAGTGCAACGGCAATGGCGTCGGAAGGTTCCGAGTCGAATGAGCTGGCCGGTACGCCGTTGAGTTGGGCGATTGCCCCTATAGCGGCGATATTAGCACTGGGGTTCGCGTATTATTTCTATAAGAAGGTCATGGAAGCGCCGGAAGGCACTGAGAAAATGATAACCATCGCTAATCACGTCCGTGAAGGCGCCTATGCCTATCTGTTCAGGCAGTACAGCGTTGTAAGCCTGGTATTTGTAATCCTGCTGATAATCTTCGCTGTCTGTGCTTATCTGGGTGTTCAAAACCCATTTGTACCGATTGCATTTCTGACAGGCGGTTTCTTTAGCGGGCTGTGCGGCTTTTTAGGTATGAAAACGGCGACAAACGCCTCATCCCGTACCGCCCAGGGCGCCAGCGAGAGCCTGAATAAAGGCCTGCAGGTAGCCTTTCGTTCGGGGGCGGTTATGGGTCTTGTAGTTGTTGGGTTCGGTCTGCTGGATATTTCGCTGTGGTATCTTATTCTTGATAAGATTGTTTATAATGCAGCCAATATGGAGACGGGACTGAAATTTTTGGGATTGCAGCTTGTACCGGCAGGTATGGACCCGCATCATAAACTTGTAGAAATTACGACAACGATGATAACTTTCGGTATGGGTGCTTCTACTCAGGCGTTATTTGCCCGTGTTGGCGGCGGTATCTACACCAAGGCGGCAGACGTCGGGGCGGACCTTGTCGGCAAGGTCGAGGCGGGCATTCCCGAAGACGACCCGAGAAACCCGGCCACGATCGCTGATAATGTCGGCGACAATGTCGGCGATGTTGCCGGTATGGGCGCCGACCTTTACGAAAGCTACTGCGGCTCAATACTTGCAACAGCGGCGTTGGGGGCGGCTTTGACGCTGTCGTCACAAGAGATGGTTCTAAAGGCCGTACTTGCCCCGATGCTTGTAGCCGGAATAGGTATTGTCCTTTCTATCTTGGGTATTTTTATGGTCCGCTGCAAGGAGGACGCCAGCCAGAAGAACCTGCTTCGGGCATTACTTTTCGGGACCCTTGGCAGTTCGGTACTGATTATTGTGGCGGTGTTAATTCTGGCCTGGGCCGGTTGGATTACATTTGGAGTCTTCGGCTCGGTTGTTTCCGGCCTTGTTGCCGGCGTGGTTATAGGCCAGTTTACCGAGTATTACACATCCGACGAGTACGGTCCCACGCGCGGTATTGCCCAGCAGACAGAAATGGGTGCTGCTACGACAATTATCGACGGCTTCGCAACAGGTATGTTTTCGGCGGGCCTGCCTGTAGTAACGATTGTCATTGGTATTTTATGTGCCTTTGGTTTTGCCGGCGGTTTCACAAATATATCGATGGGTCTTTACGGAATCGGTTTTGCTGCGGTTGGAATGCTCGCAACGCTGGGTATTACTTTGGCAACCGATGCTTACGGCCCGATTGCGGACAATGCAGGCGGCAATGCCGAAATGAGCGGCCTCGGTGAAGAGGTCAGAAAAAGAACAGATGCCCTTGATGCCCTCGGTAATACAACGGCGGCAACCGGCAAGGGATTTGCTATCGGTTCTGCGGCTTTGACGGCGATGGCACTTCTGGCCGCATATATCGAGGAGGTTCGCATTTGGATATCAAGGCTTGCGACAGAGGCAGGCGGGACTTTTACTGTTGGAAATGTTGAGTTTACACCCGAATCCGCCAAGACGGCGGGGGTAATGGATTTTGTCTCAGCTTATAATCTTACAATAATGAATCCGAAGCTAATTTGCGGGTTGTTTCTCGGCGCCATGATGGCCTTTGTATTCTGTGCAATGACAATGAAAGCGGTCGGCAGGGCGGCAGGAGCGATGGTTAATGAAGTCCGCAGACAGTTTAAGGACATCCCCGGTATTATGGAAGGTACAGGCCAGCCCGATTATGCCCGCTGCGTTTCCATTTCAACAAAAGGCGCGCAGAAAGAGATGATTCTTCCTTCGCTGCTGGCTATTATCATACCGGTCCTTACGGGGCTGCTCCTTGGAGTTGCGGGTGTGATGGGGCTTTTGGCGGGGGGATTGAGCTGCGGTTTTGTTCTTGCGATTACGCTCAATAATGCCGGCGGCGCCTGGGACAACGCCAAAAAGTATATTGAAAAAGGCGCCCACGGCGGTAAAGGCTCCGATGCACACAAGGCCGCCGTTGTTGGTGACACCGTTGGCGACCCCTGTAAGGACACCTCCGGACCGAGTTTGAATATTCTGATAAAGCTAATGACAATGGTCAGCGTGGTCTTCTCGGGAGTCATAGTAAAATTTGCTCCTGTTATCAGCGAATGGCTGGGCCTGAGCTTTAAATAATTGAGTATATGGTATTCCGAGTTGCGCAGTTGACGCGACCGGCTAATAAAGTTAATCTATCGGGGTGGCCACAAAGGCTGCCCCTTTTTATTTATTGTGAGGATATAGAATTTGGTAAAAAAGAAGACTTCAAAAACTGCCAAGAAAAAAACGCAAAAGAAAGTGTCTGCGGTCAAACCAAAGACGCGAAAAAAGAAAGTCTCGAATCCGGCAAGGGCCTTTGCTCTGGCTGCTGCTAAAGTGGCCGCAGAGAGGCATTGCAGCGATATTGTCGTTCTGGATCTGAGCGGAAAGTCGCCGGCTACCGATTACTTTGTAATCGCCACCGGCACAAGTGACAGACAGATGCGCACCGTGGCCGATGAAATCTCTCAAACTGCAAGAGAACAACATTTCCAGCGTTTCGGCAGGGCAGGTTATGAACAGGCACGCTGGATTCTGCTGGATTATGTCGATGTCGTTATCCACATCTTTGACAGCGAATACCGGGACTATTACGATTTGGAATTACTCTGGGGCGATGCTGAGAGATTGACGATTGACGAGGGATGATGGACGATTGATCTTTATATGAAGCCGATTATTGACATACTCGAAGAAAGAATTAGTGCTGCTATGGAGGTTGTTAGTGGCCAGAAAAATTGTGCCGCCATTGTAAGACCTTCTACCGATCCGAAGTTCGGTGATTACCAGGCCAACGGCGTAATGGGCCTGGCGAAAAAGTTGAAGACCAATCCCCGCAAGCTCGCCGAAGAGGTGGTTAAGCATTTAGACCTGAGCGATATTTGCCAGCCTCCTGAAGTGGCCGGGCCGGGTTTTATAAACCTTCGGCTGAAACCTGAATTTTTAACCGACAGGTTACTTGAAATTAACAGGCACATTTCAAGTCTCGGTATAGATAAGACTGCTGAGCCGAAAACTGTCATTGTAGATTTTTCCAGCCCCAATATTGCCAAGCAGATGCACGTTGGCCACCTTAGAAGCACGATAATCGGTGATTGTATCTGCCGAATCCTCGAATGCCTCGGCCACAATGTAATCCGACAAAATCATATCGGCGACTGGGGGACACAATTCGGAAAGCTATGTGCGCTGTGTGCATTGTATGACAAGAAGTTGCTTGAGACAAGCCAGACGGGAGTGATGATGGAAGCAATGGCGCCACTGGCTGATCTTGAGGCTTTCTACAGGGAAGCAAGTGTATTGGATGAATCCAATGAGGAGTTTTCAAAAACAGCGCGCGCTGCTGTCGTTGGATTACATTCTGGTAATAGAATTTGGATTAGGTATTGGGAAATAATTAGAAAAAGTACACTTGAGCACTGTCAGGAAATATATGATGAGCTCTGCGCAACTCTTCGTACGGAAGATGTTCGAGGTGAGAGCGAATACAATGAAGACTTGCCAGGAGTAGTTGCTGATTTGAAACAAAAGGGACTGGCGGTCGAATCGGATAGAGCGGTATGTGTATTTCCTGAGGGGTTTAAGAATAAGGAGGGGCAGCCTTTGCCGTTTATTATTCAGAAGTCGGATGGTGCGTATCTTTATGCGACGACGGATTTGGCGGCGTTGCGATACCGGGTAAACGAATTAAAAGCAAACGCTATAATTTACGTTACCGACTCCCGTCAGAAGCTGCATTTTGAGATGCTGTTTGCGGTTGCGAAGATGGCCGGGTGGGTAGGTGATGATATAAAGCTCTCGCACGTTATGTTCGGCAGTGTTTTAGGAGAGGACGGCACACCGTTAAAGACACGCTCCGGTGAGAACGTAAAATTGAAAGAGCTGCTGGATGAGGCGGTTGAACGTGCAAAGTCGGTAGTAGAAGAAAAGAATCCGGAGCTTTCATCCGAGAAGAAAGAGCAAATTGCCAAGGCGGTCGGGATTGGGGCCGTTAAATACGCCGATTATTCAAACAATCGCACGAGTGACTATGTCTTCAGCTTCGATAAGATGCTGGCAATGGACGGAAATACCGCCCCGTATATGCAGTACGCATACGCACGTATAAAATCCATCGAGAGAAAGGCACAGAGCAAAGATGTTGATATTGAAGATGAGCTTGCGGGCCTGGATGCATTGAGTTTGACCGAGCCGGCTGAGCTGGACCTGGCAAAATACCTGGTTCGCTACGGCGAGGCGATACAGGCCGCTACTGTAGATTACAAGCCGAATTATCTGACCGCCTATCTTTATGAGCTTGCGCAGAAGTTCAGCGCGTTTTATACGAATTGTCCCGTCCTGAAGGCCGAGCCGGACAAAAGACCTACCAGACTTTTGCTTTGTGATTTAACCGCAAAGACTATCAGGCACGGCCTAAGTGAACTTTTAGGTATTGAAGTTGTCGAACAGATGTGAGGATTAATTATGAAAATCGTTCATGAAGATTTCCGCGTAAACACGAAAAGCCGCAACCAGATGATTGACATTACAAGCCAAATTCGCTCGCTTGTCAGTCAATCGGGTATTGCTAACGGTGATGTCATTGTATATTGCCCTCACACGACCGCGGGGATAACCATAAACGAAAACGCCGACCCTTCAGTACCTCATGATATACTGTTGACTCTGGAGGAATTGCTGCCCCATCATCGCCCGGGCTACCGGCATTCAGAGGGTAATTCAGATGCACATTGCAAAAGCTCTCTGGTCGGCTGCAGCGAGCAAATCCTGCTCAAAGACAAATCTTTACGCCTCGGCACATGGCAGGCTGTTTTTTTCTGTGAATTTGACGGCCCGCGAACCAGAAAGGTAGTGCTCCAAATACGCGGTGAATAAGAATTCAGGTTCTGGGTGCGCATTTAATTACTATGGTCAAGATGGCCTGAGATTTTAACTTTAGGCATAAAAAGGGCGAGGGCGTGGTTCCGGCTGGGGGGGAGACCGGTAGACCACACTGCCTCGCCGAGGTCTATAAAGCTGTTAAAACAGCAATATATTTTAAGTAAATAACGAAAGAGCTAACACTTCACGAAAATTTTGCCAAACGAATAAATAACAGAACCACAAAACAGGGGGTTTACTTCCACACCCCATAATACCTTAATATCGTTAGTATACAACTTATGGCGATAAAATGCAAGTTAAAAATCTTTTTTTTTGTTTTTTTAGAACATTATTTTTTTTGGATTGATGCCGTAAACCTTCAGAACTTTAGCACTTACGCTTACCGGCGGAGATGATGACCGATAAGTCTCTGAAGTAGTCATTTCAATAGACATGGAGGATGAAAAAACCGTTAAAAATCCTGCCTTGACGGCTTTTATGCTGGCAAAAGTTTTAACAGACTGATATTTTGAATATATATGTTGGTTTTGAGTAGATTGATTTTGTAATTTTTGACTATTGGTTGTTCAGCTATGATAAAGATTTCTGAGAAAACAAAACGTGTAAAGGACAACATAAACTCCGCCTGTGCCCGGGTCGGCAGAGATCCCGGTGATATTAAGCTTGTTGTCGTTACCAAGTCGGCTACAATCGAGGCGGTAAACAAGGTTATTCGTCTGGGCTTCACCGACCTTGGAGAAAATCGTGTTCAGCAATTGAAAAAGGTTTCCTCTCAGGTAGATGATTTTTTTCGGAGCTCTGATGGCGATGTAAGCCCCCCTAAAAACATAAATTGGCATATGATAGGCCATCTGCAGCGTAACAAGGTTCGTCATGTCTTACCTATAACTTGTCTGATACATTCGGTCGATACACTTCGTTTGGCCGAAGAAATAAACACCTCAGCGGCAAAGCTGAACTTATGCCCAAAAGTGCTCTTGCAGATCAATGCTTCCAATGAACCTCAAAAATACGGTGTCCCGGTAGGTGCGGCAACGCATCTTGCCGAGCAGATGGAGACCCTGCCGAACTTACAACTGGTTGGTTTGATGACAATGGCACCACTGACACATAATAAGAATATTGTTCGGGCCTGTTTTATTCGGGCAAGAGAGCTATTTGTCGAGATGCGCGGAGAAAAAATTGTTGGTCAGCATTTTACTGAACTGAGTATGGGCATGAGCTCGGACTACGAAATCGCCGTCGAAGAGGGAGCAACCATCCTTCGTATAGGCTCTGCAATTTTCGCCGGTTGACGACGGATTTGAGCTTAACGGGTATCGAGAATACCTGAGCTACAGTTAAATAATTATACCACTTCCATTCACCGGCCGGAAAAGCTTAATTTTTGTCACCATACCTTAGCGGCCTGTATTTATTATGCTGCTGTAATAGTGGAAAATGGCAAAAAATTCCAAAAGTACTGTCCTTAACAAGCCGAAAATTAGCTTACGGGTTGCAAACAGTTGTTCATGAATGGTATTTAACGGCTAATCATTCAATTCAATACCGGACATGAACAAATATGATGCCTGTTCAAGGTCTTATAATACGATAAGAAGAACGAGGACAATGGAAAAAGTAAAATTACTTACTCCTGTTGAATCGGACAAAAGCTTTGCAGATGTTCTGTATTTAACAAATCAAAGCCATATTCCGTCTGAAATAAAACGACTTTTGAAAAAAAGGAAGCTCTCTTACCGTATTCTTCCAATAGACAAGTTTTCCAAAGTGCGTGACAGACTGGATTTGGTAGGGACCGTTATTATCGATACCAAGGACGCGGATTCTTCGCAGCAGCAACAACTGGCCCGAATCATCGAATCCCTTGAGATGGAAAATATAGGCATGATTTTACTTACAGACCGCCCGGAGATGCCTGTAAAAAGCTTTTCTCTTTCGCCGTCAAAGACGAGTTTCTCCATGGTCAACAGCATGGAATCCATTTCCATCGATGAGCTGTGGGCCAAAATAAGTGCTAATCTTGCGTATCGTCAAAAAAGCTCGGGAATTACGATAAAACCATTAGTTCCACGGAAGCATGTACTGAGAATTCACAGGAACAAGCTGGCCGAACAGCTTTCAATGACAAAAAACCTCGCAGATAATCTTGCGGAGCAGCTTCGTTTAGCCGGTCTTGTACAGCAGGATTTTCTTCCCACTCAGCTGCCCAATACCGATGAAGTGCAATGGGCCAGTATTTTTATGCCTGCCGAATGGGTCTCGGGTGACATTTACGATATGGTCCGTATCGACGAGCAGCACATCGGCTTTTATGTAGCTGATGTGGTAGGGCACGGTATGCCTGCGGCCCTGTTGACAATTTTTCTAAAGCAGGCCCTGGTCATGCGGGAGACTTATGAGAGAAATTACCGTATATTCCCACCGACGGAAGTTATAAAAAATCTGAATGTGCGAATGGCTGCGCAGAAGCTCTCCGGTTATCAGTTTGCCACCTGCTGTTATTGTCTCTTGAATATAAAAACACTGCAGCTCACATACGCCCGTGCAGGGCATCCCTATCCAATACTTATCAGACCGGGACAGCAGCCCGAGCAGCTCCAGATACGGGGCTCGCTTCTGGGGGTTTTTGAACAGGCCGAATACCCCCAGCAGACCGTTCAGCTTCACCGCGGCGATAAACTGTTTATGTATTCCGATGGAGCAGAACCTTTCATCGGCAAGTTCGATGACACAACCGGCTTTGGTTTCAGCGAAGAATTTCTCGAAGTCAAAGATTTGTCTGTTGTAGAGATGATGGACAGACTTAACACGATTGCCCATAATCAAAAAATTGAGCCGTCTGAAATTGACGATATTACAATGGTCGGCTTCGAAATACTTTCTTAGATTCAGAGCACAAATCGGAAACTCATATTTTTTATTCATTTAAGTAACGACCTTGATGCCGTATAGCGTGCAGGAATTGCGAGGCTGTCCGGCATAATTTCCCTAAAACAGAATTTCCGAGACATTTACCGGGTCCTGTTATATCTGAGATGTTTGGAAAAATTGTTTTGCAAATACACCTCTTTTGGTTATACTCACTCGGATTAAGCAATACCTGTTGCATGGAAAGGTTGCTACGATGGCGGAAAACGATACCGATTTGAAGAAAATAAAAGAGCTCATTGAGATAATGAAAGAGAATGAGCTTCTTGAGGTCGAGATAAAACATGGTGACGACAAGATTTTTCTAAAGCGCTCACAGCCTCATCCCTCTGTCGGCGGGGCTCTAAGTGCGGTACCGGCAATAAGGCCGGAGTCCGGCACGCCACAACATATCCATTCGGGAGGTACTGAAGCTTTGATTCACACTTATGCCTCCCAGGCCGCTGGGTCTTCAGAGGATTTGGTGGAAATAAAATCACCTATCGTCGGGACATTCTATGCAACACCAAGTCCCGATTCCGAGCATTATGTTGAAGTAGGCTCGAAGGTCGATTCACAGACAGTTGTTTGTATAATCGAAGCAATGAAGGTCATGAATGAAATAAAAGCTGAGACCATTGGAACGATTGTCGAAGTGCTTGTTACCAACGGCCAGGCCGTTGAGTACGGCCAGGTACTTTTCAAGGTCAAACCGGACTAATAATTTACTATTGATTATTGCAAAGAGAAGGTTGGCAGTGTAATTGAATATTGATAAACAACGATCAATAGTAAAGAGACGACAGAAGATAAAAAATTAAATTATGTTTTCAAGGATTTTGATAGCAAATCGAGGTGAAATTGCGCTTCGTATCATCCGTGCCTGTCACGAGCTTAATATTGAGGCGGTTGTGGTTTATTCAGAGGCGGACCGGGACACTTCATACCTGGAGCTGGCTGATGAAGCCATTTGTATCGGGCCGCCCGACTGTGCTAAAAGTTATCTGAATATACCCCGTATTATAAGTGCCGCTGAGATTAGCGATGTTGAGGCAATTCATCCCGGTTATGGCTTTCTGGCTGAGAACATAAACTTTGCCCAGATATGCCGTGACTGCGGGATAACATTCATTGGCCCGCCCGTTGAGGCGATGCAGGTGCTTGGCGACAAGGTCCAGGCCCGGGAGCTGGCGAGAAAGGCGGGTGTGCCGATTGTGCCCGGTTCCGATGGCGCTATCGAAGAGGAATCGTCGGCGCTGAAGCTTGCAAACAAGATGGGGTATCCCGTAATATTAAAAGCCACTTCCGGCGGAGGTGGACGAGGTATGAGAGTTGTCCATAACGACATCACTCTGCGTTCGGCATTTAGTGCTGCCCGTGCCGAGGCCCAGGCCGCCTTCGGTGACGGAAGCATCTATCTGGAAAAGTTCATAGTCGAACCTCGGCATGTCGAGGTCCAGGTAATGGCCGATATGCACGGCAATGCTTTACACTTTTATGAAAGAGACTGCTCCATTCAGCGAAGACATCAAAAGATGATTGAGGAGTCCCCATGTCCGGTCCTGGATAAGCACACAAGAGGGCAGCTTGCCGAGGCCGCCTTGAAGATTATAAAAAAGGCCAAATATATTAATGCCGCAACCGTTGAGTTTCTTTTAGACAACGATAAAAACTTTTATTTTATAGAGGCGAACACGCGGATTCAGGTCGAGCATCCCGTTACTGAAATGGTAACCGGCCACGACTTGATTAAGTGGCAGTTGAAAATTGCCGCCGGTCTGCCTGTCAAATTGAGCCAGAAAAATATTAAGCATACCGGCGTGGCAATAGAATGCCGGATTAATGCCGAGGACCCTGAGAATAATTTTGCTCCTTCTCCGGGTACGATTAGGCGGCTAATTCTTCCCGGCGGTCCCGGCGTCAGAGTCGATACCCATGTGCATCAGGGCTTGTCCATCTCGACGAGCTATGATTCGATGATTGCCAAGCTCATTGTCCATCAAAGAACGCGAACCGAAGCCATTGCTACAATGAAAAGGGCTCTGAGAGAATTCATTATCGAGCCGGTCAAGACGACTATACCGGCCTGCCTTGACATCCTCTCTCACAATCTTTTCGTCAAGAATAAAATCGACACCGGTTTCGTCGAGCGCAACTTCTAATCTTCCGACCTGTAATTTCAAGTAAGCAGAAAATAATCAGATAGTGTAAATGGGGCTATTTTTGTTTGATATTATTTTCGTTCGTGTAATAAATCTTCTGTCAATTTGTCGCACGTTAAAGTTAATTACTGTGTAATTGCCCTTAACGGAAAAAAATACACGAAACGAAAACAACCTGGCTGATGGTCCGAGGAGATGCGTGTAAATCAGTTCCACTTTTGTGGAAATCAGGGGCCAACCGATAGCACAGCCACTGGGCTAAACATTACAGCACTTACAATGACGGCGCTTTCGATTGGCCCTTTGCTAATCTATCTAAAGCTTTAATCTATCCCTGATGATGGTGAACAGCCGGTTTTCTATAAAACAGGAAGAAAATAATCGCCAGGGCAATCAAGCCGACGAGCCCATTGTCGCCCAGTTGACTAAGCAGCCCGGTCATATTTTCGACAATTCCTCCTAAGAAAGGAACCTGGGTTTGACCGCCAAAAAGGATTTCAATCGTAATCCCAAGGGCAATCAGCAATAAGAATATTTCGGTAATTTCACCAATCCATCTTTTTGCTTCTTCAAGAAACCGCATCATTTACTCTCCTAAATTTAAGTAATAAAAAAACACGAATTACAATCACACTGGAGAATGTCCTCGGCAAATTTTATGAAATTTCTTTAATTTATGACTATGATTTGAAATGAAGTAGTTGTCTGTAATAGTCCCGAATATTTGAATATTTTGATGTGAATATTTAAGACAACCTGTATATCAATATTGAAAAGGGGGTTTAAATGAGTCTGTTACTGTCAAATAGAAGCTGTGAGGAGATATATGAGTAAATTTATCACTTGTGCATTTTTTATTTAATCAAAAAAAAATGAACAATTAGTTAATCCGGGATCAATCGTCGCTACAAGTAGCTGGGTTTCCGATATGACCTACCGATACAGACGAATGTCATCGAAGTACATCATACCTGCACCGCCAGCCACAGGTTTGGTCCTGTTACCGAAGCCAAGAGTAATCGAATTGACATTGGCAAGGTTCACACCCTGGTCTGCAAAGCGCGTCAGGTCGATATTCCATGCTTTCCAACTACTTAACAGTGCTGCATCAGGATTATCATGATTGACCACGGCGTTGCCATTGAGAGAAACGTACAAATTCTCGGCGGCATTGGCCGAGCCGCCGCGGAACCAAATCGTTAGAGTGTTGAGACCTTTCACTGTCCAGTCACGATTGGAAGTTAATGTCAAAGTCGCCTCAGATTTGCCGACTGCATTATTGTAGGCCATCGGCATCGAACAAAAGCCACTGTGAACAATAGTCTGCTCAGCGAATGGGGGATTGGCGTGACCAACGACAGAGCCGTTTATGGCCGGGTTGTCGAATCCATCCACCCAGACATTGAAT
Source organism: uncultured Pirellulales bacterium (assembly GCA_964653075.1). Lineage (GTDB taxonomy): Bacteria > Planctomycetota > Phycisphaerae > Sedimentisphaerales > Anaerobacaceae > NIOZ-UU13. The sequence goes on from CAZZAX010000009.1 coordinate 73,140, forward strand.
ATCCTGTTGCTGGACGGATCAGCAGGATCAAGGTCATTGTAAGCCTCAAAATCGTCTATGATAAGGAAGTTGGCCGTAGTAAAG